>NZ_JAQGMM010000528.1 GCF_028292365.1 Caballeronia sp.
TGAAAATGTCAGCGACATCACCGGGAAAATGAAGCATTCCGCAGGCGCGTCGGTTGAAGAACCAAAGGACGTCTGACGCGCCGCCAACAAGAGTCAACGAGATTGCCTGGTTTGCGAGAAACACAGCATGATCCAGGTACACCTTGCATCAGAAGGCAGCGCTTTCTCCTGGCTATGACGCATCCACAAGACCGATCAAGGACGTTTCCTCCGATTGGCTCCCAAACGCGATCTTTCGGCGTAATAAGCCAGTTCAAAGCCGATACGGCTGCGATGACCGCGCGCTAAACTGACTCATCTGCATAAAATGCCGACGCAGTGAACGGAGTCACGCAAACATTGCGTGTCGAGCCGCAAACACAGCGATCCAAAGCACACTCGGAACCATCATGGACGGCCTGCGCTGGACGGCGATCATTGTCGTCGCAATGCTCGGCGGTGGGTTGGCAGTCTGCGCGCTGATCGCCCTAGTGGTGCTTTTCATCGGCCACGTCGCCGCGCGCTTATTCAATAACGATGAACATGACTGAGGTACCACGAGCGTGACCGATCTCTCTTCGTTTTCATCAGTCGCAGCCGCCGCGCAACAGGCGGATCTGCTTAAGAAGGCACCCGTGTCCGATGCGTCCGTCATCCTCGATGACGGGGATTTCCTCAATGCCATCCGGCTGACACCGCTTGTTTCCATTGACCTGATCGTGACCGACGGCAACCGTCGCGTGCTGCTGGGACAACGTCGCAACCGCCCTGCGCAAGACTCCTGGTTCGTGCCGGGCGGCCGGGTCCGCAAAGGTGAAACGCTCGATACCGCGTTCACCCGCGTGGTGCGCGACGAGCTGGGCATAGCCAGCGTACAGCGCTCGTCGTCGCGCCTGTTCGGCGTGTTCGAGCACTACTACGACGACAACTTTGCAGGCGTCCCGGGCATTGGCACGCACTATGTCGCGCTCGCTTATTCGATCATGCTGGGCGGCTCGGTGCCGATCGGCCGCTTCGATCAACATAGCGACTACGCATGGCTGATGCCCGCAGAAGTGCTGGCTCGCGAAGACGTGCATCCGAACGCAAAAGCGTACTTTCGCTAAGGCCCATGAGTGGAACCGGTGGCGCTATGAGCGGCTCGACGAGCCGCTTTTTTTACGTGCAACGCACGAAAAAAAAGCCCGCACATGGCGGGCTAAAGACCATAGCGCGCGCCGGGGGGCTAGCGCTACGTACAACGCGGTTCATGCTGCAATTCGAATCCTGTTCACCTTGTTCGCCGGACGTGTCTGCAGCTAACACTGGTGCGGCGCGTCCATCGATTCGTGGTCCATGAAATGCGGCTCATGAACGTAGCCGGTAGCCGCTCCATTGAGCAAATTTATTCAACCAATCAGTTCCGGCGCCGCGTCGAGCGGTACCTCGTTCGTCACCGGCGCGGGGCTGCGGCTCGCGAGAAACGCACGCAAATAGGCTTTGAACGGCTCTGCCACTTCCGGGTGACGCAACGCGAACTCAACCGTGGCCTTCAGATAACCCAGCTTGCTGCCGCAGTCAAAGCGCTTGCCCTTGTAGCGGTAGGCCAGCACCTGTTCATGCGCAAGCAATGCCTGGATCGCATCGGTCAACTGGATCTCGCCGCCCGCGCCCGGCTTCTGCTTGCGCAAATGTTCGAAGATGCGCGGCATCAGCACATAGCGTCCGACCACGCCAAGATTGGATGGCGCCAACGCCGGCTCAGGCTTCTCCACCACGCTGGCTATCTTGAAGAGCCCGTCATCCCACTGCCGGCCTTCAATCACACCGTACGACCCCGACTCGCGCGGATCGATCTCCTCCACGCCCAGCACCGACGAGTGATAGTGGTTGAAGACCTCGACCATCTGTGCCATCACGGGCGGCTCGCCGTCGATCAGGTCGTCCGCGAGCATGATGGCGAACGGTTCGTTGTCGATCAGCTTTTCCGCGCACAGCACGGCGTGGCCCAGTCCGAGCGGCTCCGCCTGGCGCACGTAGACACAATTGACGTGAGACGGTTTGATACTGCGTACGAGTTCAAGCAGCGCGCGTTTTCCGCGTGCTTCCAGCTCCGCTTCGATTTCGTATGATTTATCGAAATGATCTTCAATCGCGCGCTTGCCTCGACCCGTGACGAAGATCATTTCCGTGATGCCGGCCGCGACCGCCTCTTCCACCGCGTACTGGATCAGCGGTTTATCGACGATGGGCAGCATTTCTTTCGGACTTGCCTTGGTCGCAGGAAGAAAGCGCGTGCCGAGTCCTGCGACGGGAAACACCGCCTTGCGTACCTTGAGCATGTCCGACCCCCTTGTTTTGTCCGGCGCTCGATAACGGGCCAGAATTCTGGTCAACGCGGTCTCTCGTGCAAAGCCTCATGCAGGGCGTCGTGCAGCACGAAGGAGAGACCCCGTGACTAGTTTTTTTGATCACTGATGGTCAGCTTATTACTTGAATATCGAAACCATCTGCCAACATCTCGTTCTTTTCAGACGGCCGCCCTGACGCTTTGATGGCGCCGCGTATAGTGCGACGCATATGAGATCAATCCCCACCGCCCGGACCGACAACGGAGACAAATGATGGGACACGTCATTGGTATGAGCCGGCTGCAGATAGTGCGATTGCCGAGTGCCGACTCTGCATCTGCGCCGGCGCCCGATGCGTCCCGCTCGAACCGGCATGGGCCCGAGCATGAAACCGCCTCCGGAGCCTTGCACGGATCAGGCCCAGGATCAGCACACGAAGCGATGCAAGAAGCCATGCATGAAGCGATACAGGAAGGCAAGACCGCGCCCAAGCGGATCGGCATACTGATCTTCGAAGACTTCTCGCTAGTCGAGGTGAGTTCGATATCGGAGGTGTTTTCGCTCGCCAACGAGATCGACACGTTGTCCGAGTCCGTCGCCGTCAAGTCGGGCGATGCACCGGATTATGCCCTGCTGTTTTTATCCAGCGATGGCGGCAGCGTTGCCAGCAGCTGCTCCATGCGAATCTGGACCGAAAGTCTGGACACGCGCTGGATGAGAGAGTGCGACGCCCTCTTCATTGCGGGCGGCGAAGGCGCGCAGCGCGCTAAACTGGACACGCAGTTGCTCAGGCGGCTCAGCCGGGTTGCGCCGAAGATATCGTTTGTAAAGGCCATCGGCGAAGGCTCGCAGATCCTCGCGGCGGCGAATCTTTCATTGCAGAACCGGGTGCCCGACTTCGAAGACCCGACAGCGGCGTCCGCCCTGACGAGCTCGCTGTTCATCGCGGAGCAGACTCTGACGCTCGATGACCCCAAGGGTCCGATCGCAGCCGCCCTGTCCATCATCAAGCGTGATTACGGTCCAGCGGTGGCGCGAGAAGTATCAGAGCGTTCCATTCCGGGCGCATGGCCGAAATTGTCCGCCGTGCTCGACGACACCGACATAGGCGGCGTGCGACAAAAAATCGACGCAGCGGCGCGGTGGATGCGTGAAAATTACATCCGGCCGATTTCGATTGCGGATGCCGCGCGCGTGGCGACCATGAGTGAGCGCAATTTCCTGCGCCGCTTCAAGGCGCAGATCGGATTGACGCCGTCGGAGTATTTGTTGCGGGCGCGACTGGATGCCAGTTGCATGCTGCTCGCCGCGACCGACCTTCCCGTCGATAAGATCGCGCGCCGATGCGGCGCCGGCAGCGGCGATGGACTGGCCAAGATATTCCGCAAGCGCCTGTCCATTTCACCGACCGAATACCGGCTGGCCGGACGCAGGAAAGCCGCGGAGGAATGAGGAAGTTACGTTAAGGGCTAAGGTGGGTTAAGGCGGCGTTAGAAACACCGGTTAAAACAAGCATATAAAGCAGTTGGCACAGCGCGCAACAGGCGCAGCGGGGACGATCCTGGTCACCACCGCGCAAGGGTGCGTTTTTCGGGGGGCGTATGACGGGTACGACAGTTTTGAGGTTGATCACCAATTTCGGCGACGCGGGGTTGACCATTCCTTTGGCAGCCGGATGTGCGTTGTGGCTAAGCACGACCGACAAGCGCGAAGCATGGATGTGGATAGGGTCGCTCGCAGGCGCGCTGGCGCTGGTCGGTGTGAACAAGATCCTGTATGCAGGCTGCAGCATTGAGATTCGCTCCATCGATTTTCGCGTGATCAGCGGCCACACCATGCTGACATCGGCGGTGTGGGGCGTGACGTTGGGTTTGCTTGCCGGCAGCAGGGGCGCAGGGTGGTACAGGCTGGGCGCAGCCTCAGGGTTGGCACTCGGCGCGCTGATCGGAGTCTGCCGGGTCGTGCAGGACGCACATACGCCCATTGAGGTCGTGGCCGGGTGGTTTTTGGGCGGCGGTATT
>NZ_JAQGMM010000560.1 GCF_028292365.1 Caballeronia sp.
GCCGTGATCATGATCGGCGAGATCGGTGGCCCGGACGAAGCGAACGCGGCTTACTGGATCAAGGACAACATGAAGAAGCCGGTGGTTGGCTTCATCGCGGGCGTCACGGCTCCGGCCGGCAAGCGCATGGGTCACGCGGGCGCGCTGATTTCGGGCGGTGCGGATACGGCCGATGCCAAGCTGGAAATCATGGAAGCATGCGGTATTACCGTCACGAAGAACCCGTCGGAAATGGCGCGTCTGTTGAAGGCGATGCTTTAAGGGTTTAAGGAATGGCCGATCGACAGAAAACGCAGGGCTGCGTTATGCTTACGTAAGTCTTTCGTAAAACGTCGATTCTAAAAGCGGGGGAGCTAAGGCTTCCCCGCTTTTTTTATCGCGCGTTTTTTCTGTCGCTGTCGTGTCGTTCACCGGTTTTTTCATGCTCGAATTTTTCGCCACGCTCCATTGGGGCGCTGTTCTACAGATTATCGTTATCGATATCCTTCTTGGCGGCGATAACGCCGTCGTCATCGCGCTCGCCTGCAGGAATTTACCGCCGGAGCAACGCACGCGCGGCGTGCTGCTCGGCACGCTCGGAGCCATTGTGCTGCGGGTCGCGTTGATCTCGTTCGCCGTCGTGCTGCTCGACATCCCATTCCTCAAGTTCGTCGGCGGGCTTATGTTGTTGTGGATCGGCGTGAAGCTCATGATGCCGGATCACAGCGACCCGAATATCAAGCCGACCGACCAGCTTTGGGCCGCGATCAAGACAATCATCGTGGCCGATGCCGTGATGAGCCTCGACAACGTGATCGCCGTGGCCGGTGCTGCCGAAGCGGCCGATCCGCAGCATCGATTGGCGCTGGTTATCTTTGGCTTGTTGGTGAGCATTCCGTTGATCGTATGGGGCAGTACGCTGGTGCTCAAGCTGCTCGACAAATTCCCGATCGTGATTGCGCTCGGCGCTGGTTTGCTCGGCTGGATCGCGGGCGGATTGATGATCGACGACCCGTTCCTGGACCGCTGGCCCGCGTTGAACGTGCTGGGCGCCGAGTACACGGCGCACGTGGCCGGCGCGGCGCTGGTGCTGGCCTTCGGCTGGTACTTTCGGCGGCGTGTGCTGGCGAAGGAAGCGAAAGTCGCGCACTGATTTCGGTCAAGCCATAGGCCGTCAGGCTGACTGTTGAGACCGGGTAACACTCAATAAGATCGAAGCGTCTGGATTGCATCATGCAACCAGGCGCTTCGTCTTTTTGGGAGTTCAGCAATGGCAGCAGCAATGACAGCAGCGGTGTGCAGGGTAGATGGAGTCGGTAGCAGCAAGGCGTGGTTTCGAAGGCTGATCACGCGCGGCAAGATACAGCGCTTCGGGATGGGCTTCACGTTGATCGAGTTGATGATCGTGCTGGCAATTGTCGGTGTGGTCGCGGCGTACGCCATTCCGGCTTATCAGGATTATCTGGCGCGCAGCCGGGTGGGCGAGGGCTTGTCACTGGCATCGTCGGCACGCTTGGCGGTGGCGGAAAATGCCGCGAGCGGTTCTGACCTGGGCGGTGGATATTCGTCGCCGCCGGGGACGCGCAACGTGGAGTCAATTCATGTCGACGATACCAACGGACAGGTCACCATCGCGTTTTCCACGCGTGTGGCGCCGGCTGGATCGAATACGCTCGTGCTTGTGCCGTCAACGCCGGACAACGCCGAGACGCCGACTGCACGGACCGTTCTGACGAAGGGTTCGGTTCAGGCCGGATCGATCACGTGGGAATGTTTCGCCGCCACGAAAACGGCATCGTCCTTGCCGGCGCCGGGCGCGGGTCCTTCACCTTCGGAAGCACCCACATTACCGCCTAATCTCTCGCCACCGGAATGCCGGACTTAAGTGTCGAAAAGGCATTGAGAAAAACTGAAAGGCTGGCCGCATGAAACCGTAATCGCGATGAACCGTCGTCATGACGCTCGTGAGCGAGCACGCGGATTGCGGGCAGCCTCGATGTTTTGCCGAAACCACCACGGAATTTTCAGGAATGACAGTGATTTCGGCGCATTTCATGCCAGGCGCCGCACAGCATGAGTAATTTTTTGTATAGTGCGCCGGTTGCCGACGTTCCCGACCCCACATGCCTTCAAACATCGCGCGCTACTTTTCTCTTGCTGTCCTCTGTCTGGCGTTGACGATCCCGTTCGCGGTCGTCAACCACACCTATCCCATTCCGACCTTCTACGCCGAGTTCAGCGCACTTGCACTGTTCCTGGCGCTTGGTGGAGGAATGGCGCTGTTCGTGCGTCTGTCCGAGCCACGCGTGCCGTTCGCGACGCCGGTCATCGCGTTGATGCCGCTTGTGCTCGGCTTGCTGCTCGTGGCGCAGACGGTGGTTTTACCGGTGTCGCAGCCGTCGATGAACTGGCTCGGCGGCGGCTATCTGTTGGCATCGTTTATCGCGGTGCATACAGGTTATGGCTTCGTGCGCGCGGGTCTGGGCGAGAAGGTGTTGCGCTGGGGTGCGGCGGCGCTGATCGTCGGTGGTTTGTTTGCCGTGTTCTGCCAAGTCGTGCAGTTGTTCCACATGGAGTCGAAGTTTTCGCCGTTCGTGGTGGCTTACAACGTTACGATCGAACGGCGACCGTTTGGCAACATGGCGCAGGCGAATCACCTTGCCACCTACATTGCGTTCGCGACGGCAGGTGCGCTGTATCTGGTGCAGACACGACGGTTGCCGATGACCGTTTGGTTCGTCTTGTCCGCGATATTTTCGGCAGGCCTCGCGTTGACGGTGTCGCGGGGACCTTGGTTGCAGATGGGCGTGATCGTGGTCGCGGGACTCTGGATGGCCTTCATTCAGGGCCGCGCGACCGTGGCCGACGACCCGGATGGTCCTGCGAGTCATGCTGCTCGCAGCAAGACGCGCGCGTGGCTGATTCCGATCGTGCTACTGGTATTGTTCTTCGCCGTGAACGCGGCGATTCGCTGGGCGAACTTGCGGTTTCAGCTGGAACTCGGTCAATCGGCGGCGGAGCGGATGCAGGACGCAAACCAGATTGCGCCGCGGCTTGCGCTGTGGAAGTACGGCTGGACCATGTTCCTGACGCATCCGTTGCTGGGTGTCGGCTGGGGTGAGTTTCCGCTGCATCAGTTCGAGTTCGTGCGGGAGTTGGGCGGCGTGGAGATTGCGAACAATTCGCACGATATCTTCATCGACTTGCTCGCGAAAACCGGTTTGCTGGGCATGGCGATCGTGTTGTTCAGCGTGGTGTGCTGGCTCGTGCGTGTGCTGCGTGCGCCGCATACGCCGGCGCGGATCTTCGCGTTGTCGCTGCTGGGCGTGCTGATGATGCATGCGCTGGTTGAGTATCCGCAGCAGTACATGTTCTACCTGATGCCCGCGATGCTGATTTTTGGCTTGCTTGAAACGCGGCCGGTGCGATGGGTATCACGGTCGTTTTCGTATGGGTTGTATGTTGTGCTGGTGGTGCTTGGACTCGCTTCGCTGTACCCCATCTTGCGCGACTACAACCGCTCGGAAGTGCTCTATTACGGCTCGCAGCCGGCTGAGCAATATCGAGCAGATCCGTCGTTTTTGTTCCGCGCCTGGGGTGAGTATGGCGCCGCGACATTGCTGCCGATGAACAGCCAGGATCTCGCTACGAAGCTCGCGATGCATCGTCAGGCACTGGCGTTGTTGCCGGGGGAAACGGTGTTGCGGCGTTATGCGGTGTTGCAGGCGTTGGCCGGACAGTCGCAGGATGCGCTCGATACCATCGCCCGGTTGCAGATATTCTCCACCGAGCTTCACGACTGGCCGCAACAACTGTCCGACGTTTATCAGTTACTCGATGATCAGGGTAAGCAGTTGGCCGGGTTTAAGGCCGACCTGATGAAGCTGTATGGCGTGCCCACACCGACGACCAATGACGATGATAGTGATGACGACGATGATTGAGAGGGGGTTTGATCGACGACTTCGCTGTGACTGCGAGTCTTGAATTCGAAGAGATCGATGACGGCTAAAAGAGAAAGGCAGTTCCGACTTGCGTTGGAACTGCCTTTTTCTTGGCTAACTAGTCAGGCGTTCCGTGATCAACTCCCCGCCACCCAATCTCCCGATTTCCCGCCGTGCTTCTCCAGCACCCTCACATTGGTGATTGTCATTCCGCGATCCACTGCTTTGCACATGTCATAAACCGTCAGCAGGCCCACTTGCACGGCGGTCAGCGCTTCCATCTCCACGCCTGTGCGCCCAACCGTTTCCACGCGTACTTCGCAAAACACGCCCGGTAGATTTTCATCGATCGAAAAATCCACCGCCACCCGGGTCAATGCCAGCGGATGGCATAACGGGATCAGATCGGAGGTACGTTTCGCGCCCTGGATCGCCGCGATTCGCGCGACGCCGAGTACATCGCCTTTTTTGGCCTTGCCGTCGCGGATCAGCGCGAGCGTGGCGGGCAGCATGACGATCGAGCCGCGCGCGATGGCCACTCGCCGCGTCTCGCTTTTGTCGCCGACATCGACCATGTGCGCTTCGCCAGAAGCATCGAAATGTGTAAGTCCGGACATAACTTCTCCTTGCAACGGGCGCTCATCATAACAGCGGCGCACGAGTGGTCCAGCCGCGCGCACGCTGCTACGATAAGCCTTTCAAGTCGTTTTCGCTTATCCGTTCGCAGCGTTTGAGCCGTCGGCCTCGAGCCACCTCGGCGCCCGTATAGCAGAGTTTGCCATGCGTCCAAATCGACTAGTTGCTGTCATGTTGTGCCTGACCGTGGGCATGCCGCCCGGCGCGTTCGCGCAAGCGATTTCAGCCGCACGAAGTGCGAACACGTCGAACACGGCGGCCTCTTCGGCCACGCTGCATACACCGAATACCTCCCTCACACAGAGCCCGCCCCTCACCACCAGGCTCCTCCCCGATCCAGCACCAGCACCATTCCCGCCCGCGACCATATCGACAAGCGCAAACCCAACCACCATCGACGCCAACGTTTTCGGTCTCTACGGTGGCGCCGAAACCCGTTTCGCGAACCGCCCGGGTGAAAAAGCGGGTCTCCAGGCGTCGATGAACGCGCTCCAGCTGCCCGATCTCGGCGATGGTTCCGGCGGCACGCTGACCCCGCAAGCCGAGCGCCGCCTCGGCGAGCGGCTGATGCGCGATCTGCGCCGCGATCCCGATTATCTCGATGACTGGCTCATCCGCGACTACCTGAATTCGATTGCGACGCGGTTATCGGCGGCGGCGACATCGCAATATATCGGCAGCTATCTACCCGACTTCGATCTTTTCCCCGTCCGCGATTCGCAGATCAACGCGTTTTCGATGCCCGGTGGTTTTATCGGCGTGAACACGGGCTTGATCTCGACGACCGAGACGGAGTCGGAGCTGGCATCGGTGGTTGGACACGAGATGGGACACGTGCTGCAGCGGCACATCGCTCGCATGATGAGCACGAGCGAGCGCAGCACGTATGCGGCGCTCGCGGCCATGCTGTTTGGTCTGCTGGCGGGCGTGGTGGCGCATAGCGGCGATCTGGGCATGGGCATCGCGATGGGCGGCCAGGCCTTCGCGATCGATAGCCAGTTGCGTTTTTCGCGCGCGGCGGAACGCGAGGCGGACCGCGTCGGCTTCCAGATGCTGAGCGCGGCCGGCTACGATCCCTACGCGATGGTCGCCTTTTTCGCGCGCCTCGACCGTACGGCCATGGGCGATAACGGCTTGCCGCCGTATCTGCGCACGCATCCGCTGACCGGTGAGCGCATGGCCGACATGGAGGACCGGGCACGCCGGGTGTCGTATCGACAACCTCGCCAGGGGCCAGAGTACGGTTTTGTACGGGCACGGGCGCGCGTGTTGCAGGTCAAGTCGGCGAGTGAATATCGCGATATCGCCAGCCGCTTGCGCTCTGAAATCAACGATGAGACCGCGCTGAATGTATCGGCGAACTGGTACGGAGTCGCGCTCGCGCAGACGCTAGTGGGCGACTATGGGGCCGCGGCGGAAGCGTTGGGTGAAGCGCGGCGGGCGTTTGAGGGCCGCGAGAGGCATGAGGATGCAGGCGCGGGTGCGGTAAAACGCGAATCGGGCATGCGGTCTATATCAACGGAATCGCGCGGGGCTAAGGCGCATGACTCGGATGCTCAGTCGTTATCGGCGGAAGCGCACCGGACGACCACGAGTGAATCGAGCGCGCGACCCGTTTCGGTGGAATCGCGCTGGACGTCCAAGAGTGAACCGGGCGCCCGGTCGCTCTCGCCACAACTCCGGCAAAACGCAACAAGAGCAGCGGGCACGCCGCCGGTATCGTCTGAATCACCCGGACGCGCCACCGTACAACGCGTTGAAAAAAGCGCTGCAAGCACGCCATCAAGCAACACCCCCGCTCCTTCCGTCGATGTCGCCTCGCTAGCCAGCACGGCTCTCGCATCGCTAAACGCCGCGGGTTCGTCAACCGCCCCAATTGTGAACCTCAGCCCCATCGTCGTTACAAGCCGTCTACCGCGCAGTTCCCCGAGCCTCGATGTCCTCGCCGCCGAGATCGCGCGCCTCTCAGGTCACGACGCCGAAGCCGTCCATCTCGCCGAAATTGCCCAGGAGCGCTGGCCCGATTCCCACGCGGCCGTCGAAACGCACTTGCAGGCGTTGTTATCCGCGCGTCGTTTTACCGATGCCCAGGCGCTCGCCCGCCGCGAAACGCGCGCCGATCCGACCCAGCCCGACTGGTGGCGATATCTGGCTCAGGCGAGTGTCGGCGCGAATGATCCAATGCAGCAGCATCGCGCGATGGCCGAGAAACTTGCGCTCGATGGCGCATGGCCTTCCGCGATCCGGCAATTGGAAGCTGCCCGCGATCTCAAGAGCGCGAGTTTCTACGATTTATCGACTATTTCGGCGCGTCTACGCGACTTCCAGGCACGCTACAAAGAAGAGCGCGAGTTGGAGAAGGACGATAGTTAGGAGGCTTTACGAGGCCGCCGCTTTCGCCGCCGGGCTGGTGACAAAGCCAAACTTGCCCGGCACATCGGCTCGTTCGATACGCCCCAGCGTCAGGTCCAGGCCAGCCGCGAAATGGAATACGCCGCCGTTATCGTCGAGATCGGCGTGCGTGGAAAACAGATCAAGATCGTGATCGTGCAACGCGGCGACGCGGGGCGAACGGGGCACATCCGACGCATCGGCGTCGTCCGAAAACAGCACGCCACCTTCATCGTCGAGCCAAACCGCTGTCGGCTCAAACCGCCCGCCTGCGTGATCGGTCAGCCGCAGCGCGCCATCGGTCTCATCGGATATCTCACTCAGCCGCACGATCCACGGCGTGTAACCCAGTTCCACATACACGCGCTGCGGGCCGTTTTGAAAGAACCACTGGCCGTCGGCATCGGCGGCGTAATTGCGGTTGATGAAACCCAGCAACGCGTCGTGCCGGATGATATCGCCGGGAAGACCTGCCGCCTGCGTGGTGTCGTCGCGCATGCGCCACTGGCCGCGCCGGTCGAGCAGCAGCCAGCCGGTGCAATGCGGAACGTTGGGCCATTTGGCCAGCGCCTGTTTGACGATCTCATCCATGCTCGGAATCCGTTTGGTGTGGAACGTGATGCGCGTGATGCACATGGGTCTGCAAATAGCCGAAAACCCGCTGCGATAACCAGTCGATCCGCCCCGGAAACGGCCCGGTCATGAAACCGACGTGGCCGCCATGCGCGGGTTGATCGAGGGTCACAGCCGCGGAAACTTCCGCCGCCGACGGCAACACCCGTCCAGGCAGGAACGGATCGTTGCGGGCGTTCAGGACCAGGGTTGGAATGGCGATACGCGGCAGATAGGGCCGCGTTGTGGCGCGGGTCCAGTAGTCCTCGGTATCGCGGAAACCGTGAAGCGGCGCGGTCACGGCGTTATCGAAGGCGTGCATGGTGCGCGCTGCGAGCATGGCGTCGCGGTCGAACAGGCCGGGATACTGGTCGAGTTTCGCCAGCGCCTTGCGCTTGAGCGTCTTGAGGAAGCTGCGCGTGTAGACCATGCCGAAACCCTGCGATATCGCGTGGCCGCCGGCGTGGACATCGAGAGGAGCGGAGATTGCGGCAGCGGCATCCAGAATGGCGGCCGCGTCCTGCTCCTGCTCGCATAACCATCGCAACAGCACGTTTCCGCCCAACGATACCCCCGCCGCGATCACCGGCCCGGCGTGTTGCGCCTTCAACCGACGCAGGACCCAGTCGACTTCGGCGCTATCGGCGAGATGGTAGAAGCGCGGGAGGAGATTCATCGAGCCGCCGCAACTGCGGAAATGCGGCACCACGCCAAACCAGCCGCGCGCCTTCGCTTCGGCCATCAGCACGCGTGCGTAATGCGAGTCCGAGCTGCCTTCGAGTCCGTGGAAGAGCACAAAGAGCGGGGCTGTCGGCTCGGGAGCTCGCGTCGCGCCCGTGCAGCCGCTGACGCCATTGTGCAAGGCTGCGGCTTCATCGAACGGTTTTGCGGCGGAGTTTCGAGGCTCGCGCGGAGCGGAGTGCGAGGGGTGCGAACCGTTCGCGGTGGCGGCATCGGAATGAACGCGCCTGTTGCCTTCACCTTCAACGTCATAAGCCAGCCAGTCAAGATCGATGAAATCGCCGTCCGGGGTCGTCCACCTTTCCCGTCGGTATTTCACCGTCGGCCGCTGTGCGAACAACGCCGGAACAATAGTCTGTGCGTGCGCGGTAGGCAGCCATCGAGGCGCTCGGTACAGCCATTCGGCCAGCGGTTCAAGCGTTGTCTGGCTCGCTGCGTTGAGAGCTGCCGAAGCGTTTTGCTCAAGCGCAGAGGGGGGCGCCAGCGCCGGAGCGTCAGGAATTAGATGAGCGTGATCGCGTTTCATGGCGCGTCTTCGAACAGGATGCAGGATGCGAACGGATGCCGACGGTCTGCAGATCAAACTGTGACAGCAATCGTCGAGCCGCGGACGCCGGCTACCCCGCCCAGCGTACCCGCAAAAACGATGTCAATGCAGTGGACCTTGTCCATGTCGCATTTTCGCCGCAACTTGGCCTGCGGCTTCGTCTGGCATCGCACTAGCGTGGATATGTGCAATGCGCCATTCGCCACGTTCGTGGACCATCACATAGGTGCTGAACACCATGACGGGCGTGCTGCCCGGTTCGGAAGGCTGATGCGCTTCAGCGATGGCGTACACCACGGTGCCGAGACTGTCGTATACGCGGATATCGAGCGGCTCGACCGTGACCGGCCGGTTTCCCAGTTGCGCCGCCAGGCCCGCGCGAATACTGTCCAGGCCGCTCAGATGCGAGCCGTCCGCACAGATGAAGGTGGCGAATTCCTCGTCGATCCAGAGCGCCATGACGCTGTCGATATTGCCCTCCGCGACAGCCTGGTAATAGGCATTGAGGGTATCGGCGGCGGCTTCGAAGAGGCGGGCAAAACGTGGCATGGCTAGTGGGTCTCTAACGGTCGATGCATGGCGCCCGATGTTCCCGGACAGTAAAGCGCCACGGTTCGGTCAAGTTTCAAAAGCATGCCCCGGCTTAGGGACATTGGCATGTCAGGACTTGCCAGGAGCCGCAAACGCGCCGCCGATGGGAACTCGGGAGGACGCGGACACGGCGCCGGCGAAGCGGGCGTGGCAGATGTTGCCCTGACGAAGTCATGAAGCAATCTTCGAAGCGGCCCGGCCAAACCCGCTCGATCAGCATGAGCTGTGGCGCCGAAGCCGCTCCAGCTCAATCTCCGCCTTAATGACGCTGCATCATCAACATGCCGCGTAAATCGCCGAAAACCTGCTCGGCGCCGAGTTCACGCAAACAGTTCAAATGACCCAGCGGGCACTCGCGGGCAAAGCAAGGACTGCATTCGAGGTGCAGCCATTGTACCTTTGCGAGATCGGAGAGGGGCGGCGTGTGGCGCGGGTCGGTCGAGCCGAACACGGCCACCAGCGGGCGGCGCAGCGCGGCAGCCACATGCATCAGGCCGGAATCGTTGGTGACGACCGCGCTCGCGCGAGAGATCAGCGCGCAGGCTTCGCCGAGCGACGTTTGCCCGCACAGGTTGCGCACGTTCGGCGCGCGATCGGCAATGGCCTGTGCGATGGGCGAGTCTTTTGGCGACCCGAGCGCGACGATCCGTGCATACGGAAACGACTGCGCGATGAACTGCGCGAGCGTCGCGAAATGCTCCGGCGGCCAGCGTTTTGCCGGACCGTATTCCGCACCCGGACAAAACACGACGAGCGGCGCACGCGTATCGAGATTAAAGCGGGCGGAGACGCGCGCGGCTTCGTTCAGGTCGGTATCGAGTCGCGGCACCGGCATGGGAACCGTAGCGTTTTCCTGCATCCAAGGCAGCTTCGCGCCCGGCGCGTAGGCGAGGGCGGCGTACTGGCCCACCATGGGCGGGCGTTGACCCTTGGCCGGATTCGCGTGCCGCACGTTGAGCAGGCCATAACGGCTCTCGCCCGTGTAGCCGACGCGCAGGTTGATCCCCGCCATCCACGGAATCAGCGCCGATTTGAACGAGTTTGGCAGCACGTACGCGGCGTCGTAACCCACGTCGCGCAGATCGCTCGCGAGTTGCCAGCGCCGCAGCATTTGCAGCTTGCCGTGGGCGAGATCGGTGGCGTAGACGTCGTGGATCTCGGGCATCCGTTCCAGCACGGGTGCGACCCAGGCGGGCGCGACAGCATCGATGACAATGCGCGGATGCAGCTTTTTCAGCAGCGAAAACAGCGGCTGCGCCATCAATGCGTCACCAATCCAGTTCGGTGCGATAACCAACGCGCGACGCATTTATGTAAGTTCCAGTCTCAAAAATAACGCAGCTCACACCTTGGCAGGCGGGCGCGTTGTTGCAATTTTGGGGGAAGGCGCCCGGCATCCAGTGTCCGGTACCCGGATTGTCCGGCGTCGAGGCGCGAGGTGTTGTGCTTTCAGTGCTTTTCCGGATAGGGAGCGCGGCCGGAGCGTGGTGTTCAACGGGATCGGCGGCAGCATCGGCTGATTGCAGCACAACATGGTTAGTGGCCGCGAGAAAAAGCGGGCGGCGTGGTTCAAGCCGCAAGCCGCTTCTTTTCGCGAAGTCGAAGAGTCGCGAAGAGTCACGAAGATTCAATGACCCTTGATCGTTTCGCCGTCTTTCAGCTTGTAGCGCGTGCCGCAATACGGGCAACGCGCTTCGCCGTGGGAGATATCGAGGAAAACGCGCGGATGCGTGCTCCAGCGCGGCATGTTGGGGTTCGGGCAGAACGCCGGCACATCTTTCGCCGACAACTGGACCAGCGGCATTTCCTTCAGTTCGCTCATGAGGAATCTCGTTCGTTCTAGTCTGGGGACGCGGTGAGCTTGGTTTTTCGAGTTGGAGATTCGAACCCGGAAAGCCAGTCTCACCGCAGCACGTCATGCGTCGGATTGCACTTAAGGCTACTTAACCTGCGCAAGCCAATCGGCGTACTTTTCGTTCTTGCCGCTCACGATATCGAAGAAAGCGCTTTGCAGCTTCTCCGTGATCGGACCACGCTTGCCTTCGCCGATGGTGCGATTGTCCAACTCGCGGATCGGCGTGACTTCAGCGGCCGTGCCGGTGAAGAAGGCTTCGTCGCAGGTGTAAACCTCGTCGCGCGTGATGCGCTTTTCGATCACCTGAATGCCGAAGTCGCGTGCGAGCGTGATGACCGTGTCGCGCGTGATACCGTCCAGGCACGAAGCCAGGTCCGGCGTGTACAGCTTGCCGTTGTTCACCAGGAAGAAGTTTTCACCGGAGCCTTCGGACACGTAACCGTCCACGTCGAGCAGCAGCGCTTCGTCGTAACCGTCGGTGATGGCTTCCTGATTCGCGAGAATCGAATTCACGTACCAGCCGGACGCCTTCGCGCGAACCATGGAGACATTCACATGATGGCGCGTGAACGATGACGTCTTCACGCGAATGCCCTTCGCAATGCCGTCGTCGCCGAGATAGGCGCCCCACGGCCACGCAGCGATTGCGACGTGAATGGTGTTGCCTTTCGCCGATACCCCCAGTTTCTCCGATCCCACCCAGATGATCGGCCGGATATAGCACGATTCCAGTTTGTTCACGCTGACCACTTCGAGTTGCGCGGCTTCGAGCGTTGCGTGGTCGAACGGTACTTCCATCTGGAAGATCTTGGCGGAGTTGAGCAGGCGCTTGGTGTGGTCTTTCAGGCGAAAGATCGACGTGCCGTTGCCGGTCTTGTAGGCGCGCACGCCTTCAAAAACGCCCATGCCGTAATGCAGCGTGTGGGTGAGCACGTGGATGTTGGCGTCGCGCCAGTCGATCAGCTTGCCATCCATCCAGATCTTGCCGTCGCGGTCGGCCATTGACATACGATTTCTCCTGGCGAGTAGTGTGCAGATATTGAGTGGGCTGCCCGTTGCACCGGCTTATTTCGCCAGCTTATGCCAGTTTGTTTCACCAGCTAAACGTCCGCATCTTTCGCCCGCTTGACGAGCATGGCGATGACAACGGGCTTTATGCGCCTTGTTCCGAGCCGAGGCGCCTGTCCGGAGACAGCGCGCGGGGCATGGATTCCAGTGCAAAACCGGCAAACGGCCGGGCGGCCAAAGACCGTCATTTTAGCGTCTTTTCGATCAAAAAATGGGCGTCGTCGGCCATTTGACGCCTTTCACGACGCTATAATTTGCCTTTCGCCGTCACGCGATGTGCTCAGGCTGCAGTCAACGTTGCGGTTCGAAAGCAAACCTGAGGGACGGCCGAAAGGCCTCCATCTGGATGGGTGGGCCTGAGACAGGACATGAGACTCGGCGCGATTCAAGGCTCAGGCGGTGGTGTCGGGTCACGTTTTGGTCATCCTGGACAGCGATTCAGTCTCGATCCGCAACGGGTCGGCGCTGGTCGTCGGGCCCTTGCCCGTTCTTCGCCGGATCCGCTGGATCCGCCGCTCAACCGCACAAGCACACCGCGACTCGCACCAATCTCCATGTTCGACCGGCTGTCAGACCTCAACCGACGCGCGTTTCTCGATGGCGTCAAAACCCTCTCTCCGGCGGTTCCGGCCACGTTCTCGTGGGGCCTCGTCACAGGCATTGCGATGGCCAAGTCCGTGCTGACCGTGCCGCAGGCGCTCGGGATGTCGCTCGCGGCCTACGCGGGATCGTCGCAACTGGCTGTGCTGCCATTGTTCGCCGCCAAGCTTCCGCTCTGGACCATCTTGCTGACTGCCGCCATGGTCAACTTGCGGTTCGTCATTTTCAGTGCCGGGCTTGCGCCCCATTTCGCCTATCTGCCGTTGCGCCGGCGGCTGGTGCTCGGCTATTTCAATGGCGACATCATTTACCTGATGTTCCAGAAGCGTAATTTCCCGACCGGTTATCAGCCGGGCAAGGAGGCGTTTTTCTGGGGCATGGCCGCGACGAGCTGGTCCTCCTGGCAGATCTCGTCAATAGTGGGAATCCTGCTCGCGAGCCTTTTCCCCGACAACTGGGGCCTCGAGCTCGCTGGCACGCTTGCGCTGATTCCGCTGATTGTCTCGGCGATCGCTACGCGCTCCACGCTCGCGGCCGTTGGCGTGGCGAGCGTGATTGCGCTGGTTACGCTGGACTTGCCGTACCGGCTTTCATTACCACTGGCCGTGGCGGCGGCCCTGCTCGCCGGAACTTTCGTCGATGTCATGGCCGAGAAGCTAGGCGCAGGGCGCAAGACCAGCGGCGTGCCAAGGCGTGTGGATGTGGAAAATCCCGCTCCGCGTCTCACCGAAGCCGAGCCACTGCAACCCTCGTTCGATCCTTCATCCGGTCTCGACAAATCGCCGGTCAGCCCCAAACGCACCCGGAGCGCACGATGAGCGCCGCGCAAGTCTGGCTGGCCATCGCTGGAATGGGGCTGATCACGGGCATCACGCGTGCGCTGTTTTTGATCGGCGGCGAGCGCATGATCCTGCCCGAGCGTGTGCAGCGCGCCCTGCGCTACGCGCCGGCTGCCGCACTGGTTGCAGTCGTCGTGCCGGATCTTTTGACGACGTCAACTGGCCTGTCGGTCGCTTTCTCGAATCACGCGCTTTACGCTTCCCTGTGCGGTCTCGCCTGGTTTCTTTGGCGCCGCGGCATGCTTGGGACTATCGTCGTCGGCATGGTTGTCTTTACGGCGTTGCGGCTGTTCGCCTGACGCTGGTTTTGCTGCGGCGCGTCATGCAACGTGGTATCCACGCCATCGCAAACTCACTAATCCCGAATCTTGGGGATTTGCGTTTCCTGCGTCGGACGGGCATGGGTATCGGTTAAAATGGCGCTCTCGCTGTCGTATCGAATGAGGTCGAAACGTGTATCCGGCAGTCACCGCACACCAGCTTCACTCGCTCCATTCTTCGCTGCAACGCCTCGTTGGCCGGGTCTCCAGGTCACCGGCGAAAGGCGCGGCACGCCTCGTTTCGTCGCCTCCGCATTACCTTGCTTGTTCGACTCGTTGTCCGAATCGTCCGCTTGGCGTTAGTCGCCTTGCGATGTTGCGCACACGCCGGCTTGCCGCCGGAATGGATTTGAGCACTTCAATTTCCCCGTAGCGACCTTTGTGAGCCCGCTGGCCTAAAGCCACGGCGCGCAGATTCAACTCGCCCGAACCGCTTTCCAATTACTCGCTCACCCGCTGACTCCCATGACGAAAGTATTGCGTTTCACCGATCTGATCGCCGAAGGCAAAGTGTCCGGCAAACGCGTTTTCATCCGCGCCGACCTGAACGTCCCGCAGGATGACCAAGGCAACATTACCGAAGACACGCGCGTGCGCGCTTCGGTGCCGGCCATTCAACAAGCGCTGGCAGCGGGCGCCGCCGTCATGGTCACGTCCCATCTCGGCCGCCCGACGGAAGGGCAGTTCAAGCCTGAAGATTCGCTTGCGCCGGTCGCCAAGCGTCTGGGCGAATTGCTCGGCCGCGACGTCCCGCTGATTGCCGACTGGGTTGACGGCGTGTAGGTGCAGCCGGGTCAGGTCGTACTGCTTGAAAACTGCCGCTGCAACAAGGGTGAGAAGAAGAACGACGACGCGCTGTCACAGAAGCTCGCCAAACTCTGCGATATCTACGTGAACGACGCGTTCGGCACCGCGCATCGGGCGGAAGCGACCACGCACGGCATCGCGAAATACGCGCCCGTCGCGTGCGCCGGCCCGCTGCTCGCCGCTGAACTCGATGCATTGGGCAAGGCGCTCGGCGAGCCGAAGCGTCCGCTGGTCGCGATTGTCGCGGGATCGAAGGTATCGACGAAACTTACTATCCTCAAGTCGCTGGCGGAGAAAGTGGATCAGCTGATCGTAGGCGGCGGCATTGCCAATACGTTCATGCTCGCGTCAGGGTTGAAGATCGGCAAGTCGCTGGCTGAGAAGGATCTCATCGATGAAGCCAAGACCATCATCAGCGAAGCGCGGGCGCGGGGTGCATCGGTGCCAATTCCGAGCGATGTCGTGACTGCAAAGGAATTCGCCGCGACCGCGAAGGCCGAAACGAAAGCCGTGGACCAGGTGCAGGACGATGACCTGATTCTCGATATCGGTCCG
>NZ_JAQGMM010000572.1 GCF_028292365.1 Caballeronia sp.
GCAGGCTAATCGGCGTTACCGAACCAACCTGCAGCAAACAATCAGTGCAAAATCTTCGCCAAGAAGTCTTTCGCGCGATCCGACTTCGGATTCTCGAAGAACGCGTCCTTCTTGTCGTCTTCCACAATGAAGCCCTTGTCCATGAAGATCACGCGATGCGCGACCTTCTTCGCAAAGCCCATTTCGTGCGTCACGCACATCATGGTCATGCCTTCCTGCGCCAGTTCGACCATCACATCGAGCACTTCGTTGATCATTTCCGGATCGAGCGCGGACGTGGGTTCATCGAAGAGCATGGCGATCGGATCCATCGATAACGCCCGCGCAATCGCCACCCGCTGCTGCTGTCCGCCGGAAAGCTGGCCGGGAAATTTATCGGCGTGAGTGGAGAGGCCCACGCGCTCCAGCAGCTTCAATCCCTTGGCGGTTGCTTCGTCCTTCGAGCGCCCCAGCACCTTGATCTGAGCCAGAGTCAGGTTCTGCACGATCGTCAGATGCGGAAACAGTTCGAAGTGCTGGAACACCATGCCGACTTTCGCGCGCAGCTTCGACAGGTTGGTTTTCTTGTCGCCGATCGATTGCCCGTTGATCGTGATCTCGCCCTTCTGGAACGGCTCGAGTCCGTTCACGGTCTTGATCAGCGTCGACTTACCCGAGCCCGAAGGACCGCACACCACCACTACTTCGCCTTTTTTGACTTCCGTCGTGCAATCGGTAAGCACTTGAAACGGGCCGTACCATTTCGAAACATTCTTGAGTGAGATCATCGAGCGACCTTTTTCTGAAGACTTTTGACGAGAGCGGATGCGACCAGGCACACCACGAAATAACAGGCACCGGCGAACAACACCATTTCGACGGTCGTACCGTCGCGATCGCCCACATTCGTTGCCGTGCGGAAAAAGTCCGCGAGGCTGATCACATACACCAGCGACGTATCCTGGAACAACACGATAGCCTGCGTGAGCAGCAGCGGCACCATCGCCCGAAACGCCTGCGGCAGCACGATCAGCTTCATGGACTGCGTGTAGGTCATGCCGAGCGCGAACGCCGCATTCACCTGCCCGCGCGACACCGCCTGAATGCCTGCCCGGATAATTTCCGAATAATACGCGGCCTCAAACAGCGAGAACGCGACCATGGCGGAGGCAAGCCGGATATCGACTTCCGCCGATAACCCCAGCACATTTTGCAGGAATTGCGGCACGATCAAAAAGAACCACAGCAGCACCATCACGAGCGGGATGGAACGGAACAGCGTGACATACCCCCTCGCAAACCATTCGAGCGGTTTGATGCCCGAGAGGCGAAACAGCGCGAGCACGGTGCCCCAGAGAATCCCGAACACGAGCGCGAGCACCGTGATCTTGAAGGTGATGATGGCGCCGGTCCAGAGCGTGGGCAGCGAGCCCAGCACACTGCTCCAATTGAAATGATGCATCACTTGCCTCCAATGTAGCCGGGCAGCCGAGTCTTGGCTTCGACCACTTTCATCAGTTGCATGACGACCAGATTGATCAGCATGTAGGCAAGCGTCACGGCGATAAACGACTCATACGACTGCGCGGTGTAATCCACAAGCTGTCGCGCCTGAGCCGACAATTCGAGCAAACCGATGGTCGACGCCACCGCCGAGTTCTTGAACACGTTCAAAAATTCCGACGTGAGCGGCGGCACGATGATGCGATACGCAACCGGCATCAGGATGTACCTGTAGGTCTGCCATTCGGTGAAACCCATGGCGAGACCGGCGGCGCGCTGTCCGCGCGGCAAGGCCGCAATGCCCGAGCGCACTTGCTCGCACACGCGTGCTCCGGTGAACAATCCGAGGCAGATGATGGATGACGAATAGAACTGCGCGTTCGGTGGCAACTGCTTGAACCAGTTACCAATGGAAGGCGGCAGCAATTCTGGTATCACGAGATACCAGATGAAGAACTGCACAAGCAGCGGGATATTACGAAAGATGGCGACATACACCGTGCCGATGGCAGCCAGCTTGCGGTTCGGCACAGTGCGAAGAATGCCGAACAACGAGCCGACGACGAGCGCCACGATCCATGACGCGAGCGACACGGTAACGGTCACCCAGAAACCGGAAATGAGCCAGCCGAGATAGGTGGTGGGCTCGCCGGTCGAGACAGGGCTTAGGAAAACGCCCCAATTCCAGTGGTAGGACATGGACTCCCTCCAAAAGAAAACGGAAGAAGCAGTGCTCCTTCCGTTTCCATCAATCAAGTAGAACCGAGATTAATCGATTGCCTTGTCGTTCGGGTTCTTGAAAAGCGCCTTCATGTCATCGCTTTCCGGGAAGTTCAGGTTAAGACCCTTCGGCGGAATCGGACTTTCAAACCACTTCTTATAGATCTTGTCGCCTTCGCCCGAGGTTTCGACCTTGGCGATGGCGTCATCGACTACCTTCTTGAACTCCGGATCGTTCTTGCGCAGCATGCAGCCATAAGCTTCACGCGATTGCGGCGTACCCACAATCACGAAATCCTGCGGATTGCTCGACTTCGCACGTTCGCCGGCCAGCAATGCGTCGTCCATCATGAACGCAACAGCGCGTCCCGTCGACAAAGTCAAAAACGAGTCGCCGTGATCCTTCGCGCTGATGATGTTCATGCCCATGTTCTTGTCCTGGTTCATCTTGCGAAGCAGGCGTTCGGACGTGGTTCCAGCGGTCGTTACAACGGTCTTGCCCTTCAGGTCGTCGAAGTCCTTGACCCCCGAATCCTTCTTGGTCATCAGGCGCGTGCTGATCACGAAGATGGTGTTGGAGAAAGCGACCTGTTGCTGACGTTCGAGGTTGTTCGTGGTCGAACCGCACTCAAGGTCGATCTGGTTACCCGTCACGAGCAACAAGCGGTTTTGCGACGTAACCGACTTCTGTTGAACCTTCAGGTTCGGCATGTTGAGCTTTTCCTTGACGGCGTCGACCACCTTCAAAGCAAACTCATACGAATAGCCAATGACCTGTTGCTTGTCGTCGTAATACGAGAACGGAATCGACGACTCACGGAAACCCAGGTAAATGTTCCCTGAATCCTTGATTTTCTTGAGCGTATCGTTGTTTTGCGCTTGCGCGCCCGATGCGAAAAGTCCCAGCGCAGCAAGCAGCAGCGCAGCTTTTTTAATCTTCATGATCTGATCTCCTTGGCGAAAACGGCGCAATTTTAGCAGGGTAATAAATTTGAAAGAATGAATGTTGTCCACAGTTGTTATTTTTGAGACACCCGCTCTAATGTCTGGCTGAGCGGGGGTTTCAGCACTTTCAATTGACCTTGGTTCTGCCCTAATTTTCTTGTTCTTTTTACGCGAAAAGCCCGGCGACGTCCCGAAGGACGCCGCCGGGCGTCTTGATGCTTTTGCGTTAGCGCCGTTTCATGCAGGCGTGCGCTCGCAAACGTTTCTAATGCCTGAAATCATGGATACAGGCCGCGCATTTCGCGCGCTTGCAGAATCCGCGTACACGCAACAATAAACGCCGCCGTACGCACTGACACCGAATGTTCGCTCGCCACTTGCCACACGGCTGCGAATGCTTCGCGCATCACACGTTCGAGTCGCTGGTTGATTTCGTCTTCAGTCCAGAAGAAGCTCGAGAAGTCCTGCACCCATTCGAAGTACGACACCGTCACACCGCCCGCATTCGCGACCACGTCGGGGATCACGAGAATACCCTTGTCGTGGAGAATGTCGTCGGCCGCCGTTGTAGTCGGGCCGTTGGCGCCTTCCACTACGATCTTCGTCCTGATCTTCGGTGCGTTTTCTTCCGTAATCTGGCCTTCGAGTGCGGCCGGAATCAGGATATCGCTTTCAATGGTCCAGAACTCGTCCTTCGATACCGGGTCCGCACCTTCGAAACCGGCCACGCCACCGTGCTTGCCAACGTGATCGAACAAGGCGACTGCATCGATACCCGACGACTTGTACAGCGAACCGGTGTGATCCTGGACCGCCACCACTTTCGCGCCGGCTTCCTGGAACAACCGTGCAGCGATCCCGCCGACGTTACCAAAACCCTGCACGGCGATGCGCGCGCCTTCAATATCAAAACCGATCCGGCGTGCCGCTTCCGAGCCGACGACAAACACGCCACGGCCGGTTGCTTCCTTGCGGCCGAGCGAACCGCCGAGCGAGATCGGCTTGCCGGTCACAACACCGGTAGCCGTCTGGCCCATGTTCATGGAGTACGTGTCCATCATCCACGCCATGATCTGCTCGTTCGTGTTGACGTCGGGTGCGGGAATATCCTGGTTCGGTCCAATGATGATGCCGATTTCGCTGGTGTAACGACGCGTCAACCGTTCGAGTTCGCCACGCGACAACGTGCGCGGATCGACGCGAATACCGCCCTTCGCGCCGCCGTACGGCACGTTCACGGCCGCGTTCTTCACCGACATCCACGCCGACAGCGCCATTACTTCGGAAAGCGTAACGTCCTGGTGATACCGC
>NZ_JAQGMM010000577.1 GCF_028292365.1 Caballeronia sp.
CGTATCGCGGCAATGGCCTGGTTGATCTGCGTCTCCATTGGCGTGTCGCCCTTTCGTATGCCAATGGCGACATCACCCGCCACGCGGCTGTCCCCCACCGGTTTGCCCACCAGCGCGAAACCCTTGCTTTGCGGCGTCTTCAGAAAGCCGAAATCTGCTTGTACGGCGGCCTGAAATGCTGCATCAAGACGGTTCGTCACGAGGTCTTGGTAAATCTGGTCCTGCGTTTGATACGACACCACCGTCACGTTCTTCGGCGCCCACTCCGCTTTCGCATAGCTCTCTTGCGTCGAGCCCTGCACAACGCCCACGCGTTTGCCCTGCAACGCCTGTGCGGTCGGCTGAAGGTTCGAGCCCGTGCGCGCTATCAATGCCGAACTGCTGTTGTAAAGACGCTGACTGAAATCAATCTGCTGACGCCGTGCCGGTGTAGCGGACATCGCAGAGAGTATGGCATCGAACTTGCGCGCCTTGAGCGCGGGGATCATCCCGTCGAAGTTCTGCTCGACCCACACGCACTTCTGGTGCAGCTGCGCGCAGATCGCGTTGCCCAGGTCGATGTCGAAACCCGTGAACGATCCATCCGGCGCCTTCGACTCGAACGGTGGATAGCTCGGATCGACGCCGAAGCGAATGGCCCCTTTATCCTGTGCAAGAACAGCAAGGGGCAACATCGCCAGTGCGCAAAGGGCTGAAAGCGTTACGTGTTTCATGGAGTTCCCCGTCGGTGTTGAATCAGTTTGAGCGGTTGGTGAGCCAGTCAGCACAGGCCATGTCTAGCGATGCAACGTTGCGCGCAGCGACCTTCTACAGCGCACACGGATGCAATGACGCACCGGACCCTTTCCTCGCGGCTGGCGAGCATGTCGATGGAAGCAGTCATTCGCGTGGCTCCGTGATTAGCGTTGAACCTTGATCGGGTGACGCTACCGTAGCGCGACAGAAAACGGGGCGGGAGAGCTAGAATCGTGAACGTGGCAACCAAAGGTGAACGCCCCGCGCGAACTTCTTTTTCATTGAGAGCTTATGAAACTTCAGCAACTCCGCACGCTTATCGCCATTGCCGAAGCAGGCGGCGTGCGCGGCGCGGCGCGCGTTTTGAAGGCCTCTCCGGCGGCTATTACCAAGAGCCTGCGACAGCTTGAGGAAAGCGTGCAGATGTCGCTGGTGGTGCGCACATCTTCCGGCGTCACCCTCACGGAGAGCGGCCAGGCGCTCTTGGTTCACGCCCGATCGATTTATGGACAGATGACACGCGCCCAGGACGCCATGAACGCCCTGCGGGGCGCCACGCAGGGCAAGCTCACGGTTGCTGTCACCCCTTGGATCGCCATGACGTTCCTGGCGGACACGGTCACGCGCTTTTGCGAGCGCATGCCCGATATCCGCCTGGAATTCTTCGAAGGATTGTTGTCAGTCGCTAATCCGCGTCTGCGCGACGGCAGCCTCGACTTCTTTATCGGCCGGCCGGAGCCTGGGGCATTTGGTGTTGAATTTCAGTATCGACCCTTGTTTTCATCGACTTGCGCGCTCGTCGCCCGTGAAGGACATCCGCGAGCGAACTGCCACTCGCTCGCGGATCTCAGCGATCTCGACTGGATCTTGACGTGGGACCCGTTGAACGAAAATGCCCTTGTCGAAAACGTATTCACTCGATACAACGTGCCCGTTCCGCGAAAGATTCATCTGACGCATTCTCTTTCGATAGCCATTGCATTGCTCAAAAAAACCGACATGGTCAGCGTATTTCCGTGGCCGCTGGTTGAAGTTAGTGCGGCCAAGGAAGGACTGTGCGCCATTCCGTTGCGCGAGCAACTGGACGACGCAATGGTCAGCGTCATCTCGCGCACGGGTCATCCCACGAGTGCCGCGGCCGAGTGCTTTATAGAATGCATGATCGAAACAATTCGCGAAGGATGCGAATCGAGTTTGCCGGAAACACGCCACGTGCTGCAGTCGGTCGAACTGTTGATTTAATGGCATGCAAGTCGACTGTCCGCCGGCAGACTAGTCCAAAGGCGGAACGATTCCCTCGACCAGCGTCTTGAGCAGGCGCGCGCGACGGCGTTCGAGGTCGGCTATTTGGCGCTCGATGGAGGCCAGCCGTTTGCGCTGCGCATCGGTGGTTTCGGAGCACGAACTCGCGCCTTCAATCATGCGCATGCAGTCAGGAAAAGCGCGGATATCGGTGAGGCTGAAACCCGTCGCTATCATGCGCTGGATCTGCCTGACTTGCGTGACGGCCGCACTCGGAAACGCCCGGTAGCCATTGCTGGCGCGAATGGACGTGAGCAGGCCGTGTTCATCGTAATGACGGATCGAGCGCACACTTGCACCGGTCTCGCGGGCGAGCTCCCCAATGGTCAGAAAATCTTGCTTCATGGCTCGGGTCATGAAAAAAGAATAACACCTTTTTGCTTGACCCTCACATCAGTGTCAGGGTTGAGACTCGGGTTTCTCATCGACCCTGGAGTACTGTTCATGCCCCGCCGCATTCTTCGTTACGCGCTCTTCGTCGTCATCACCATGGGCGGCTTGTTCGCCGCGTCACCCGCCGCATTCGCCGATACAAAAAGCTATACCGTCACCGCGCCGGACGGCGTCGCGCTGGCTGTCCAGGAATCGGGAAACTCGGATGGACCCGCCATCGTTTTCATTCACGGGCTGCTCGGCAGCCACCTGAATTGGGACGCACAGTTGAAAAGCCCCGAGCTTCAGCGCTACCGCATCATTACCTACGACATGCGTGGTCACGGCCTCTCGGCGAAGCCAACTGACGCCGATGCGTATCGCAATGGGCGTCATTGGGCGGACGATCTCGCGGCGGTCATCGAGTCGTCGCATGCGCAGAAACCTGTTCTTGTCGGGTGGTCGCTGGGCGGCGTCGTCATATCGAACTATCTGGCAGCGTATGGAGATAACCGCATTGCCGGCGCGGTGTATGTTGATGGCGTGATCGAATTGAAGCCGGATCAAATAGTGGCTCATCCGGAGGTGTATCGGGACATGACCTCGCCGGACTTGAAAACGCACCTCGATGCCGAGCGCGCTTTCCTTAGCCTGTGCTTCCACACGCAGCCAGACAAGCTCACGTTCGAGCGTCTGCTCGCCAATGCCGCCATGGCCTCGTGGGACATGCAGAGCGCGGTTCAGTCGATGACCGTCTCCGCCTCCGAGGGTTTGAGCCGCGTACAGGTACCCGTATTGTTGATCTATGGCGCACGCGATGCGCTCGTGAAGGCCAAGCCCGCCATTGCCCGTGCGACAGAACTGGATCCGCGGATACAGAGCAAGCTGTACGCAAATTCGGGCCACGCGCCGTTCATTGAAGAGCCGGACCGCTTCGATCGCGACCTGTCAGCTTTCGTCGATACCACTTCGCCGCGTTGAGTGGACCTGAGTGGACAACCGAAAAAAACGGCGCGCACCGTTAAGTGCGCGCCGCTGGTTCGGAAGCGTCATGCCCGGCAGTCCGACGACAGCCCGGGCAGCCCGCATCAGAATATGTTGCGAAGACCGATTGCAACGCCGGTCTGGTTGTTGCGTCCCGGAAAGTCTGCTTGCGCCGCGCCCGTGCCACGGATGAAGTCGACCGTGCCATACACTTCCGTCCGCTTGGACAGCGAGTATTCGGCAAGCAGCACGCCTGAGTAGCGGACGCCGCGGCTAAGCGTAGTTCCGTCCGCGTTCAGTGCATTGCGGGAGTGGTCGTAGTAGGCCGCCGCGGTCAGCAGCAACGGCGGGGTGACCTGCCACGTGGCGCCCGTGTAGAAGCCATCGTCGATGCGGTTGGTGTTCGTCACAGGCGCGAAGTTGGAGGCCGGTGAGTTCGCAGCCGACATGAAGATGTCGACCATGCCGGTATTGTCTTGCGAATGCAGCCAGCCCGCGAAGGTCTTGACCGTGCTGAATGAATAAACCGCGCTCACGTTAACAACATTGAACTTGTTGTTGTGCAGGTCGCTGTTCTGCTGGAAGCCCGCATCGAGAGCCAAGCCGGCAAAGGTGTACGACGCAGTCACGCCGTACATGTTGCTCGCGCCGGTGCTGCCGGCGACGTTGCCGAAGCCGTACATGGCCTCCACATTCAGGCCGCCGAATTGGCCGTTGTATTTCACGGAATTGTTCTGGCGAAGCCCGTAGCCGAGTGCGCCCGGCAACCAGCCGTCCTGATCGAAGTTACCCACGGTCAACGGGTCGTAGACGTTCCCTAACTGATCGAACAGCGGCGTGTTCTGGCGACCCAAGGTGACGGTGCCGTACTGGTTGCTCGACAGCCCAACGTAAGCCATCCGATTGAAGAGCGTGTTCGCGCTGGCAAGCTGGCCGTTCCAGAGATTGAAACCATCTTCAAGCCGGAATACTGCAGACAGGCCACCGCCCAGATCTTCGGCTCCCTTCAGGCCCCAGCGGCTGCCGGTGATCGGGCCGACACCCATCGATACCTGGCTATCATTGGTCGCATTGGCGTTGGTGAGATAACGGATGCTTGTGTCCACGATGCCGTACAGCGTGACCGAGCTTTGCGCGAAAGCGGACTGGGCAGCCATGGCGATAAATGCGCCGCCGATTACGCCAATTACGCTGGTAGTTTTCTTCACAGAGTGTCTCCCCCTATTGATTTGTTGGGCAACTACTCGCGTATGTGACGCTGGTAGTTCATGTGCGATTTTTGATCGCAAGCGGGATAATATTTCCTTCAAATTAAATCGGGATTGGTTTTCTATTGCCGTGTCTCCCGTTCGCAACATTGGATTGACTTTCGTGTCGCGGGATAGTCCATAAAATCCGGGTTGATTCTTGAGTATTGAAACGTTCTTGGATGCCGTTTCGTTCTGCGGGCGTGAAAACCCCAATATGAATCTGCCTGAATCTGCCGCTTCGCAGCATCAGCGGGCATTGGGTTCAGAAACTGGGTTTTGGGTCGCCGTTAAAATGCGCCTTATTGCAAACGGACTTGCATAGCCTGCTCGAAAGACGCATCAGCCGACGATCAGTTTTAATCCGGCAGGCAACGATTCTCCGAACACGCGACCCGTGTCCGCGTTATCCAGTGTCACGACTTTACGAACCATATCGACCCACGCCGGCGGTGCATTCGCAGCTTCGAGTCGCCGCACGACAGTTTCGCGGACCGGCTCCGCCAGATCCCTTGAACGATCGCCCGTCATGCGAGCGATTTGCGCGGCTGCGAACGCGGCAGGCTCAACCTTTTTCCAGTCCAGCGCAAGGATTACGTCCAGCCACCGGGTCGCCACGTCGGCCGCCACGACACCATGCGCACTGCCATAGAATGGCCGACGTGCGCCGATGCGTCCAACCGCCCACCAGCCCTGGTGATTTTCCGAAGGCCGTTGAAGCCGGACCAGAAGCTGTTCCGCGATTTCAACCTTGCGATCGGCCGTGATGCGTTCAAGCGACGCGCAAAGGCGCAGCATGTCCGCGTGGCCCACCTTCGTGGGATCGAAGGGCAACTTGTGCCGCTTCGTGCTCGCAGCAGCCTGAAGCCAGGCCATTGCATCGAGCACCTGAAGCTGTGCATCCTCGTGCAAGCCGCCTGCCGCGCGGCGCCATAACGTCCACCATTCCGACCACACCTGGCCCTCGTTGACATACTGAATGCCGTCATCGAAGAGCGACCAAAGCTGTTCAATGCGCCATTCGTCAAGCGGATAACCGAATCCAGGCCGCACACAATAGCCCGTCAGATTTAGCCATAGGCGTTCGTGATCCGCAGAGCGACGCCGACGGCCAGCGCGTTCCCAAAGCGCCCCGAACAGTTCGCGAAGCAGCGCGCTATCCCAACTTTGACGCGGCCCTAGCAACTGTTCAAGTCCCGCACGCAAGCGCTTCACTTCCTTGGGATCAACATTCGCCGAGCGCGCACCGAACGTGCGGTCGATCAGTTCAATGGCCTTGTCGAGCGATGGATTTCGACTAGCCGCGGAGGCGTTGTGTTCAGCATCGTCACGTCGCAACTGGAACTCGAGCAGCCATCGTTGCGACGCATCGTCGGTGGCGATGCAGTGCATCTCCAGCCTGCCAAGTTCTGTCAGCGACGTCGTGAGCCTCACCGGCCGCTCGCGAGGCCCGCTTGCATCTTGCTGCTGCACCACCGTAGCGACCGGCGGCAAGCGGATGAAGTCGCCCGTCGTGAGGTCGACAAGCTCGCCTGGCTTCCAGGTTGTATCGGCGACGGTCGAGACCAGGTGGAAACGCACCGGATGCCCGAGTCGCAGAGCAAACACGCGATCCTCGAGATGGACCTCGTGACCTTCTTCGGTTCCACGTGGCAGCAAGCACACGCCCCGCGATGCCTGAGCTTTGTCCTGGGCGGCGTCCTGCGCGTCGTTCTGCGCATCGTTCTCAAGCACGAGGAAGTAGCTGCGTGGCGAGCCGCCACCGATGCGCGGCGCGTGTCCCGCGCGGGCTAGTCCGTAAGCGACTGCACCACGCGCAACAGCGACATCGGGATGGTCGTTTTGCAGCACATGCAGAGGCTGCTGGCGCCACGTACCGAGCGCATTCGCCAGACGCCCGGAAAGCGCGTTGGCCCGGAACACGCCGCCGTTGAGCAGCAAAGTATCCGGCATCGATGTTTGCGCAGCATCGGATACACCCAACGCCTCACGCGACTGCGCGTCGAGTCTTTGCAAAAACCCTGCGATATGCCGCGTGATTGCCGCATCGGCCGCGTAGGGCAAGCCGAACTCGACGAGCGCGGCCCGCGACCGGCGAGGCAATTCGTCAGGCCCGCCCATCGGAAAGAACCCTTCCACGATGATCTGCTCGACTTCCTCCCGGCTCAACTCCGTCGTACGTGCGCCGCCGACAAGCCGGGCTCCCGCGCCAAGCAGCGTGATCGCGACAGAGTCGGGCGGCTGTGGGCCAAACAGTTGCTCCTTCGCGGTGCGGCACCCTTCCACAAGCTGCGACAAGCTTGCCGCCGACAGACGCGTTTGCTCCTTAGCCAAACGCGTCTCGACCAGATGCGCCAGCGCGAGGTCCATGTTGTCGCCGCCAAGCATCAAATGGTTGCCAACGCCGATGCGGGTCAGTTGCGGCTCGCCGTCCTCAAAATGCACCTTGATGAGTGTGAGGTCCGTCGTGCCGCCGCCCACATCGCAGACCAGCACAAGGCGCGTCTGGGCGAGCTCGGCGGCAAGCGTCGCGCGATGATGAAACAGCCAGTCGTAAAAGGCGGCCTGAGGCTCTTCGAGCAAGCGCAATGCGGGCAGTTTCGCGATGCGCGCGGCCTCGAGCGTGAGTGCGCGCGCGCCGTCATCGAAGGATGCGGGCACAGTGAGCACCACGTCCTGATCTTCGAGCAACGCGTGCGGAAAACGACGGTTCCACGCGGCACGCACGTGAGCCAGATAGCTGGCGCTCGCGGTGACCGGCGAAACCTTGCTGACTTCATCGTCCGCGCCCCACGGCAAAATTGGCGCGAGACGGTCGACCGACGCATGAGAGAGCCAGCTTTTCGCGCTGGTCACGAGCCGTCCGGGCACCTGCGCGCCCAGCGTGCGGGCGAGCTGCCCAATCACAGCCGGTTGCGTTTCGCGATCGTTAGGTATCCATGGCAATTGCAGATCGCCGGCCGCGAGCTCGCCCGGCGCCGGGTGATAGCGCACGGACGGCAACAGATCTCGCGTGCCGACCTCGCCAAGGCCCACGAGCTGGTCGATATCAAAGATGCTGATCTCGTCAGTACCCGTCTCGACGTACGCTACGACCGTATTACTCGTGCCGAGATCGATGCCGACGATGTATTGCTTCATCACACTCAGGCGTTCGCGCTGCCGCGCACATCGAATTCGACTTTCCAGCGCTCGTTCGTGCCGCGCGGCACGGCTTCGAGTTCCAATGTGCCGGCTTCAGTAATCCGCGCATGCAGCTTCACCGGCACGACTTCGCCGGGTGTGCGTCCTTCGGGCGGCAGCGTGGCCTGGATCTCCTCAAGTTCCTGCAACTCGTCGGGCAACCAGTAGTCCAGCATGGTGCCGACCTGATCTTGCCGACGTACTGATGAACCAAAGAAACGGAAGTGCACAGGCTCGCCGACCACGAGGCCAAATTCCTGAGCCGGCAAGGCCGCGTCCGTGCCTTCTTCCATTCCGAAGGGCGCGAGGCACAACGCCTGGACAGGCGGCTCCATGCCGGGCACCGCGGGCATGGCCGACTCGACCGCGATGTAGTAAGCGCGCGCTGTGCCTCCACGAATGCGCACGCCTTTGCCGCGTTTCACGTAGCCGTAGTACGCCGCGCCGCGTGCGACCGCGAGGTCGAGATCGGCGCCGCCCAGCAGACGCGCGGGCTCCGCACCTTCGGCGGCGAGCCAGCCGTTAAGAGCATCGAGAATGCGCTCGACGAGCAGCATCGACTTGAACACGCCGCCGTTGAACAGGACCGCGGTGGGATGCAGGAAACTCGCATTCTCTGCCGGCTTTTGCTGCAATCCTTCGAGCTCGGCGAGCGCGGCGACCTGTCGGCCGAGGAAGGCGGCAAGGTGCCGTGTGATGCCCGCATCCTGCGCATACGGCAGGCCGAGTTGGGTCAGGCCTCCCCGTGCCCGGCTCATCGGCCGTGCCGATGCATCGACTTGCGGGAAGAAGCCTTCGAGAATCGTCTGCGTGAGTTCGGCGCGGGTTAGTTCGGTGCGGATCGAGCCGCCAATCAGTTTCGATCCGCGGCTCGGCACGACCAGCGGCACGGTATCTGTACTGCGGTCGGTCAACAGGGTTTCCTTGGCCGACCGGCACGCATAGGTGAGCGCGCGCAACTGCCACGGATCAGCCTGCGTTCCCTGGGCAGCCAGCTTGCGTGCGACCACGTGGGCCAGCGCCAAGTCCATGTTGTCGCCACCCAGCAGGATGTGTTCGCCCACTGCTACACGATGCAACTCGAGATTGCCTTCACGCTCAACCACTGCGATCAACGACAGGTCGGTCGTGCCGCCGCCCACGTCGACGACCAGGATGATGTCGCCGACCTTCACTTGCTTGCGCCAGGCGCCTGCGCTTTTCTGGATCCAGCTATAGAGCGCGGCTTGCGGTTCCTCCAGCAGCGTCATGCGGGTGTAGCCGGCCGCTTGCGCTGCCTCAGCCGTCAATTCTCGTGCAGCCGGATCGAAAGAAGCAGGAATGGTGACCGTGACTTCCTGCTCGCTGAACGGTGCATCGGGATGCCCGTAGTCCCACGCTTCACGCAAATGCGTGAGATAGCGAATCGAGCTTTCAAGCGGCGAGACGCGCGTCACTTCCGGCGGCGCATCGCTTGGCAGGATTGCCGCGCGACGGTCCACACCCGGATGACAAAGCCAGCTCTTGGCGCTCGACACCAGACGAATTGGCGTCCCCGCGCCTCGGCTGCGCGCCATTTCACCGACTGCAAAGTCGCGCTCTGCGGTCCACGGCAAGGCCAGGTCACCCGGCGTCAATTCGCTCGGGTGGGGCAGGTAGAGAAACGAAGGCAACAGCTCGGGCGCTTCGATAGCCCCCGGTGCGGTGAGCTGCGTGATTGGCAGCACGCCTTGAATGGTTTTCTCGCCGTCACTGGCGGAAAGGTCGACGTACGAGAGGGCGCAGTGGGTGGTGCCCAGGTCGATGCCGATCGAATAGCGCGGCTCGCTCATCTCGCTCACAGTTCCACCTCAGCCTGTGCGATCACGGTCGCGTCATGCGTCTTTGTCAACATCGGGAGCCTGACCTCCTCCACTCGCCAGCCGCGGTGGCTGATATTGCCACTGAATGGCGGCTTGCCAACCACGTTACCTGTCAGCCGGATCGCGGTTGCGTCGAAACCGTCTGCGAGCGTCACGCGGCTGCCTTCGGCCTCGTCGCGTACCGGGCGAATCGTGAAATGCTCGCGCAACGTCGTGCGGCAACCGTCGTGCACGAGCCTCGCGGCGGCGCCGATGTCGGCATCGGAATAACCTGCTATGTCCTCTTCGACGAAGTCAACGAAGCGCGCACCACGCTGGAGAAGCCCCAGAAGCTGAAGCGCCGACTCCGGGCTTGCTTCCTTGATCGTGGGTGCGGGTGCGGGTGCTGCTGCGGGTTGGGGCGCCGTGACGGGTGCCGCTACCGCCCCGTCGCGCAGCCGACGCACTTGGGCGGCGAGTTCGCCGTCACCCAGGACAGCGAAAAAGGTTCCGACGGCCAAAGAAAGTCTGCTGAGAAACGACATGTTCGATTCGGTCATACAAAATTGCTCCTGTGGGCTCGCGTGAACAACGAGCTATCCTGCCGTCCGCGGGACAAGGCTTGTTGAAAGGCTTGAAGGGCGAGCGCCGGCATTAAATTCGTGAGCCCGGTTGTGGGCTGAAACCCGTATTTTGCCTTGATGTGGCCGAGGGCCGTTCAGAATGCAAACGTCGGCAGTCTGTTGTCGCGATTGCGATACCGCGTAGGTATGGGCGTGTGGCATGCCTGAGAGCGCAGACATGCTGGCCTCACGGCCGGCAAAGGCTGGTGGAGCGGGCATTCCGCCGTATCCGCATGGAGTCGCGGCTGAGCGCCTGCATACGACAGCCGAGCAGCCGGTTTTGGCGCAGAAGGCGAATCGGCAACAGGCGTCCGCTCTCCCGCCTAATCACTGTCGAAATCGTCTGCTGCCTTGCGATTCCGGCGCTCTTCGTTGGCACGGCGAGCACGCACGCGCTGGCGCCACAGGACGGTAATGACCTCTCCCGTAGTCGCGCCAGCGGGGATTTCGTTGCGGATGAGATTCGGCACCATCGGCAGGCCAAGGCGCTGCCTTCGCAGGGCCCGGGCGATGGCCGTGCGGCACTCCTGCCCGTGGCAATCCCATTCGTCACGCATTTTTCTGCAGTAACGGCACTCGTTCATGGCAAATAGTGTAACTGTAAACCCTGATGACCTCCCGGCCCCGGGGCAAAACTCCCCTGCCTTGCCAGGCTTTTTGCTGGGTCGCGCTCGTTAAAGTATTTACGCCGGTTGCCGATATTCAGACTAAGCACTGCCCCCGTTCAATTCGCCTTGTCTTTGCAATTTGCCGCTTCAGAGTTGCCTCCGTGGTTATGCCTTCGACTCTTTCGCGATGCAGGTTCCAACGGTTAGCTTTCAGGTACGCCTAAAGTGCCGACTGAAGCCGGGTCGTTCCATCCCGCAACCAAAAAGTAAATCCCAGTGCGACGAATTGAGCTTGCCTCCCTGCTATCTGTCCTGCTCAGCGTCATTCTCATGTCGTTGTCCGGTTGTCACCAGCAAGACCACACCTCGTCGAACACGGCCGTGCCGGCCCGGACCACCATCACCGCGTTGATATGGGCTCCAGACTGGCCGGAGGAAATGCTTCAGATTGCCGCCGAATTCAGCAAGGTCAATCCGGACATACGCGTGAACGTGCAGTTCATGATCGGCAATTCCGTCGAAGAAAATATCAAGCCCCGGATCGCCTCCGGCAACTTGCCGGATCTGGTCAGTGTCAACCCCAACGCCTATGCCGCTGAACTGGCCGATCAAGGCATCCTGGCGGACGTCGGCGGGACATCGGCATGGAACAACATGCTCGACGCTCTCAAGGGAGACTGGACGAGTCGCCAATCCAAAAGATTTGGTATCTCCGGGGGCGTTGCCACCACCCTGATTTACTACAATCAGGACATGTTCGCGAAGGCGGGGATCAAGCAACTGCCGACCAATTTCCACGAGTTCCTGATTGTTTGCGACCAGTTGAAACGGGCGGGCTTTACACCCATCATGTGGAACGGTGGCTTCCCGAACATGCTCGGCAACGGCCCCTTCAGTTTCGGCTTTGCCAACAATGTGGTCGCACGCGAGCCGGATTGGAAGAATAAGATCTCGGACGGCACGCTCGATTTGAACACACCTCAGGTAGCCGATATTTTTGCCAAGATCCTGCTGATTGCTGACCGTGGCTATGTCCAAGAGGGGTTCATGTCAACCGACTACGATGAAGGCATACGTTTGTTCAAGGACGGCAAAGTGGCAATGGCTTTCCACGGTAGTTGGGCAGCCGGCCTTTTTCTGAATGGCAACCCCTTCGAAGTTGGCGTGTTTATTCCGCCCTGGAATGCGCCAGGCAAACGGGTGGTACCTGTGATTGGCAGCGAAACCGGGTTTGCCGTGTGTGAAACGCAGAACAAAGTAGCGGCAACACGCTTCCTCGAGTTCATCGCCGGGAAGGGATTCCCCATTCTCCAAAGAAAACGTCAGAACATTCCGCCATTCAAGCAGGCCGACGGAACAACGGTGAGCAATCCGAAGATTGCCGACTACACGAACAGGGTCAGTCGCTTTCCCGTGACCGCCAGCCCGTACTATTCGGTTCTGCCCTCCAGTTCGATCGAGCGGCTGCACTCGTTGATGCAGGACGTGTTGTTCAAGAAGATCACGCCCAGGCAAGCGGCAAAACTCCTGGATGAATCTGTCAAGAATGAAGCAAAGATGCACTACAAATGAGCTCAATCATGGGTGCACTGCGACGCGCTTTCGAATACCTCTCCCTGGATCTGCTGCGCCGGGTGGAAATTCGTTACCGGCTGATCACTGCATTCATTTTGCTTTCACTGGTACCCATACTTCTCTCAGGATACTTATCGTATGTGGAGTCGACCGCAGCGATCAGGGAAAAAGCCGAGATATTTTCGAAAGAAGTGGTTAAGCAGCTATCCAAGAATGTCTTGCTGAGAATGGAGCAGATCGAGACGGAAAGCAGCTTTCTTGTGCTCTCTGACCGGGTTCAAGGCGCGCTGACAAGGGTGGCGAATGGCAACGCAACGGAGCAGAGCGAGGCCCGCCGGGATATGACCCGGTTGCTCCTGGAGCACTACGGATCGATTGATTTCATCAACCAGAAATATCTGCTCGACAAGCACAACCGGATCATGGATACCCAGGCGTTCGCGCAATTGACGCAGGGTGTGACACGTTTGGTCAAGCAGGCTCCCGATCACAATGGACGCCCTTACTGGGGCAGTTACGACAACGGCGTTGGGCAACAAAACCTGGGGATGGTGCGAGCCATCATCAGCAAGAGCAACAATCGGCAGATCGGCAACCTGGTCCTGGTGATTCGCCCCGAATATTTCTCGACAATTTTTAATGATGTCGCCTTGGGGAGCGGAACGGAAATCTACGTGCTCGATGCCAGCAGCAACAAGATGATCGTGCGTGCCGACGACGCCTCTACCAATACCAGCGAGACGGTCGAACCTAACCTGATCGATAAAATTTCGCACAATGAGCCCTACGGCAAGGCGAGCGGTTTTGTCGCCTTCGAGGGCGAGCGCCGCGCGCACTACTTTGCCGCGTACTCGAGGATTCCCGGCACAACATGGTTCGTGGTCAGCACAATTCCCGAAGCGAAGTTGACGGCACAGGCGCAGACAGTGCGCAACCAGATCATCCTGGTCGGCATCTCGGGCTTCCTGCTTTCGATCTTCCTCGCCTACTTCATTTCCCACAGCATTTCGGCGCCGCTCAAGGAACTCGTGCGAAAGATGCACGATACCGGCAACGATGCGGGAGCCCAGGAAACCGGTACACAAGTGCTCACCGATGCCGACAGTGAAGATGAGCTAGGCAGACTGGCGCAGCGTTTTGAAAGAATGCGCGAGGCGATCAAGCAGAAGATCCAGAAGATCAACGAGATCAACGCCTCCCTTGAGCAGACCGTCATTGAGCGCACGGCGGAACTCGTTACCAGGGAGCACGAGTCGCGCACGTTGATCGAGAATTCTCCGGACACGATTACCCGTTACGACCGGGACCTCCACCGGATTTACGCCAATCCCGCGTTCTGTACCTCGGCGGGATGCAGCTTTGGCGAATCAATCGGCAAGCGGCCTTCGGAAATCCCCGGTGGCCCTAACGCGCTGATCTACGAGATGAAGATTCTGGACGTCATTTCAAGCGGTGAAAGTTCGCAGTTCGAACTGAAATGGGTTAGTCGGGATGGACAGGGACAGTGCACTCATATCCGCCTGACGCCGGAGATTGACCGGTCGGGCAAGGTCAGCTCGGTGCTGGCCGTTGGTCGTGATTTATCGGACCGGATGGCATTCGAGGCGACGATCTGGAAACAGGCCAATTTCGATGCGCTGACCAATCTTCCGAATCGTCAGATGTTTCATGACCGTCTCGACCATGAAGCCCGACTGGCGCGTCGCTCCGGAAAGCGTATGGCCCTGATGCTGATCGACCTGGATCGCTTCAAGGAGGTTAATGACTCCCTGGGACACGACACGGGCGACATCCTGCTGATCGAGGCCGCCAGGCGCGTCACGATGAGCGTGCGCGAATCGGACACGGTTGCGCGTCTGGGCGGCGACGAGTTCACCGTCATCCTGCCTGACCTCGACGACACCGAAAGTATTGACCGGATTGCCAAGACGATCATCGACAACCTGGCCGAACCCTTCAAGCTCGGCCCGGACGAGGCTTTCATCTCCGCCAGCGTCGGCGTCACGCTTTACCCCGACGACACCAACGAACTTGATGTCCTTTTCAAGAATGCTGACCAGGCCATGTATGCGGCCAAAAATGCTGGGCGCAATCGGTTCAGCTACTTCACGCCTGACTTGCAATTGGCGGCAGAAAAACGCCGGCGTCTCACGAGTGATTTACGCGCCGCGCTGCCGGGCGAGCAATTCCAGATCTACTACCAGCCCATCGTTGACCTGACGAACGGGGAAATCTACAAAGCCGAGGCGCTGATTCGCTGGCTGCATCCCGAACGCGGCACGATCAGCCCGCTGGATTTCATTCCACTAGCCGAAGACACGGGTCTCATTGTTCCGATCGGAGACTGGATGTTCAAGCAGGCCGTGCAGCAGGCCCGGAAATGGCGCAACCAATTCCATCCGTCTTTCCAGATCAGCGTCAACGTGTCACCGGTGCAGATTCGTCAAGACAGAGATCGGAAGAGC
>NZ_JAQGMM010000624.1 GCF_028292365.1 Caballeronia sp.
GTTAAACCAGAGGCCGAAAGTCCATCAAAAGCAGCCGTTCGCATTCCTCACAACAGAAACAACCGCAATGCGAGACCCACAAGGCCACATGCCAAAACGACTGGTATCACGCCGACCTTGAATCGAAACAACGCGACGCCCGCGCTCAAGCCGATCACCAGCGATGGCCAGTCGAAGTCACCCTGCAGCCCATGTGGCCATAGTACGTGAAGGGCAAAGAACACGGCGAGGTTCACGATCACACCAACTACAGCTGCTGTTATGCCAGTAAGCGGCGCTGTGAATTTCAGATTGCCGTGAGTTGTCTCAATGAATGGGCCGCCGAGCAGAATGAACAGGAACGATGGAAGGAACGTAAAGAACGTCACGACGACGGAGGCGACGATTGCTGATGCGAGTGTGGCGTCTGGGCCGAACACGGCCTTGGTCCAGCCGCCGACGAATCCCACAAAGGAGACGACCATGATGAGCGGTCCTGGCGTCGTCTCGCCAAGGGCGAGGCCGTCGATCATCTGAAGACCGGTCAGCCAGTGATAGTTGTCGACCGCGCCCTGGTAGACGTAAGGAAGCACGGCATATGCGCCACCAAATGTCAGCAACGCGGCTTTAGTGAAAAACCACGCCATCTGCGTGAACGTTCCGGTCCAGCCATAGAAGGCGGTTAGCGTGCCGATGACGGCGAGCCAGATGAGAACGAAGACGGCAAACACGACAACGAACCGCTTCCACGTGAAGAGAGCGTGTCCTGGCGTCGGCGTGTCGTCGTCGAGGATCGCGGGACCAAAGGCCGTGTCACCGGCTTTGTGGCCGCCGCCAACAGCGAACCTGGTCGGGGCATACTTGCCGCCAAAGAAACCGATGATGCCCGCGATCAGGACGATGAGGGGAAATGGCAAATTCAACGCGAAAATCGCAAGAAACGCTGCCGCTGCAATTGCCCATAACCATAAGTTCTTCAAGACGCGAGAGCCAATGCGGTAAGCCGCGAACACGACGATGGCGGTAACAGCCGGCTTGATGCCGTGTAACACACCAGCCACTGCAGGGACGCTGCCGAATGCTGTGTAGACCCATGAAAGCGCTATGAGGATGAAAAGGGACGGCAGTACGAAGAGACCTCCGGCAATGACGCCGCCCCATGTCCGGTGCATCAGCCAACCGATGTACGTGGCGAGCTGCTGCGCCTCCGGGCCGGGTAAAATCATGCAGTAGTTCAAAGCATGCAAAAACCGCTTTTCGGAAATCCAGCGTTTCCGCTCGACTAGGTCCTGATGCATGATGGCGATCTGCCCTGCAGGTCCACCAAAGCTGATGAAGCCAAGGCGAAGCCAATACCAGAAGGCCTGCCCGAAGCTGACTAACTCGGGTGGCGCCTCTCGAGTGATACCCATGGCATCCTCATGCTCTAGCTGGCTGTGTTCCATTTTTGGCTTCGCCTTGACTAGTTGGCCTGCGGCGTACAACTGGATTGAATGGAGCAATAGTGCTGGCTGGGCGACGGCTACGTCATCTAGCCGCACTCTTTTCAGTTGCGGCGAAATGTGCGAGCAAAGAATCCAGCACACGACACATTTCGCAAACGAGGTCGTCATCGCCCAGGCCGCGTTCTCTTGCACCTGTCATGACTGCCTCGAAACCGGCGGCCTCCGGTACGACGAGGCCACCGATATCGAGCGAATGAACCATGTTCGCGAGTCCGGTCATCCCCGGCTCGCTATCGACTCCAAAACTGGCAGCCAGCACTTCAAAGGTCACGCGGCCATTGATGTGCGAGAACGTCGCGCCATCGAAGTCGAACCCAACAGCGTCCTCGGGGCACTCACCTGGGGAAGCAAGCCACCGGAATTGAGCGTTGCTATCAACAAAACGTTTGATGAGCCAGGCGCTGGCCACCCGATCAATCCAAAGATGTTGACGGGTAGCCCAAACACGCCCGTGGAATTTGTCGCGATTTAAGGGCTGAATGGTTCCTTCGCTCTCGCGTGGCTCACCTGGAGACAGCACAGCCTCGGCAGCGTCGACAAAGTCGTGGCAAGCGGAGTTCGCTCGAGCCAATGTGTCGTTCGGGAAGAAATCGACGGCTGCAATCGCTTCAAATTCCTTTCGTGTCTTACGCACGAGCCTAGTGGCCTCGGCGAGGCTGATGCTGGCAAGCGTTTTCCGGGCATCCTCTACCGACCGCTGGAAGTTTGCGTAGTCATCTGCGCGGTCGAACAGGGGCCGAAATTCCTTTTCCTGTGGCGCATCTCGGCTTGCAAACCACATCAAATATGCGGTCCCGCCCGCCTGTCGGATGCCGTCACACATCTCAGCCATCCCAGCTTCTTCCGCGACAGGAAGGAGGTACACGCCATCGCGCAGGACCGCACAGCCTTTTGCCTTCAGCGCGCGCCAGTACCGCATGCGTGCTGTCGCGCTGTCTGTCGGAAGGGTCAATACGAGAAGCAGCCAGTCGGTGAGTTCATTCATGTAGCGAAATCTACACGAATGTTACAATCGATACAAATGTATTTTTATTCCGTCTCGGTATCGTCTGACATTGGTCCACGTGCTGCGATGCGTTCGGTGAGGTCACCAAATGGCCGCAATAGGACTGTCGCCGGCCGTTGACTAGACGCAGTTGGGCGACTGTTGATGGCCGAACCCAGGCCGACGACCGCCGACTCAGGTCGAGGTCAAACAGTCATCTGCATACGCGGTGGGCCCGCCAGCATGCTGTTGGCCTTTGCGGACGCTCTGCTGGATATCGTCAATACGATGTCCGGTCATGTTGTCAATCGTCGGCGCCGTGCGAGCGCACAATCATGGTCGGTCAGTAGCCATCAGATACTGAATGCCGAAGCGCACGTATTTCAACCCGCCCTGGCCCACCGATTCACTCGAGCGGCAACCTGAGCAGGCGGAATCGGGAGGCAGACAGGGCTGCAAAGGACTGCGATTGACTGCGAACGACTGCGGTGGAGTTGCGCCAAGTTATCGATTTTTAGTAGCATACGTATGCAGCGTTATACCCGGATTCGCACTTGCCCCGATGCACGGCTTGCAAACTACCTAACGGGCTGCCTGCATGAAGCTGCGCACCTTGGTTTCGTCGACGGGATTCCACCATACGCCTCCCACCTTCAACGAACTCGCGACGATCACGCCGTCAACCACCGACAGGATTTCCGCAACGTTTCGCTCCGTGCAACCGCTGCCGACCAGCAGTGGCAACGTCGTCGCGGCCCTGATCTGGCGCAAATAGTCGGTGCTGGCAGCGTCACCGGTGCGTTGGCCTGTGGCGATGATCGCGTCGGCATCGAAGAACTCGACATCGCGAACCAGCTCCTCAAGCGAACGATCCGACACGATCGCGTGCGCACCGTGCTTGACGTGTGCGTCGGCGAAAACGTGGATGCCGCCGGCACGCAGCTTTGCCCGGTAGCGCAAAGCGACAGCCGCCGCGCCTTCTATCAGGCCCTCGTTCGCGACATACGCGTTGGCCCACTGATTCACGCGCACGAACGCCGCGCTGCTCGCCGCCGCGATCGCAAGTGCGGGGAGCGCCGCGTTTGCGAGCACGTTGATGCCGATCGGCAAGCCGGTTTCCCGCGCAATTCGATCGGCGGCGACAGACATGAACGCCGACGTCTCCGGACCGATATCGTCCGGCTTCGAGAACGGCACGTCGCCGTGATTTTCGACGATCAGGCCATCGACCCCACCTTTTGCGTACGCCACTGCATCGGCGAGCGCTGCGTTGTACATCGCCTCGCTCGAAGCGCCCTGATAGCGTGGCGAGCCGGGAAACGCCGGGCAGTGGATCACACCGATCACCACGCCGCGCGGGCGTCCAAAAATCTGCTGGACGCAATCAGCGCGTCCGCGCCCAACACCAGATAAAGTTTCCATATCGATTGAACTCAGGTTAGAGAGTCGAAGAGCGCGAACAATTCGGCGCTGCTCGGGAAAGCGACTTGCGTACCGCTTCTCGCGACGGCGAACGCGGCGGCGGCCTGCGCGCGCTGCAAGGCGGCCGTCATGGCGATGCCCTGTGCGAGCGCAGCGAGAAGGGCACCGCAGAATGCGTCGCCGGCGCCAACGGTGTCGACGGCATCGGCGGGAATTGCCGGAATCAGCGTCATGTGTCCTGAGTTGCACCAGAGGACGCCTTGGGCACCGAGTGTGACGATGACATCGCCTGCGCCCGATGCCCGAAGCGCACGTGCGGCTTCCTCAGGCGTCTCCAGCCGAGTCAGCGCCATGGCCTCGACCCGATTCACCACGAGAACATTGACGTCGTTCAGCAACGGGCGGCAATCGAAACATACCGGCCCGGGATTGAGCAAGATCCGACGCTGGCCCGCATGCGCCTGATGCAAAAGATCGGCTGTGACGGCTTCACTCAGGCTGCCCTGCATCGCTATCCAGTCGCCGCTGCGGGTTGCATCGAGCACCGCGCTTGGCGAGGGCACATAGCAGGCCGCCGCTTCGTTGCGAGTCACGATGGTATTTTCGCCCTGCTGATCGACCGTCACGACGGACATATCCGTCGCGCACGGCAGCCGGGCTATATAACGCGTATCGATACCTTCTTCGATAAGCCGCGCCAAGATGCGTTCGCCGTCGGCATCATCGCCGACGGCGGCAAACAGGTGCGCTTGAGCGCCGGCGCGTTGCGCCATCACGGCCTGATTCGCGCCCTTTCCGCCGAAGTCCCGCAACGTATCGGTCGCAAGCGACGTCTCGCCTGCCAGCGGCAGGTGCCCGACCCGAAAGACCATGTCGATTGCCGCATTGCCGACAATGCAAACGCGCGCTTCATTCGTGTTCATGACGTCGCTCACGGAGCATGACGCTCATTGTTCGCTAGAGGTCAGCCAGTCGAGACAGTTCCTCCATAGCCGCGCGTTGCCCTCCCAAGCGGAAAATTCCGGCGGTAACCAGTGACTCGACATGTCGCTCGTCCACGCAAGCGTGCGTCCACGGCCATGTGTGCCAGCAACGAGCAACGGGTGGCCGGTCTCGGGGACGGTCGCGATCAGCGTCGCGTTGGCTTTCAGTTGCACTTCGTTATAGCCAAGCAAGTGAGGCCACTGCGTTCCAAGCCCCTCGACCACCGGGTGCGAAGCAACCACTTTCGCAACGAATCCTTCTGGAACCTCAACACGATCGTCGTAGGGCAGGCATGTGACTGGCATCACATCCTCGACCGGCGTATTGCGAAAACGCGCACTGCCGCTGATGCCCTGAAAGCTCAGGTAACCGCCGATCATCATCAGCCCGCGTCCGGCATCGACATAGTCTCGCAACAGCTTGAGACGGTTCGGTGTGCGCTGACTTTTAACCCAGGTATCGGGATGAAGCAGCAACGTATTCGCGCCGATGTCGGACAGGATGATCGCGTCATAAGCGAGCAATCCGTCAAGCGTGGAGGGGAAGGCTTCCTGCGCTTCATGGCTCGGCATGTGCGTGATCGAGTAGTCGCTGTCCTTGAAGATATCGAGGAAGATCGTGGCGCCGGTGTGATAGGTCACGGTCGCAAACTGGTCGAAGCCCTTGATGTGTGTCGACGCGCTCGTCCAGCTCTCCCCGGCGAGCAAAACAGATTTGGTCATGCGTGTGCTCCTGAAGCGCGCAGTGGGCCGTGTCGGCGGCACGCGGCGCAAGGTGGAACCGGTTCACTTCGTCTTATGCGAAATATCGTCATCTACCCGAGAAAACCCGTGCCGGGTTCGCAATCATCATCGTTTCGATCTGCTCGTTCGTCACACCATGACGCCGCAGACGAGGCACGAAGTACTTGAGGATGTAGCCGTAGCCGTGGCCGCCAAAGCGCGTCAGCATGATCTTCATAAACACGTCCTGCGACATGAGGATTCGGTCGATAAAACCGGCGTCGATCAGTGCCTTGATCGCGCGCGCGTTCTCTTCATCAGATGGCGATTGCGCGTTTTCATCGGCGTAGAAGTACTCCATGCCGATCATGTCGTATTCGAGCCAGGCGCCGCGTTCGGCAAGCGTGTGCTGGTATTCGACGTCCATGTGGCTCGGATTCATGTGACATAGCACGGTGTGGTTCAGGTCAGCGCCTTCCTCCTGCACGATGTCGAGCACGCGATGCCCATGCCGCGCCCAGCCGGGCAGGTGCACCGACATCGGCACATGGGTCGCCGCGCTGGCTCGCGCGGCCGCGCGCAACGACTTCTCCTCGTTGGCCGTGAACGCTGCCGAGACGCCGATCTCGCCGATCATTCCCGCGACGACTTCAGGCTTTTCATCGGCGCCCCCAACATCGAAAATCAGTTGTGCGGCCAGTTCGTCGATGGACTTGCGTTTCACGTAGTCGGGATGCGAAGGTTCGAGGTAAAAGCCCGTCGACATCACGATATTCAGGCCCGTTCGGCGTGAGATCCGTTGCAGCGCGGCCGGATCGCGGCCAATGCCGAGGTTGGTCGGATCGACCACCGTATCGCCGCCCAGTTCACGGAAGCGCATCAGTTCTTCAACGGCTACGTCGGCGTCGAACAACTGGCAATTGTCGCGGTTCATCAGGGGATTCATCCGCAGCGCGCCGAGGATGCCGATATGGACCTGCTGTTCGCCGATAAACCGGTCGCCGCAACAACTGGGCGGCACCCATTTTCCGGAAGCATCCAGCAGGATGTGTTCATGCATCAGCGTCACACCCATCTTCGCGACGGGCAGCGGTCCAAGGACGGTCATCACGTGACCGCTGCCGATGCCTATCGGTAGCGACGAGTCGTGGCGAAAGATCGAACTCATCGCTTAGCCTTTCTTACGCCGTTGCGGCGAGAAGATGCGCGTGTTGAGCCATATCGCAAGCAGCATGATGGCTCCCTGGATGATCTGCGTATAAAACGGCGAGACGTTAATCAGGATCAGCCCGTTGCCGAGCACGGCGATGGTCAGCGCACCCAGCAAGGTGCCAAGAATCGTTCCCCTGCCGCCAAAGAGATCGGTGCTGCCGAGCACTACAGCGGCGATCACCGCGAGTTCAAAGCCGACGCCCTGATTCGACGATCCGCTGCCGAGCCTCGCCGTCGTGATAAGTCCGGCCAGACCGGCCGCCGCGCCGCTAAGGACATAGACCTTCAGGGTGACGCCGCGCACGCTGACACCCGCCCGGCGTACGCCTTCCGCATTGGTGCCGATGCCGGTCACATAGCGCCCGAACCGCGTATGCCGGAGCGTGACCCATCCGGCGAGCAGCGTGACGATCGCGATTACCGCGGGCGTCGGCATGCCGAGCAGGCGACCGCGTCCAAGTTCGACGAACCATCCGTCGTTTTCGATCGGCACTGAAAACCCCTGCGTGATCAGCAGCGCGATGCCGCGCACGACCGATAACGTGCCAAGCGTCACGATGAACGCCGGCATTCCCGCGAACGCGATGAAATAGCCGTTGAGTGCACCGATCAGCCCACCAAGCGAGAGGCCGCCGACCAGCACGACGATCCCTGGCACGCCTGCTCGCAACGCGATAGCCGAGAGCGCGCCCACAAGCGCGAGCGTGGAGCCGACCGACAGGTCAATGCCGCCCGTAGTGATGACGAGTGTCATCGTCGTCGCGACGATCAGTAGCGGTGCGCTTTGACGAAGCACATTGAGGACGTTGCCAGCGGTGAGAAACGTGTGTGTCGTGAACGTGAAGGCAAGGGCACAAACGAGGAAGAATGCCGCGATGCTTGCCACGCCTGCATTGCGACCGAGCAAATGTTTGAGCGGCAGGCGCAGCGCCTTGGACTTGTCGTGCATGGCGAGTTCCATGTCAATTCTCCGCGAGCGCGCGTGCTGAGCGTGCGCTGAACTTATGGCCCACGATCAGATCGACGATCTCTTCCAGATTCGTTTCACCAGTTTTCCGATCCGCGACGTTCTGCCCTTCGTACATCACGCTGATGCGGTCGCACACCAGGAACAGGTCCTGCAGGCGATGGCTGATCAGGATCACGCTGACGCCGAGCGTGCTGATCGTGCGCACGAGTTCGAGCACCGCTTCGACTTCGGCCACGGCCAGCGCGGCTGTCGGTTCATCCATGATCAACACTTTCGGATCGAACGACACCGCCCGCGAAATCGCGATGGCCTGACGCTGCCCGCCCGACAGGTTTTCCACGTCGAGCTTCGTGCTCGGGATGCGAATGCCGAGATTGTTCAGCATGTCGCGGGCATCGTGATGCATCTTGCGATGATCGAGAACTGGCACGCCGCAGACGCGACGCATCGGTTCTCGGCCGAGGAAGAGGTTGCCGGCCACATCGACCGTATTGCACAGTGACAGGTCCTGATAAACCATCTCGATGTGATGCGCGCGCGCATCACCCGGGTCCGAGAAGCGAACCGGCTTGCCGTCGATTTCGACTCTGCCACCGTCCGGTATCACCGCGCCCGACAGCACCTTCGAGACCGTCGACTTGCCCGCGCCGTTGTCGCCAACGAGCCCGAGTACTTCGCCCGGCATCACGTGCAGGTCGACGCCGCGCAGCGACTGTACGGCACCGTAGCTCTTAGTGATGTTTTCCATACGCACGCGCGGAGTCACAGCATCGTTTTGCATAGGGGTTCTCCCAGGAACATCGAGGTGGGCGCGGTTGACGGGGTTACTTAAAGATAGCCCGGTATTTCCCGACGTTCGCCTTTGTCACGATCGTCACCGGTACGGAGATGTTTTTCTCGACCGGCTGCTTGTTGATGAGCTTTATCGCGGCATTCAGTGCGGCACGGCCTTCGCCTTCCGGGTCCTGTTGGACCACGGCGGTGACAAAGCCTGCATCGATGCCCTTGATCGCCTGCGCGCTCAAGTCCCAACCGACAATCTTCACGCGGCCGGTAGCGTCCTGCGCCGAGGTCGCCGCAACAAGACCGATCAGCGCGGGTTCACCGGTTGCATACACGATCTGCAAATTCGGATTGGCCGAAATCAGGTTCTCGGCAGCCGTTTGCGCCTGGTCCTGCACGTTTTGTCCATCGACGGTGGCGACGATCTTCGCGCCCGGCACCGTCGCGATGCCCGCCTTGAAGCCATCCAGACGCACGTTCTGGATGAACGAATTCAGCGCGCCGACCACGCCGATGCTCGCCTTCCCGCCAAGATTGGTCTTGATGTAGTTTGCCGTGTATTTGCCGATATCTTCGCCGACCTTCTTGTTGTCGACACCGACTTGCACTGAGTTGTCACCGTCGACGATGGCATCGATGGTCACCACCGGAATGCCCGCTTTCTTGGCTTCCGTGATCGCGGGCTTGATGCCGTTCACATCGATCGCGACCACGAGAATGGCATCGACCTTTTGCTGGATATACGTTTCGATTGCGTTGTTTTGCGCGCTCGGATCGTTGTTCGAGTTGAAGATGGCCAGCTCGACGCCGGCTGCTTTTGCGGCCGCCTGGGCGCCCTGGTCCATCTGCGTGAAGAAGAGGGCCTCCTGGTTGATCTGCACCATGGCGATTTTCTTGCCTGCCGCAGCAGCAGTGCCTGCGACGGCAAGCAAGGACGCGCTCAGCAGTACGACGGTCATGCGGCGGAAATGCAATGCTGCGCTCATCGGAATCCCTTTCTTGGTTGGTCCGGACGCTATTCGGGCGGTCAATGAAAGCCGCGCGCCCGGCGATTAAAGAAAGACTTCATGGGCGCAACCGACATTGCGCCGCCCGTTTGTAAACCGGTTTATAAAAAAATAATCCGCGAGTATTGGGCTGTCAACCATTTCAAAAAAAGATGCGGGAAAGTACGGACAGGCGGGACTATGAACCGGAGCGAGGCGGGCCCACTGAGGCGCGTTCGATCAACTTGACCGGCAGGCGCTGCACGGTTGGCGGGGCGACGGCTTGTCCTGTTAGCATCGCGATCAGCAGTGCGACGCCGGTACGGCCAAGCTCGGCTGCCGACTGCCGCACCGTGGTAATCGGCGGCATCAGGAGGCTGGCGAATTCCATGTCGTCGAAGCCGACGATCGACATGTAGTCAGGCACGTCCAGCGCGCGCGCGCGCAGTACATCGAGTACGCCCACCGCGATGTAGTCGCTAGTGGCGAACAGGGCTGTGGGCGGCTGGACGCGCGTGATCAGATCGGCTCCCGCGGCGCGCCCGAACCCACGGTCGTAGGAGCCGAAGTGCACGAGCCCGGAATCGAAGGGAACCTGTGCTTCGGCAAGCGCCCGCCGATAGCCCTCCAGCCGTTCCTGCACGGTGAACAGCGCTTCGGGACCGGTCACGTGCGCTATCCGCCGATGCCCCGCGTCAAGCAGATGGCGAGTCGCCAGATAACCGCCCTCGACGTTGTCGACGAACACCTTCGGCACGTCGGCGCCCGGCACGTCCTCGTCGACCAGGACGATGTTGGCGCGCTCGCCCATCAGGCTGCGCAGCGAGCCGTCGTCGGGGCGATTGGTCGCGAAGATCAGGCCGTCGAGATGGCGAGTATCGAGCCAGCGCAGATAGAGCGCCTCGCGCTCGAGCTTGTTGCGCGTGATGCAGAGCGCGAGTCCATAGCCGCTTTCGGAGGCGGCTTCCTCGACGGCATCTGCGAGCTCGGCGAAGAACGGATTGGCGACCTCCGGCATTGCCAAGCCGATGGTCTCGCTGCTTCCGAGACTCAGGCGCCGGGCCAGACTGTTCTGGCGGTAGTTGAGCGCGACGACGGCGTCGTCGACGCGCTTGGCCGTGTCCGGCGGAAGAACGAGGCTACCGTTCAGGTAACGCGAAACGGTCGCCTTCGATACGTCCGCCAGTTCGGCGACATCGCGAATCGTAGGTGCTTTTGCCACTTGTAGATTCCCCGATGGACTGGGGCGTAGTGTAACGCGCTGGATAAAGCTGCAGTCGTGGATAAACCTTCGCGAACGGTCTGTGCTCTCGAATCCAAGCATCAAGTTCTCGGACCATACTGAGACGTATAGCTCAGTGTCTGCAGTCGCCGGTCGCGAACAGCCGAGGTCGGCCGATCCTGTTTGCAAGGACTTCCCCCGAGAGTCAAGTTTGGGGTTGAGTTTTCTCGTGCTGGCCGTTCCGTAGTGATGGCCATCCAGGTGGCCCAGTCGTTTGCGCGGTCATGACACATCTCCGGTTTCTTCCACTGCTGTGTGCGAAGCAATTCCAGGAATAGACTGCGTCTTTGCAAACGGCCTTGGTGCCCTTTATGTCGGGCGAGCCACCATATGAGCCGCACAGGAGAAGCCTATTTGAAAACCGGTGATCAGGCATGAGGCTGTGACCCGCATGCAGTTGTGAATCGCCAACAGAATCGTCGGGTTCTTCTCCCGGCTGCTTCTGACAACGCGTAGGAGACGCCAGCGCGCGCACGCAGCGGCGAATCATGAGCGATGCCGATCTTCTGGGCGATGGTGTCGGCCGACAGGAAGCCGATGCCACGAATGTCCCGTGCTAACCGGTAAGGATTTTCCGTGACGATAGCGATGGAGTCCTGAGCATAAGTCTTGAAAATCCGCACGGCGCGGGACGTCGAAACGCCATTGCCATGCAGAAATACCATGATCTCGCGGATGATCTTCCGATCGGCCCAGCCCGATGCGATCTTTCGGGCACGTATCGCACCGATCCCTTCGACTTCCCGAAGCCGCTCAGATGTCTGCTCGATGATGTCGAACACAGCCGCGCCGAAGGCTTTGACCAACCGACCGGCGTACACCGGACCGATACCCTTGACCATCCCGGAGCCGAGGTAGCGCTCGATGCCGGTCAGCGTGTTCGGTGGCGAAATTTTGACGAACACCGCCTTGAACTGTCTACCGTGCTCGCGATCCGTAACCCATGTACCTGACGCTCAGGCGTACTCGCCTGGCGCTGCGGTCGGGGTGTGCCCGACCAGAGTAATGAGTTCACACTCGCCCTTGACCTTCGGCCGCAGGACGCAAAAGCCACTATCGGCGTTGTGGAACGTGACGCGCTCGACCAGTCCCGCGAGACGATCCGGTTCGGGCCTGGGCGCGGCATTGGGTGGGCATGCTGACATGAACGAAGCGCGAGTTGTTGTACCACCACTAAAATACTGACAGCATCGGCATGCTACCGCATGAGAGGGCGAGCGAGCCGGACAAGTCGAAGATAATGCCGATCATCTTCCCCGAGAAGCACGCCAATTTTGCCAATGAACACGTTGAACGAAGTGCTCGTCCGCCTCACCATCGATCAGTTGAAATCCCTGATGCGCTGGCTTCCGGATGCCGCCCCCTCCGGCAAGAAAGACCAACTGGTCGGGGCGATCCTGCGAAGTCTCGCCGGGGACGGGCTGCGCGCACTCTGGGATCGTCTGGATGACATGCAGCGAACGGCGGTGGCGGAGACCGCATACGCGCTGGAGGGGTTCTTTGATGGAGACCGGTTTCGCGCGAAATATGGGCGGTTACCCGATTTCGCGGTCAAAGAGAATGGTCGATGCCATTCGTATTATGGACCGCCGACGGCGTTGGGCCTCTTTTTGTATTACCAGGATGGGTGTTACAGCCTTCCCGTTGATATGCTCGAGCGACTAAGGACCTTCGTGCCCGAACCTGAGCCCGTCAGGTTGAACACAGTCAAAACGCTTCCGGAGAAAATCGACGAGAATCCGCTGACGGTGCGGCACAGCGAGCGCGATGCGCTGGTGGATCTGTCGGTTCTGCTGCGGCTGACGGATCAGGGCAAGATCCAGGTCAGCGACAAGACATCGCTGCCCGGCGCAGCCACACTGCGCCTATTGACGGAGAACCTCGCCGGCGGCGATTTTTACGCCCACACGCCCACACAGCATCAACGGGATCAGGAAGTCGACCCGATCAAGGCATTCTCGTGGCCCCTGCTGCTTCAGGCTGCCGGACTGGTGCAACGGAACGGCAGCAAACTGGCGTTGAGCACGGCGGGGCGGAAAGCTTTGACATCCTCCCCAGCCAGCGTATTGGGCACGATCTGGAACAAGTGGCTTAAGTCCAGTCTCTTTGACGAGTTCAGCCGGGTTGACGTCATCAAGGGGCAGAAATCGAAAGGTCGCGTCATGAGCGCGGTGGCACCGCGTCGTGCCGCTATTACCGAAATACTGCGGCTCTGTCCGGTCGGAGCATGGGTCGACGTTGGCGACTTCTCCCGATTCATGCAGGCGACCGGTGACACGTTTGACGTCACGCACGACCCCTGGAAGCTTTACATTAGCGACCCCCAATATGGCAACCTCGGCCATGACGGCTTTCATAGCTGGGCGATTTTACAGTTTCGCTATCTGCTTTGCTTCCTGTTCGAGTACGCCGCTGCCCTTGGCATCATTGATATCGCCTACATCGAAGCGAGTGGGGCGCGCGACGACTTCGGCGAGCTATGGGGGACGGACGACCTGGAATTCCTCAGCCGCTACGACGGCCTGATCTACTTCCGCGTGACGCCGCTGGGTGCCTATTGCCTCGGGTTGGTTGACGATTACACGCCCGCTGCGATCCAGCCGAGCGTCAAGCTGTCTGTCTTGCCCAGTTTGCACGTAAATGTCGTCGGCGGAAGCCTGTCGAGGGAAGAATCCCTGACGCTGGGTACCTGGGCCGTAGAGGCAGCGGAAAAAAGTTGGCGGCTGGACCGTCAAGTAGCTGTCGGAGCTATTGAAAAAGGGCATGACATTGCCGAACTTCGAGCGTTTCTGCAAACCCGCGAAGACCAGCCGCTGCCAGAAACGGTGGAGTCCTTCATCAAGACCACCGAGAAGCAGGGCAAGGCGCTGAAAATCTTGGGAACTGCATTGCTGATCGATTGTGAGAACGCTGAAATCGCCTCGATGATCGCCACGCGCAAGGAAACAGCCGGTTTGTGCCTACGCGCCGGTGATCGACAACTAGTGGTCCGGCTTGAAAACGAAGAAAAATTCCGGAACCTAATTCGCATTCTGGGCTTGGGCATGGCTACCTGAGGCCCTACCTCGACGCGCATCACATGCAGCAGATCTTCGCGAAGGCGACGGGCCGCGAAATCCACGAACATTTGTTTGCGCGGGGAAGCGCGAACGATGACAAACGGTTGCGGGTGCACCGGGTTTTAGGAAGCGGGGGCACGTGAAAGTGTTCGTCTGCCTTTGTTTGGGATCCACAAGCGCCCCGAAAATCCCGACCTCGAGGTTCGACGAACTTCATCGAAGGGCGGAAACGGCGCGTTGGATGCCAAATGCATCACGGAGCGACGGCGGTCCGCCTAGGCGGTTCGATCTCGGTCCGGGTTCGGCCCTTTATAGGACCCTCAAAGAAAACGACGCTCTGACGACCCTTACGACGCACGCTTAAGCAAATCGGCGCAGGCGACACAGAGATCGCCCAAGTGCATCCAGAACGAAGTCTGTAGTCATCGACGAACTGACGTGGATAGCGTCAACCAGAACGTCCGGTTTACCGACAACCATCTTGGCCGGTCGGCGCGCTGATTGTTGCTGCTAGATTGGCATGGTTGTCGCTCCGTCTTGGTCGATGTTGGTTGATTGCTATAAGGGCAACTCGCGGGAGGGATGGGACATGACTAAGAAACGGCGCAAGCAGTTCTCGACGATCCTTGAGATGTCATTGTCGTAACCGTTGTGATAAAGACTCCCC
>NZ_JAQGMM010000628.1 GCF_028292365.1 Caballeronia sp.
AGTCACCAGACCATGGATACGATCTCGCCAGTAATCAGGCCGGGTGACCGGGTTTCGTTCTGCAATTCCTCGCTCGCCCGGTGCCTGGCGTTCAAGTTGGCCAATCATTCTTTCAATGTGAGAAAGATCCTGTTGACGACGGTCATCGACGCTCATGAATGTCTCCTCTCAGTTCTTGTTTTTCGCTTGCCACGCTATGCAACTGCGGCTCGGTTCACGATCGGCCAGGCTCCAGAAAGGTACCGCCCGTCGTGACACGGAGCGATGCAGCACTTACCCATGTCAGGGCGTTTAAACGACTGATGATCTCCGTCAGTTCAGCTAGCGAGATGGAAGCAAACGTGACCGTCATCTCTTCCAGGTCCTTGTTCTTTTTGCGGTGCACGATCGTCCGTTGCGCTTGCGCCGCGCTTTGTCCAAATGCCTGCCAGACGGACACGACCCTCAGTTGGCCCGTGGCAGCCCGCACGGTAATGCTCTGCGGTGCATCGTAAGGCGGGGACTCATATGGACTTGTCATTAACATTAATACCAACTCGGCAATGGGTGGTTGAAACTCATTGGGCAAAGGACAGCACCTGCCATGCTCAATGCCTGCGACGCATAACCTCCCAACATTGACGATGATCCATCCGACGAAGCAGCCGCTTGCGCAGATGCTCCCGGCGATAGTGCGCAATCACCAACATGCCTGCGCTCGCGAGCAAGAACAGGCCGACGACCAACCCCATCCACCCTTCACTCATGGAGAACTCCTTCTCGCGCCTTGGATTGCCAACAAAACGTACTGTAGATGCGTCTTATCACCTATCTATTTTTGTGCCAACCGCGACGCTTGCTCGATGGCGTGCCGGGTCGCTTTCGAGGCGGTAGACGTTGCTGCACGAAAGTTGCTTTCAGCAAAATCCACGGTCTGCTGGGCAGTTTTATTAAGTGCTTCGTACAACGTATTGCTGGCGGTGACCATCGATTTCGCCGCGGCAACCGCAGCTTCAGACCCAGCCGGCGCGCTCCGCCCAAGACCCTCGACCAGCGTTTGCACCCGGCGGTTGTGCGCTTCGTACTGTGTCTCGGCGACCTTCGCAACTTCGGCGTGGGTTGCTGCCAAAATGGCGAGCACCTGACGGTTGTACGCCTGAATCTTGTCTGCAGTCGGTTGCATTAACCGCGTTTGCAAGGCAGCCCATTCTTGCGGGTCTTTAGCCGACAGCGCCTCGCGAGCCGCATTTTGCCCCTCAACCAGCGATGATTTGAACGCTTGGAGGTTTAGTTCGACGAGTCTCCGGAATCCTTCGAAGGCCGTGTCGAGCAGTCCCAGCGAAGTATCAAAATTGTCTTTTTGCGTTGCTGCGATTTGCTCGGGTGACAACAAACTCATTGCATTCTCCAGAAGTTTGACGCTTGCGTGACCGGCTTGAACGCAAACGTCGGTGTTATGAACCAGATTATGGTTGACGGTATCTGCGCTCAAAAACAGCACCCACGGTTCTGAAGATATTAATTGCTAGTATGGAATACTAATAATATTAATCACCTCCAGGATCGAGCCGTGCACGTCCTCTGTGAGTGCCCGGGGAAGGGGCACCGCATAATAAAAGCCGTCTTTGACAACCAGGGAGTGACGTCAGATGATCTGAACCGTCAGTTATCTGGTTATCAACGCCGTTAAATCGGGAAATTTTACGAATTAGAACCAATGATCAGACCCAACCATCGGATAGCCTTTCTCTTGGCTTCGTCGGCCGGACGACCCCACCCGATGTTTATCTATTGTAAATAAACAGTTTGCGTACTGGTTGGGAAATCGTAATGTAGAAGTGTTCGAAACGACGGGGTTACGGACGATTTTCTCGGCCCCATCACGGTAGTAGGAGAGCGAGAGGACGTTATCGCCATACATCCGCACGACTAGTCACGGAGTTTTATCTGACGATTGCGCTGCAGCTCCCGGCATTGCCGCCGCATCGCTTACCGAAGATCCAGTGGCACCGGTCGCACCTTCGGCATCATGGTAAGTGACCGTCTCGCCTTGGGTGCGACAGCTATTGTCGGTTACCCGGGGTTTGGTATGTATGGCAAGCGCGTCCCGCCAAAGGCGTTTTGCTGTCGCATGACGGCTTTGTCCGGGTGCTGCCGCCCATGGCTGGGGTGACTTGCCGCCGAACACGCGAACGTCTGACAATTGCTGCGTCAGAAATCCACTTCTAAAGCGCCCGCTCCATTTCACACGCTCGCCAACCGGAACACGTTGACGGTGTCGCGCAGCATTTGAGCCTGCTCCTGCATCGACTGAGCCGCGGCCGTCGCTTGTTCGACCATGGCTGCATTTTGCTGAGTTGTTTCGTCCATTTGAGCAATGGCGATATTGACCTGCTCGATGCCGCGACTCTGCTCCTCGGACGCCACTGAAATTTCGCCGATGATATCCGTGACACGCTGCACAGCCTGAACCAGCGAGTGCATTGTCGTGCCGGCACGCTCCACCAACGCCTTACCGTCATCGACCTTGCCGGTGGATTCTTCGATCAAGCTCTTGATCTCCTTTGCGGCATCCGCGCTGCGTCGTGCAAGATTACGCACCTCGCCTGCCACTACAGCAAAACCGCGCCCCTCCTCGCCCGCACGCGCCGCCTCAACGGCTGCGTTAAGCGCGAGGATATTCGTCTGGAAAGCGATGCCTTCGATCACGGAGATGATGTCGACCACGCGCGTGGAGCTGGCTGCAATACTTTGCATCGTCAGTACGACCTGCTGCACCGCCGTCCCGCCTTCGCTTGCGATCAACGATGCATTCGCCGCCATCTTGTTCGCCTGGTGCGCATTCTCTGCGTTCTGCTTAACAGTCGCGGTCAGCTGCTCCATGCTCGCCGCGGTTTCGCTGATTGACGACGCCTGCTGCTCGGTGCGTGCAGAGAGATCGTGGTTGCCCGCTGCAATCTGCTGAGCGGCAACGGTAATGGTTTCAGTGCCGCCGCGAATCCGCCGGACAGTATCGGCGAGCCGTTGCTGCATGCGTTGCATGGCGGACAACATGCTGCTCTCATCCGATGCGCCCAGCGCGACATCGTGCGACAGGTCGCCGTTCGCAATGCCCTCGGCGACGAGGGTGGCATACGCCGGTTCGCCGCCCAGACTGTGTTTCACATTACGGATGATCAATACCAACGCCGCCGAGCTGACGCCTCCAATCAGCAGGATCACGATCAGATATTGGAGAAGGTTCACCTTGAACGCGTCGTTGATATCGTTCACGTACACGCCCGAAATCAGGTACCAGTCCCACGGCGCGAACCGTTTGACGAAACTGACCTTCGGCACGTGTTCCGTTTTGCCGGGCAAGCGCGCCATGTAGGGTACGAAACCCTGACCATTGGCCTGAGCGACCTTGACCATCTCGACGAACAAAAGCTTGCCGTCAGTATCCTTGTAGTCGCTCACATCCTTCATGCGCAGATCGGCCAGAACCGGGTGCATGATGACCACGGGATGCGCGGTCGTGACGATCATGTAACCGTTGCCCGGAAAACGCATGGCTGCGAGCTTCGCCTTGGCCTGCTCCTGAGCCTGCTCCAGCGTCAGTTGATGGCTGTCCACCTGCTTTGCGTAGTCCGCAACCACGCCGTAAGCCGACTCGACCACGTTTTGCACGCCGGTCTGGCGCCCCTCTGTCATGGTTTCGCGAGACTGCCACGCGGCCCATCCACCGAGAAACAGAAGGCCGAGCCATGTAATGAGCAGCGCCAGCGATAATTTGGTGTTCAAACTGAGACGGTCCAATCTACTCTCCGATGCGAGGCACAGTTCATGACTGGCGCATGGGATCGCGCGCCACTGTGTGCATATCGGCAGTCTTGGAGGGATTCTGAAGTAAGGGAAACACCGAGCGGCGTAAAGGTGAAGGCGGAATATCACCGCGCGCAGCGGCCAAGAAACTCCTATTGCCCAAACCGCTCGTCACATGCAATTCATTAAACTTTCACTGAAAATACCAGCGTGTCGCGCCACTCACCCCTGATCAGCACGTTCTTGCGATATAGGTCCACCTGCTGCATCCCGAGCTTCTCCAGGACATGAATGGACGCGAGATTTTCCGGCCTGCTGGTCGCGAAGATTTCCCGCACCTGGCGCTCGCGCGTCAAATAGTCGACCAACCGTTTCGCTGCTTCGGTAGCGTAGCCCTGGTTCCAATAGCGAGGATTGAGCGAGTAGCCAATCTCAGCCTCCCTGCCATCTTCCGACAAAGTCGCCCGGTAGCTGCCTATCAGGCTGTCATCGTTAAGCACTGCTGCTAGTTCCAGTGTTGTTCTGTCGGGCAACGAATTCTCAAGCACACAGCCCGCTATATATTCCCGGGTCTGCTCGATCGTGTTAGGCCCCCATTCCTGATGCAACACGACCTCGAGCAAGCTTGCATATTCATGCACTGCGTTTATATCGAACGGTTCCAGATCTCGTAGATAAAGACGCTCGGCAATCAGTTTCATATCGATGCAACCCCATCGCGCACAACAATCCTGCCGCGTGCAACCACGAGCTTGCGGACCGGTCGCGAAACAATCGCTTCAGCCACTGTTTCAGTGTCTACCAAAACAAGATCGGCCCGCGCGCCTTCGTGCAGTCCATAGTCCTTGAACCTGCACGCCCATGCGCCCAATGTGCTGACGCAGTCAAACGCAAGTGCGAGGTCTTCATCGCGGCGGAGGTCGTAGCGCATGCCAACGAACATGGCGCGCTCGAGCATGTCGGGTTTGCCGAAAGGCGTCCACGTATCGCGTATTCCGTCGTTGCCCGCAAACAGCGTCACGCCTGCCTCGATGCAAGCGCGCATCGAAGGAACGGGCACGGACGGCGGCGCCGTAGTCAACAGCGCAACATCGAGATCCGCGATCCTTGCTAACAACGTATTGCGCTCGCGATCGGGAAGTTCCCCTAAGCAAAACGCGTGACTCACGACAACACGCCCCTGCATGCCCAATGCCTTGACACGGTCGAGCAGCAGGTTGAAGGTGAACGCACCGATCTCGCCCGGCTCGTGAAGATGGATATCGACAGGCTTCTGATGACGGTTCGCCATCTCGAACGTGGTATTGAGCGAGGCAACCGGGTCCTGGTCGATAAGCGCAGGGTCCAGCGCACCGAGCACGTCGGCGCCCGCCTTTAGCGCGTCGCTTAGCAACACGTCGGTCCCTGGACGGCGCAGCATGCCTGACTGCGGAAACGCCACGACTTGTATCTCCATGACATCGGCCAGCGTTTCACGCGTCGCCAGCACGCCGTGCAAATGCCTGAGCCCGGCGTCCGTGTCTATATCCACATGCGTTCTGATCCGCGTTGTTCCCGCCGCAAGAAAAGCCCGAGCAAGCGCTAGCGACTGCGCGCCCGCATCGTGTCCGGTGCTCGCGCGCCATGATCGTTCGTTCTCGATTCTGTCGATGAGCCTCGGACCCACTTCGTTGCGATACCACGGCAAGCCCCAGTGTGTTTTGTCGAGATGAGTATGGCCTTCGACAAACCCCGGCAGGACCAGCGCGCCTTGGCCGTTTTCGCGCACAACGTCAGCGCCGCGCTGGAGGTTCGGGCCGATTTCTTCTATCCGTCCGCCGGTTACAGCAATATCCACGGGGGTACCGTCCGGCAGACGGACATGGGTGATCAACAAGCTAGCGTGCACTGGAACTCCTGGAAACAGAAAAGACAATCAGCGGACTTCAAAGATCGCGTCTACTTCCACCGACGCCCCCGCCGGAAGCGTCGCCACACCGACTGCGGTCCGGGCATGCCGGCCTCGTTCGCCGAACACCGCGAACATGAGATCGGAGGCTCCGTTGATGACTTTCGGCACGTCAGGATAACCCGGCGTGCAATACACAAACCCGCCCATCCGATGACAACTGACCACACGGTCGAGGTCGCCATCAAGTGCAAGGTGAAGTGCTGCGAGCAGGTTAAGCCCGCAAATCTGTGCTGCCCGCTGCCCCGCTTCAAGATCCTGCTCCGTGCCAACAGGACCGGCGTAGCGAACCTCTCCTTCCCATTCGCAAATCTGTCCCGCGAGGAAGATCAGCGAGCCGGAGCGTGAGAAAGGCTTGAACGCGCCGCGAGGCACAGGCACTTTCGGCAGGACGAGACCAAGCGCCTCAAGGCGCGTGGCGGGCGAATCCGGGTTGGCTGGAACGGGCGTGGATGTCATTGACGGTCCTTGATTGAAAAATATTGCCTCAAGTGAATGAACGGATGAAATGAAAGCGTTCTCGTCGAATATCCAAGTGTGTCACAACATGCTGGACGAACAAAAGCGCATAGCTGATGAGGCTTTGCATAGCAATTGAAATAACGTCACGTCGCTAAAGCAGGCACCTCAAGAGGCCGCCCGCGCAGGCAATCAAGCAGGCTCCAAGCGCGACCCGGTTCAGCGAACATTTCCATCAAGGTGCATACTCTTTGACGGTCGCATCACCTCGACCGCCTAACGCGTCGCATCGCCAAGACCCTGCGACTTTGTCCGCGCCCCTCATTACACCGACCTTAATGTCCCGCAGCCCGCAATCGTCGCGTCCGCTTGTCATTGCAGCGGTCATGGCTTCAATGGCAATGGTCGCCATCGAAGCCACCATCGTTTCCACTGCCATGCCGCAGATCGTCTCGCAGCTTGGCGACCTGCATCTTTATAGCTGGGTCTTCTCGTCCTTCCTGCTGACGCAGACCGCCATGACGGTCATCTTCGGCAAGCTCGCAGACCTGTATGGCCGCAAGCCCGTCGTTCTTGCCGGCATAGCGATCTTCCTGGTCGGCTCAATACTTGCCGGTTTCGCCTGGTCGATGCCCGCCATGATCGTGTTCAGGCTGATCCAGGGCGTCGGCGCAGGTGCAATCCAGCCGGTCACGCTGACGATTGTCGCCGACCTCTACCCCGCCCGCGAACGTGGCAAGGTGCAAGGTTATCTGGCGAGTGTCTGGGCCATCTCGGCGGTGGTCGGGCCAATGGTCGGCGGCTTGATCATCCGCGATTTTTCGTGGGCCTGGATCTTCTGGATGAACGTGCCGATCGGCCTTGCATCGGCGGCGGGGTTCATCGCGTTTCTTAAAGAATCCGAGCGGCACTCGCGCCCGTCCATCGACTTCGCCGGGGCAGCACTTTTCATGGTGTCGATCGCCGCGCTGATGATGTCGCTGACGTATGCAGGCAATGACGACATCACGAAGGCATTGATCGCGGGCGGGTTCTTTATCGTGTGCCTGCTGTTCTTTTTGATGCAGGAGAAACGCGCCACCGAACCCATGATTTCGTTCGCGCTCTGGAGCCGCCGGCCGATCGCCGCGTGTAACGGATCGACCGTCTTGTCCGGCATGATCCTGATGGGCGCAACGACCTTCTTGCCGATGTATGTGCAAGGCGTGCTGCATCGTTCGCCCGTGATCGCCGGTCTTGCATTGACCATGATGATGGTCGGGTGGCCCGTCGGCGCGACGCTGGCTGCGAAGTCGTTTCATCGAATCGGGCTTAGGCGCATCCTGATTGGCGGCAGCGCATTTATCCCGTTGGGCGCGGTGTTCCTGATCGTGTTGTCGCCACAAAGCTCACCGCTCATCGCGGCGTTTGGTTCGCTCATCATGGGCTTCGGCATGGGAACGTCGAGCGTCAGTTCGCTTGTGCTGATCCAGGAGATAGTCGATGTTGCGCAGCGCGGGAGCGCGACTGCGTCGAATCTGTTCTCGCGTAATCTCGGTAGCACGATTGGCGCAACACTGTTCGGCGCTGTGCTGAACTTTGGCCTGAGTCATTCGAATGGGGCAGCAGCAGTCACATCGGATCAGTTAAAGGCCCTGCTTCAAAATCAGGTAATGACCCTCGGCAGCAGCGATGCAATTCGTCAGGTACTGCATCAGTCGCTTCATCTGACATTTCTATCGATTTTCGTGATCGCGATTTTCGCGGTCGGGTTCCTCCTCTTCGTCCCTACAATCACGTTAGGCCACGAGAAAAAGATGCCACTTGAGGCGTTATCGCCGATCGAGGACTAAGCTGCGGCGCGAGCGAAAATCTAAACGATCATTTGCCAGCCGAAGAACACCGCCAGCGAGACCGCAATGGTCAACAAGGGCTTGCGCGTAACCGCGCACACAACGACGGCCACCAGCGCCGCGATCAATTGCGAATTGCGCCACGTGAGCTCGGCAGCACCACCGTGCGGTGCGAACGTCATCGGCACGATGATCGCCGTTAGCACCGTCACCGGCACGAAA
>NZ_JAQGMM010000671.1 GCF_028292365.1 Caballeronia sp.
AATAATTCGATATTCCTTACAATGGCTTGCCATTTGCACTGGAAGAAACCCAATAACTCGCGTGATATTGCAACCGATCGCCAATTACCGGCCAATAGCGCTCATGCCTGTGCACGATCGTTCAGAACGTGTCGGTCTCCGGGGATGATTGCGCGAATAATTGCGCACAAAGCTCGCGTCCCGCTTCGCTTAACGCAGCGGTGGGCGTATTCGCCGCATTTTCACGTTTCGCGCCGGAGTTCTCCGGATCGGGCGGATCCAGTAACGCCGCATCGGACAGCGCGGTCAGGTGGCGAATCAGGCTGCTCATCGGCACGCCCGATTGCTTCGATAACTTCGCGAGCGACCACGCCCGCCCGGGTGTCTCCTGCGCCGCCCGCCATAACTGCGCGAGGATCGCGATCAGCGCCGGATCGATCTCGTCGTTCATGCCGTCCATGTTCTTGTCCTTGTCACTAGTTTTTGATGTCTCTGATTTTCTCGCGCGCCATGCCGGCGACCAGTTCGCCCAGCGTCTTCACCGCTGCTTCCGTCTGCGCGTTCCAGGGATAACTGTAGTTGAGCCGGATGAAATGACGGAAGGCATCGCGTGATGAAAACATCGTGCCCGGCCCGATTGTGATCCCGCGTGCGAGCGCTGTTTCGTAGAGTTTCATGGAGTCGACATCATCAGGCAACTGGACCCACAGCACATAACCGCCCATGGGCGTGGACGTATGCGTGCCGGCGGGGAAAAAGCGCTTTACCATCGCGATCATGAGCCGTGCCTGCTGCCGGTACACCTTGCGCACATGCCGCAGATGACGGTCGTAACCGCCCTGCCGAAGATAGTCGGCCACCGCGACCTGCGGCACCGAAGGCGTAGTCAGCGTGTTCAAAAACTTGAGTTTCTCAACCTCTTGGCGATAGCGCCCGGGCATCGCCCAGCCGATCCGGTAAGACGCCGTCAGGCTCTTGGAAAACGACGCACAGTGCAGCACCAAGCCCTTTTTATCGAAGTTCTTAAGCGCTGACGGCCGGGCTTCGCCGTAATACAACTCCTGGTACACATCGTTTTCAATCACCGGAATTTCGTGCGCGGCGAGCAGGTCGACAAGCCGCTCTTTGTTGGCATCGGACATCACGAAACCCAGGGGATTCTGGAAGTTCGGCATGACCATGCACGCGGCAATCCGATGTTCGAGGATGATGATCGCGAGCGCGTCGATGTCGATGCCTTCGATCGGATGCGTCGGCACTTCGATCGCTCGCATGCCAAGGCGCTCGATGGCGTGGAGCATGGCGTAATACGTCGGCGATTCGACCGCGACGGTGTCGCCCGGTTTTGCCACGGCCTGCAGGCTCAGGTTGATCGCCTCGGTGGCGCCGACGGTGATGATGATCTCGTCGGGATCCACGGGCACGCCATTCTCAGCGTACCGGCGCGCAATCTGGCGGATCAATTCGGGGTTGCCGGGCGGCAAGTCGTCCATCAGGTTCCAGCTTGAATGCCGCCGAGCAATGGCGTTTGCCAACTGGTTGATGCGACGCCAGGGAAACAGTGACGGGTCCGGATAAGGCGACCCCAGCGGCGTGGCGTCCTGCGAGCGGATGGAGCGGAGCGTGGACAGCACGAGGCGGCTGACATCGACTTTCGATGCAACCGGCGGTGGCTGCGAGGCGACTTGATTAATCGCTTGCGGGACGGGCACTTCGCGCACGAAGTAGCCCGACTGCGGCCGGGTTTCCAGTACTCCCCTGCTTTCCAGCAGCGCGTAGGCATGCAGGACCGTCTTGATGCTGAGCCCATGTTGTGCACTTGCCTGACGCACTGACGGTACGCGTTCGCCTACGGCGAACACCCCGCGGCGCACGGCTTCCTCGATCTCGACAGCCAGTTTTTCGTAGAGCGTCACGGTCGATAAATGGGCAAAGGAGTTGACCGGGCGGGCTTCCAAGCCGGTAGATCGTCAACTGTACTCCTCGTCTATCTGTTTTTCTGTATACCGCGCTACTTTTGGAACACAGTAGCCTAGAGTCATTGGTGAAAACCCTCATGAATCGCGGCAGGCATTGTGAAAAAACCCGAACCTCGCATTGAACCGTATACACACCCCGCAGCCGGCTGGGGCGCGCTCAAGTATGTCGCGCTCAATCTCCTGAAGGAGAAGGTATCGGGCGGAAATTACCGCACGCTGTTCGGCCAGAATCAGCCGGACGGCTTCGATTGCCCCGGCTGCGCGTGGCCGGATCGCGAGCACGCATCCACGTTCGAGTTCTGCGAAAACGGCGTGAAAGCCGTGGCCGCCGAGTCCACCAGCAAGCGCGTCACGCCGGCGTTTTTCGAAGAACATACCGTCGAACAGTTAATGGCGCAGTCGGACTATGAGCTGGAACAGCATGGCCGCCTGACCGATCCGCTGGTCTACGATGCAGAACGTGACCGCTACGTGCCCATTGCGTGGGACGACGCGTTTGCGCTGATCGCGGACCACTTGAATCGCCTCGATAACCCCGATCGCGCTGCGTTCTATACCTCGGGCCGTGCGAGCAACGAAGCCGCGTTCCTGTACCAGTTGTTCGTGCGGATGTACGGCACCAACAACTTCCCCGACTGCTCGAACATGTGCCACGAAGCCACGAGCCGGGGTCTGCCGGTAACCGTGGGCGTAGGCAAGGGAACCGTCACGCTCGAGGATTTCGAACACGCGGATACGCTGTTGCTGTTCGGCCAGAATCCGGCGACGAATCACCCGCGGATGCTCGGAGAACTGCGCGAGTGCGCGAAGCGCGGCGCCACGATCGTCTCGATCAACCCGCTGCGTGAACGCGGTCTCGAACGTTTCGCGAGCCCGCAGCATCCGGTCGAGATGCTCACCGGCGGCAGTACGAAGATCAGTTCGGTGTTCATCCGGCCGAAAATCGGCGGGGATTTCGCGTTGATCAAAGGCGTGGCGAAACGCGTGATCGAACTCGACGATGCAGCCCTTGCACAAGGCTTGCCGCGCGTACTGGATATCGAATTTATCGCCGAGCATACCGTCGGTTTCGATGCCTTCGCCGAGGACCTCCGCGCCGAAAGCTGGGATGTGATCGTGTCGGAATCAGGCGTGCCCATGGATGACGTGCTGCAACTCGCCGATATCTACGCACGCGGCCGTGCCGTGATCTCGACGTGGGGCATGGGTCTGACGCAGCACAAAAACTCAGTGCCGACGGTGCAACTCCTGTCGAACCTGATGATGATGCGCGGGAACATCGGCCGGCTGGGTGCGGGACTGTGCCCGGTACGTGGGCATTCGAATGTGCAGGGTGACCGCACGGTTGGAATCGAAGAGCAGCCGACGCAAGCGTTCCTCGACCGGCTTGGCGCCGCGTACGATTTCGAGCCGCCGCGCGAACATGGCTACGACGTTGTTGGTTCGATTGAAGCGATGCTCGCCGGCAAGCTGAAAGTGTTTATCGGGTTGGGTGGCAATTTTTCGATTGCGACGCCCGATACGCCCCGCGTGTGGGAAGCCATGCGCTCGTGCGATTTGACCGTGCATATCACGACCAAGCTTAATCGCAGCCACCTGATTCATGGCCGCGATGCGCTGATCCTGCCGACGATGGGCCGCACGGAAATCGACATGCAGAACGGCGTTGCGCAAGGCGTGAGCGTGGAAGACTCCATGAGCATGGTGCACATTTCGTACGGTATGAACCGCCCTGCTTCGCCGAACTTGTTGTCGGAGATTGCGATCGTCGCACGCATGGCGCTGGCCACGCTCGGCAGCACGAAGGTTGACTGGCTCGCGCACGCGAACGACTATGCGCTGATTCGCGACGGTATTGAGAAAGTCATCCCGGGCTTCGAGAATTACAACGAGCGGCTCAAGCACCCGGGTGGGTTTCATCTGGGCGTGGCATCGCGCGACCGCGTGTGGATTACGCCGAGCGGCAAGGCGCAATTCCTCGTGCACGGTATTGAATTCGATACCCCGATTCATCGTGCACGGACGGCTCATGGCGAGCGGTTGATGACGCTCATGACCACCCGTTCACACGATCAGTACAACACGACAATCTATGGTCTCGATGACCGTTATCGCGGTGTGTATGGGCAGCGGCGGGTGTTATTCGCCAATCAACTGGACATCGAGATGCTGGGCTTCGAAGCGGGCCAACGGGTAGATATCACGAGCGTTTGGGACGATGGCATCACGCGGCGTGCGGACAGTTTCCTGCTGGTCGCCTATGATATTCCGCGCGGTTGTCTGGGCGCGTACTACCCGGAGACGAATCCGCTTGTGCCGCTGTCAAGTGTTGCCGATGGCGCGGGGACCCCTACGTCGAAGTCTATTCCGGTGTTGTTGCGTGCTTCTTCCGAGCAGCAACTGGAGGCGGCTTGATGCAGCGGAGATATTCGCTCGCATCGGTGGACAAGGTTTGGGTTTCTGGCGGTCGTCGGCACCGGGCGATGCTGGGTTGCTAGATTCCAGGGTTATCGGTCCGAGTTGTTGCTTGCTTCACCTGCCTACGTGAGTCGATTTTCACTTTCTCACGACTAGACACTTTGCGTGGCAAAGTGAAGGATTACCCGCTCCGTGTGCCAACTTCCGCGGTCCATAGCGCTCTCTACCGCTCACTCTTTCTGCCCAACATTTTTTGATTCCGCATGAAAATTGCCAGCCGAAAAACCTATAACGTCTTGATCATTGCAAAGGTCTAGTATCTGAACACGCTGTCGTTTTCAGATACTAGACCCTTACCGTTTTTGGCCAATTGATCGGCTGAATATGTTCATTCGCTCGCAATGACACCGAACGGCAACTGGTAGGTTTCCCTAAGGTAGTTCTCGGTAACCGCAAGTAGCTCAAGCTGGGGGCGACTCGCAAGTCGTCTTTGACAAACCCGGTTGAACGACAAATATTTTTAGGTTGACCTGCATTATTCGACTCGCTTCTTTCAGCTGAACAAGGCTCTCCCGATCACCACGTTCAAAGCGGGTGCAGTCGGACATGCCACGACGCTTTGGCTCCCGCTTTACCAAGTGCAAGAACAGATCCGTTTTCTTTTCGTGACTCATGACCCAGCAACGCTTTTCTGGGCTTGACCGCAAACCGCGTAAAGGTCGTCGACTCGTGCTCCTGAAGTCGATGCCATCGAAAACTTACAATGGTAAAACTCAACATCGAGTCGCCGCCTTTCTCCGTGCGATATCTCGCGTACCGCCACCACATCCGCAGCTTCCCCCGCACCATCATCGTCAAAAATAAGGCAATAACTTTGGTCCTTCAGAAGGGTGTCGATAACCTTTCGTTGAATTGATCGGGGATCGCGATGAAGCCCCTGTGACCGGAGGAACTGCGCTAACAATCCAAAGCGTTGCCCTTGCGCGCAGGCAAACAGTAGCGGCGAATAGTGCCCTGCAAATGCTGTCGACAAACATTCGCCATTCCACGCATGAGCGAGGCTCCCAACTGCCTTGAGCATCCGAGTTTGATAGTCCAAGGAGCCATTCGAACCGCGCCACGGCATCGTGTCTATTGCATCCCATGCACGCCAGCGAGTCTCAGGCGGAACCGTTGGAGAGGACAGGTTGTATTCCGGCGCTCTAAGCCTCCTAAGGTTGGGTTTCATGCGTGAGTCCTGCGTCCACGTTCAACAGCGGATCGACTTGGAACCGCCCCCAGACCTTACCGCGTAGCCACTCAGGTGTTTTTCTTCTTCCGCCCCACTTTGCCCCGGTCTGCGGATTGCGATATTTCGATTCGTTCGCCCGGGGTGGCAGCCTGAAACGACGGTAATCCTTCAGTCGTTCCAGCGAGATTCCCAGATCGTTCATCGTCTGCAAGATGTCGTGCCTGGCCGATTCCACCTCAAGCACTCGCGCGGTGGCGATGTCTGCATTCAACATTTCGAGTTCCATATGGCGCGCAATGGGTCGTCCGTTGTCGAGCGCAGTTTCATCGCCGTCGAGTATTTGGCCGCCAGTCGTTGTCGCATTTCCTTTCACTGCCATCTTCTTCATGTTCGCTTCCTGATTGACTAATCCAAACGTACTTGCTAATCGTGCGCGTTTTCCTGCGTAGTCAACCGCGCTTGTCCCTCTGGCGTGAAGTGCGTGCCGTAGCGCACAAGTCCTCCTTGATGCAATTCACAGGTCATCGTGAAACTGAGCAACATGCCGTCTTCTGTATTGGCGGACGCTATATCGATCGATTTCAACCGTGGCTCGTACTTCAGCAACGTGTCTTCAATCTCGCGCCGAAGTGTGTGTGCAGACGCCGGCATGTGCCGATAAATCTTCGACAGGTCACCCAGACCGTAGTCAGGCAGATGCGCTAGGCTATTGCGGCGGCTGTTCAAAATCCGCTGGATGTTGTCACGCACAGAGAGGAACGTTTGAGTACTTCTATCGTGCAAGCCAATAGGATCACCGTTCGCAAAATGGCCCGTCTCCACTTCGAATTGCCCAGGTCCGCCGCGCGTCATGGCGCGACTTCCTCGCTGGGTGCCTCAGC
>NZ_JAQGMM010000018.1 GCF_028292365.1 Caballeronia sp.
CCCACGATGAGGGCGGCGAAGGAGAACCAGCTGGCGCGAGCGACACCTCGCGCAGCGGTGTCAGCAGCCTGCCGCGCATTTTGTTCGGCTTCAGGGCTCGACGCCGCTGACGCGGCTGACGCAATGGTCGCCTGCACCTGCTGCTTGGCCGAATTAATCACCGACGGGTCGGTGTTGGTTTGGTTCGCGGCCGTTGCCCCAACTTGGGCGCTCGTGGCTGCGACGCTGCCGGCTGTGCTCACCGCACCTCCGATCAACGAGGTCATACCGAAGACAATCAGCAAGGTCATAACGGCCCACGACAGCAGTCCGTGCAGCCATCCAAGCACCGGCGCGCAGCGACCGGAAAAATATGAACCGATAAAGACAGCCAGTACCGTCGTCACGATGACCCAGACGCCCGACCCAAATCCGAAACCGTGTAAAGGATCAGGCCGGGATAACGGGGAGAGAAGGGAGGCCCCAATGGCGGTGCCAAGCACGCTCATGATCAAATAGACAATAGACGAGAGGATCACGCCGGCAATCACAGAGCCCCATGAAAGGCGTGGCAGTCCGTCTTGGGTGGTGAGCAGTTTCATATGTCTTCCTGATTGGAAATAGCAGCCGTTAGAGATCCTGTTTTTCCACGCGAACGCGTGCGCTGACATCGAGCAAGCCGTATGCCGCATTGGTCGTGCGCCAAGGCCCATCCTCCGAGCGCAACGCCGCGCCAAACCTAGAGGGGGATCCTACCGTTGGAAGCCGACACTCGACCTTGCATATCTGGCAAACAAAAGTTCGTCAGGCATGCCCGGTGCTCGGTGATTTCTAAAAAGAGGAGGGTTAATGGGAAACGATCATAGATACGTGCGTGCGGCCGTCTGGACGTCGCGTCGAGTGACGCGCGGCGCTTCCAAGTTAAGGATTTTGGTCGTCGACGACAACGTCTCGGCCGCTCAGGCGCTGGCGACCTATCTCTCGCTTGAGGGGATGGAGTGCGAGGCGGCGTTTGGCGGACATGCCGCTCTGTCCCTCGCCACCGAGTTCAGGCCACACGTGATCATCATGGATATTTCGATGCCGGGCTGCGATGGCTACCAAGCGGCACTGGCGTTAAGAGGTGACGCGCGTACGAAGGACGCCGCCATCGTTGCGTTCACAGCATTCGACGAAGCAGAACTACGCCAACACGTCGTAGACCACGAGTTCGATGCTTATTACCAAAAGGGACAGGCGCCGTCTCGCCTTGCCACCTTGGTCACGCTGTTCGCCCACTAGAGCGCGCAGGGGACTTGCTGGTCTCGACCGATGCGCTCTGGCGCAACGTCGTCCCGATCTGGAACGGTGCTATCAACATTCGGGATTCTGAAGGTCACCTGACGCAAACTGTTCACCATACTGCTGCGCGGCGTCGACCGCCGCTTGGCGGTCCGGGAATGGGCCGATTTCCGGGCACCCTTCGAAGGGGAACAAGACACGCTTATCAGTCAAGCGCACCACCTTGAGCGTGCCGTAGAACTGGCCGGGTACTCCGCGATACGACGCATAGATTCGAAAATCGGCAAGCGATCGACCTGGGATCGCGGGTTGTAAAACTGCTTTGAACTGTGTGAAATTTTTCCGTGGACCTTGTGCCATTTCCGCCACCAAACAATCGATCTCAGTCGAATAATTCTGGACGTGCTTCGCCAACTTCTGAACGGAATTCGCGACCCGCGACGTGCTCTTCAGCGGTGAAGGGGGATGGTTATTCGATTGGAGGTTGAGCACTCGGAGCGTTGATTACAAACGCCGTTTCCGTATGGTCCGCCTCGGCGCTGTCAGTCCTCCTTGACGTCATTCGTCCCCTCCATCGCTCGGTCGCTATGAGCGGTTAATTTTTTCGACGTCGGAGTGTTCCATCTCCTAGACCTGTGCCCATTTTTCGCGCAATGTTGTGCGCGGCAGTGAGCAAGTTCGCATGCGCAAACGGGGTGCCCGAGCCACTTTCAACCACGACCGCGTGGAAACGGGACGGGTGGAATGGCGTTTGCATTGGTGACGTCGTCTCCCGTTCCTGTGAGCCCGTGACACTTATCCACCAATGAGTTCATCTATGAAACGCGCCTCTATCGCCGCTGCGCTTGTGGCCCTTGCCGCGGCTGGCGTGACATTCGCGCAAACGCAAGCCGCGAGTACTACCGCCGCGAATGACCTGCCGTCGCCGGACAAGCAGTTCGTACAGGCGGCCAGCATGTCCAGCTTTACCGAAATAGACGCAAGCAAACTTGTCGCGAAGCAGTCACAGGATGCAGATGTAAAAAGTTTCGCTCACCACATGGAAATGGACCACACGAAGTTGGCGCTCTCGTTGAAGATGGCGGCGCCGCACGGCGTGGCAGTGCCAAAGGATAATTCTGACATGGCCGTTCTCAATTCTCTAAGCGGCCTTCATGGCAAAGCGTTCGACACAGCCTATATCAAGCAGGTCGGACTCGACGGGCACGAGAAGGCCGTAGCAGCCTTTCAAACCGAGGCCGACGGCGGCCGAAACGCAGACCTCAAAAAGGCTGCTCAAAAGGCCCTGCCAACGATTAAACAGCACCTGAAGATGGCGCAGCAACTTGCGGCCAAGAAGGGCATCACAGCCCAGTAACGAAGCAACTTTCCTCAAACTTTGGAGAAAATCATGGCAGCAAAAACATTGAACGACTTGTTCATCCACGCCCTGTCGGACATCTACAGCGCAGAGAAGCAGCTTACCAAGGCACTGAAGAAGCAGGCCCGGGCGTCGACGAGCCAGAAACTCAAGGCAGCCTTTGAGACGCACCTGGAGGAAACCCACGGGCAGATTGAACGCATTGATCAGGCGGTGGAGGCAGCAGGCATCAAATTGAAACGCATCAAGTGTGTCGCGATGGAAGGACTGATCGAAGAAGCAGATGAGGAAATCGGCGAAATCGAGGCGGGTCCTGTGTTGGATGCGGCTTTGATCGGTGCGGCGCAAAAAGTCGAACACTACGAAATTGCTTCCTACGGGACGTTGTGCGCGCTCGCGAAGAAACTGGGATATACGGAGGCGATGACTCTCCTGAATCAAACCTTGGAAGAGGAAAAAGCGACCGACAAGAAACTGACTATCCTGGCAGAGCAGGAGGTTTCCGCTGAAACGGCTGGGGCTAAGGTCTAAGCGAAGTGGGTGATTGGCTGGCCCCGAGCAAAGGGGCGGGGTAGGCCAGTCATTCATATAACGATCAAAGGATGGAGGCGCTGCCGGGTTCGCGGCCGATGCGCTCAGATTCGATTTCCTTCTCGACCGTTTCCCGAGCCTGACGCCAGTATTCGTCTGCACACCCTTCCATCGCCCCGTCAGCAAGCCAAAGCTCATAGGCCTTGGTCCGGATTCGTCGTTCGATCGGTTCGTTATCCATGGCTAGCGGCCATTATTCATTCGATAGCTTCCGAAGGCGAAGATAAACTGCGGGCGCTATTTTTCGGTGTCGCAGTAAATGCACACGACGATATTCGCCTGGACCCTCGACGCTCTCGCAGCATTCATTGATGCTTCGTCGACACGCGTGTGCTAATGAACGTCAAAGATTGTCCAGTTGCGTGTGTGCATCAGCGCCATGCAATCTTCGCTCCTGACGCTGCTAATTATGAGTAAGTTTTGAACTACCGATTCCCGGATGGCGCTGCATTCGTACCGGTATCGGGTCTCAGAAGACGCCCTGGTATCCACCATGTCGCACAGCCTAAGCGCTTGTTTTAAAATTCTTCGGCTCCGCTGAAAAAATGCCTTTCGAAACGCTTCTTGCGCCTAGCGCGTAGCCATATCCCGCACCGCGCGACCGATTACCGCGCGCAATAGCGGGACCGCCGCAGCAATGATCACACGTCGCGGACCGAGAATCACAGAGCCAACGAGTAACGTGGCGACAATCGGTGCGTTCGGTGACGCGAGGAAAGTGTGTAGAGGAGACGCATGGGCAAACGGAGCGCCGACAGCGGTTCTTGATTGCGCCGACAACGGGGCTTCAGAGCCCACCTCTGCTTGGTTTTCAGCCCTCAGTGTCGACCTGGATGTGGCCATGCGAGCGAGCACGCGAGTGCGCCGTGCGACCACGCTTTCTTCTTGGGGTGGTAACGGGTCGTTCACAACGCCTCCTTAATGACCTGTGCGTCTTTACACAGTTCGGATCGAAGTGCGGCGAAATGGGAAGCGCCGCGCAGTTGGGCTCGCAAAACGAAGAACGCCGCTATCGACACTACAATCCAGGTTCCTGCTACGCCCCAGACAATGCCGATGAAGTGAGGCGTTCCAAATGACGTTGCGATCAGTGCAATACATAGAAAGGAGAGGGCGAACAACAGCCCTGTCGCGAGCGCCACCATCGCGATGACCTCGCGCAGCAGCGTTGCCTTCGTATCCGCGAGCTCAAGCGATATCAACTCCGCATAATCGCCACCGCGCCCAGCGCAGAAAGCGCCAACCGCCTTCCACGCGCGGACGCGGCCTCGCGCCTTGGTCAATGAACCGAGCGTCATCGATGTCTACCCAGGGTCAGTAGCGGCGCCCCCGAGTGGGCGGGACGTCATCATAGTTTATCGAGTCGCGATTTGCGCGCTTGAAGAGCGCGCCGAGAAGGAAGCCGGCCAGCCCCACCACGGCAAGCGTGATCAGCGGGTTTTCAGCGGTCGTTTGACGCAGTTGCTCGGTTGCTTGCCCATACACTTCCTGCGCTTTACCGCTGAGCTCTTTTGCTTTTCCAGCCAGCTGAGCGCCTGCGTCGTCCGTAACGCTTCCAACGACATCCTGTACTTTGCCAATCGTTTCGTTGATCGCGCCTTTGGTTTCATCCGTATCCATCTGAGCCTCCAGGATTGGTATGTAACGTGCAAGGAACAAGGGGCCTTAACTCCCCACTCGCTATGTTAGTGGAAAATTAAGTAAAGGATTACTAATACAATCACCGGAACACCGAGTAGCCAACCGAGTAAATAGGGCATGTTGTTTTACCAAAAAAGGACACATAGCAGCGTAGCTGCTTAGGATCGGCGATTGCTAAAGTTCAATCTGCCGAGGACGTGTTGGGTCATAAGCAAGCGTCGTACCGCGCACCGGAGATTTGCTGGGAGGCTCGAGTGAAAACGAAACATGTTGCGATACTGTTTGTACTTAGCGCTGCGGCCGGCGCTCCGATCCTAGCGCACGCTCAATCAGCAAATACTCCGACGCTGCCAGCGAGGGCGCCGCAAGCAACTGGGCCGCCAAAGACCGAAGGGGCTCCAGCGCAAAACCAAGTTCGTCCACCGGTTGATGCTGGAAGTGATCATGGAATAACGTCGAGCGGGTCTGCTTTGGGATCGAGCGGTGCGGGACCCAGCATGCCAATGCAAGCAGTCCCACCCGTGGGCGATAAGCCTTTGCCTAAGCCTTACTGAGCGAGATACTAGGGAAGCGATGTGGTCCATGTCGACCTTTCCTTAGTGCTTGGTGGGCTTTGGCGATTGCGGCGATCGACGGCGATGTTAGAAGCTCCACACGACAGACTAATGGCAAGGCCCGACGCAGGGGTTCCAAGGGTAACCGCCCACAAACAGGACGGAGGCACAGCAAATGGCAAAACGGCTAGTAGACGTGCTGGACAGCACTGGCGCTGTCATACATACCTATCCCATCACGCTTAATGATTCGGCCGCAGCGGCGGATGAAACTGCCTACAAAGCCAAAGCGCTGGAGGCAGCCGCTCACGGCCGGTTGGTCTCCGACTCGGAACTCGGAACATTGACCGCCCGAATGCATGTTAGCCGGGGCGGCCAGATGGCGCCATACGGCGACAACCTCGCTGGGAACTCCGAAACGAAAGCGAGTTTGGAGCAGACCGTCCGTGAACGTGCGTATCTTCTGTGGGAAGAAGATGGAATGCCCGAGGGCCGTGCAGAGGAGTATTGGCATCGAGCCCTTGACCAGCACTTGCGCGACCGGGCGTATGTGCTCTGGGAGCAAGCGGGTCGCCCCGAGGGAGGAGCCGACGAATACTGGCGCAGCATCCGCGACTTCGAGGTTTAGTGATTCCAATCAATGCCGCCCGCGGCGCAGACACAATATCTAGCCAATGGTCGGCGAGCGCTGCGCGCCTACGTGCCAATTCGGTTCGGCGCGTACCGCAATTAGCTTGTGGCAGGCGACTTGTCCAGTGAACTATTCTCCATGCACACCACGCACTTGGCTTGCTCATAGGGATCAGTGACTGTTTTGATCGACCAAAGCGACCTATTAGCCATCGGCGGCATGCTGTTTTTTGACAGTTACTGCATGCCCGTAACGTACTTCGCGCTGCCACGGCCAGTTTTTCATCGCGAACCTGGATGAGACCAATTGCTGGGTAGCTACGGAAAATTTAAGTTGCGAGCTAGTGAACATTTACACGACGGTCAAGCGGACGCATTGGGAGTTGATCCGTCGCGGGGATACGGGCGGCGCGGACCCTGGCTGATGCCTCGCACTGCGGCATGCTATAGGGTTGGCGTAGCGTGCGCTATTGCTCCATTGTTTGGCGATGTAGTAGAAGCGAGCGCGTGCCTGATGAAATGCTCGGCGCACTTTAATGTGGTTCGCTAAGCAATCTAACCTCAAGCGAAATTCGCACACGTGCGTCGCCGCGCTCACAGACGACGTCGGGCGCGCCAACGTGACTGATGCGGACCTTGGGGCGATGTACAGGAAGGTGCCAGTTTTGGATAAGACGGAGTTCGTTAGGCGAGGCTCAGACAAAGGTGTTTGCCTTCACGTCTTCCTCGAATTGAACGGTCCAAGGGACCTCGTCGCCACCATCATAGGCCCGCGTGATCGAGCCAAATTGAACGAGGACCGAGCGCAAGCAAGGTTCGACGCCAATGTCGCCGGCGATCTCATCTGTGAACGAGACATTGGAGTCCTCGGGCACAAGCTTGGCCTGGGCGCAGATGTCTAGAAACTCATTCTGCTCGCCGTCCGGCAGATCATCAAAAGTCCGGGTCGTCATGGCCGGCCTCCCGCAGTGGTTGATCGATGGTAGCACGATGAATGAGCGCGAGCCCCTTGCGATAATACTGACTCGCCCCGCTACATATGGGCACGGGGGTCGCGGAGATGGCGGTCAAAACGTAGCACCAATGCAGTATGTCGGACAGGACGACAGGACGGCACGACAATAACGAGCCTGCGCCCGCATCGCAGCGTAGGAACAATGTGTCGGGCGTTCACATCGAAATTCGTCTACATCACCGAGCTTTGGACGTGGCGAACGTGGGCGCCTCTAACAGCACGTGATTTTGTCAACACAGCCCTCATCGACCGCATGCCAATCGCCCATGCGGGGCGTCTTGTCCGCCAATCGGGGAATTCCGTGTTCAGAGCAGACTCAGGCTTTCGGACCGAGGATGCTTCTTGCGTCCGTTACTATTGATGCCGACAGGTCAATTCGCTTTCGACCTCGTCGAACAGGTGCGATGTGCTAATTGGAATCTGCCGCACGGTTACTCGACTCACGAACATATGTCGGAGCTTTACCAACCCATTCGACCGGCAGGGTCTACCCAAACTTCCACCGTCCGTGCACAGTTCGGGTGGGCCGTCGTGCACGCTCCCTACGACGGCGGTAAACATCCATGGTATATCTGTCTTTCAAGAGACTCCTTGCCGGGACGCAGTTTGTCTCACGGCGCTTTGCGTCGCAAACTCGGAACAATCCTCTCCCGATGGAACAACGGCTCTCACCGGAGCATCGGTGTCCTACCGACGTAAACGTAAGCGATGATCCTGCAGCGGCGAATCGGCGATGCCGCCGGTATTGGTTACTCCAACACCGTTCTTTGCGCGCGGTGCGAGTGTCACGATCGCAACGTCACCGCGGCCGCGATCGCGCGGCACCGCTTGAGGTCGGTCCTGAGTGTCAAAATCGGTGGAAGAAATGGATCCCCCGTGGCGGAACGGCCCTTGCTGAGCGATACGGGAATATGCTTCGGCCACTCCCAACGAAAAATGAAAGCGACCATTCTTTCTCACGAGGATGTGCCCATTGGGGCCGATTCCTCGGAAGTGCATCGGTTCACGTTCGTCCTTGACGACGGACAGACGCTGCCTCGATCGCGAGTCATTTCATTGCGCACCGCTCGGGTGTTAGTCGCTGAACTGAAAGACGCTGATGCGTTCGTCAAAATGTTGCGGGAGATTGTCCGCACCGATTCAGCCGACTTTGACTCGTTACCGGGACAAATCTTTACTGACGGCGATGCGGCACGACCGGATGCCGAACCGCTTCAGCCCTGAAATAGCCCAGCCCGAAAGGGGAGCGCTCCCGCTCACGGGACGCCCATTCTCGCTTCGCTATCGATCTCCACCAAGTCGCAGGCCTGCCCCCAACGAGGTTCTCCGAGGTGGGTATAACGCAAGCCTAAATGAGCGGGCGAATTGGCTGTCCTGGGAACGAGCGGACTGGGAGACAGAGATGACCGCAAGTACGGTGCGCCCCAGGTCGAGTGCTGTGATCACGACCTTCTTTTCCCAGATTTCAGGGTATTCCAGTCCGGCGGAAGCCGGTGCGCCGGGCGACCTATCTTTGCAGACGGGATTGTCGTGGCGCATCATTTCTCGTCGGGCGTGTCCTCCGGAGAATGCACATCCGCCAGGGAGTCAGACGGCGAAGCACTTTCTCCATTACCCAGAATGACTTGGGCCTGGGCCCAATATATTTCCGCGCCACCGTCCGGACAGCCTGCTTGCTCCCACAGTTCGTAGGCTTTAGTCCGGATATCGTCTTCGGTGAAGGAGTTCGGCATAACTTTCCCCAAGTTGACGTTAAATAAATTTACCCAAAGTGGTCGGCCGCACGGACGTCCACGTCTGCGCAGACGGCGCTCGTCGCGGTGAAGGCCGTGATCGACGTCACACTCGATCGACTTGGGCAATGTTTACGCAAAGAAGGTGCCCGAGATCCTTGCTGACAGCGAGGGACCTACTTACATCCCCGCGCACACGCGTCGGTGTGTCCGCCACAAGCGAATCTGCGCGTTTGACAATGTAGGCGAAAGAATCTGCCCGATGGAAACATGCGACCTGGTCGAGCAGTGTTCACCCGTCGGCGTCGGTCAGGTCGACCCATACCTCACCGTCCTCAAGGTCTTGTTCGACCCGGGTGATGGACACGTTCATCCTTGTTGGCTTCAGCGAGCATTCGACGCCCCTCGATATCGTTCGCCGGCATTTCGAATATTTCGACTAAGTCGCCGCCTATGGCAACCTGCATGACTAATAACGGCGTGTGTGCTCCTCGTTTGCCCCGGCGAGCGGGGCGAAAATTAATGAAAGGGGCACTCTGTTCCTTCCGCAGCCGGTGGTACTGTTATGGCCAACCTCGGCCCGCATGCGCATCCGATGTAGCCGTACATCAGCACCTGTTATTGCATCTACATGAAAGATTTTCGCACGCTAAGCTGAGCACCGGATAGTCGCCAAGAACGGCAGCCACCGTCAACCTAGGTGTGCGCCAAAAACTGCAAGAGGTGATCGCGAATATCTGGACGTGAAAACCGCCGTTCTGCCTCAATCGTCGTCATGCATAGCAACGGCAAAGGGAGTACATCATGGAATTCAATGTTGACTGGATCACGCTGGGCAAACACCGTGTCAGGCTGCTCTCGACCCAGGGCGTTCCGACGCTCAGACGGAGATCGTTACCTGAACGTCCTTCCTCGAATTGCACGGTCCAAGGTATTTCGTCGCCGCCAGCATATGCGCGCGTGATCGAGCCAAATTAAAGAAGACCGAGCGCAACAGAGGTTCGACGTCAACGTCGCCGGCGATCTTATCCGCGAACGATACATTGAATTCTTCGGGCACAAGCTTGGCGACGGCGCAGATGACTAGAAACTCCGTCTGCTCTCCGGTCGGCAGATCATGAAAAGTCGGCGTCCTCATGGCCGCCCTCCCGCGGTGATTGCTCGAGGGCACGACGTTGAGCCGCGAGCCCATTGCGCCAATCCTGACTCGCCCGCGACATCCGGGCAGGGGAGCGCAAAGGCCAGCGGTCAAAGACGTAAAACCAATGAAGTGTGCTGGACGGGGTAGCAACTCTGGAATGACCCTGCACGTCTGTTCTCACATCGCATCGTAAGAGCCATGTGTCCAGGGCGTTCACATCGGGGCAGTCTGCATCATCGAACTTTTTAAACACGTCAAGGTGGGACGTTTTTAAAAGCGCCTGGTTTCGCCAGCAATGCTCCGCTATCCCACGCCAGTCGCCCAAGCGGGGCCGCTTTCCGCCATTCAGAGAATTCAAGTCTGAGAGCGGGCGCGCTTTTACGGACTTAGGGTCTTATTTGCGTCCGTTACGATTGATGCCGACAGATCCATGAGGTTAGACGCGAACAGGGTGGGCGTCCAATCGTTGCCGGCGGACCTTGCTTTCTCAGCGAAACGGCCACGCAATCGGAGGTCAGAGCCGAGAAGCTTCATCCTGTCGGCCAGCGTTTGGACATCTCCCGGCTGAACAATAAAGCCGTTGATACCGTCCGTTACTAGCTCGCCAGCAACTCCACAAGTCCTCGTGACGATAGCAGGGCACCCCGCGGCAAACGCCTCATTGATGCATAAGCCCCATTGATCGAACTTGCTTGCGAGCACAGCGAATTCTGCGAGCGCGTACACGGCTGGCATGTCGAGGTTCTTTATTGAATCCAAGATGACCACATGAGCGTTCAAGCCGCGCTGCGCGACTTGCTGGAGCAAGCGATCGCGACACGGGCCCTGACCGATCAGGACCAGGGATTGGCCTGCTTTGTAAAGCCCTGATTGAAAATAGGCTTCGATCACCACATCAACATTCTTGCGCGGCACGAACCGGCTCACGCAAACGCAATATCGAGGCGGCAGACCGAATTTTGCGCGGATGTCGCTGCCGGAGTTGCGCGCTAACTCAGACCTCTGTGAAAAATATTCCACATCGATGACGTCGAAACCCACCCGGGATCGGGCGGGGGGTATCCCTAACGAGTGTGCGTATGCCCGGTGCCTTTCGCCCGCTACAAGTGCACCATCGAACTGACGAACGATGGTCCGCTTAAGCCACTCTTTCGCCCGGTATCGTTTGCCGTCGTCAGCTTTCGAGTCGGACATGTAGATCAGGGAGAATCGGCGGAAGAGCAACTTCAAAAAGCACAGCCACATGGAGTAGCTCGTGTGATAACCGAGCGTCACCACTACCTGAGGGTCGAACCGTCGTAGCGCATCAGACAAGCCTACCGCAACCTTAACCCAGTGCCCCCCGGCGTCAGTTG
>NZ_JAQGMM010000031.1 GCF_028292365.1 Caballeronia sp.
TGGCGGTGCGGGCGACGATCAGTTCGCGCAACGTGTCAGAGACGGGCATTAGTTGATGCACGCCCACTCGGCCACGATAACCAATGCCATGGCACGCGGCACACCCACCGGGCTCGAACGGTTTGAAGCCCGGCTCGAACTCCAGGTCGGAAGGCGAGCGACAAGCGTCGCAAAGCCGCCGCACTAGCCGTTGCGCTGTAACAAGCCTCAGCGCCGACGCCAGGTTGTACGGCGCAATGCCAATATCAATCAATCGTGCAATGGCTGCAGGCGTGTCATTGGTGTGCAGCGTGGACAGCACGAGATGGCCTGTTTGCGCAGCCTTCACGGCAACGTCGGCGGTTTCGGCGTCGCGAATTTCGCCGACCATGATCACATCCGGGTCTTGTCGCATGAACGCGCGCAGCGCGACCGCGAAAGTGAGGCCCGCTTTGTCGCGGACACTGACCTGGTTGATACCAGCAAGCTGGATTTCGGCGGGATCTTCGACGGAACAGACGTTGCGGGACTCCGCGTTGAGCATCTGCAGAAAGCAATACAGCGAGAGGGTTTTGCCGCTGCCGGTCGGACCGGTGACCAGCACGAGTCCGTGCGGTGCGTGGATCGCGGCTTTTATGATCTTCTGCTGATCGGGGGCAAGCCCCAACGCCGCCAGGGATAAATCCGCCGGCAGTGATTCCAGGCGGCGCAACACCAGTTTTTCGCCGAACAGGACCGGCAGCGAATTCACGCGATAGTCTTCCGGATTTCCGTTCGCCAGCGGCAAACGCAGACGTCCGTCCTGCGGCACGCGCCGCTCGGCAATGTCCATGCGTGCGAGCACTTTGATCCGCGTGATGAACGCGTCACGCAAATGCGGTGGCGGCTTGAGAAAGACGTGCAACGCACCGTCAATACGCAAACGAATGCGCCACTCGTGTTCGCCCGGCTCGACGTGAATATCGGATGCGCCGCGTGCAGCTGCTTCGCGCAGGGTATCGGTGAGCAACGCAACGGCGGGGGCGTTGTCGGCGTCGGGCGTTGCATCGGCCGGGCGAGCGGATAGCTGCGGCGGCGGCCGCGAAAACGTAACCGGGAGAGAGGACGGCATGGGCGTGGCTCGGTGAACGGATGCCCCGATCTTCTCCCTCCACACGCTTCATTCCAATTCGGTCGAATGGCTAACGCTTGGCAACGCTGAAAAAGCTGGCCGAACGGCTAACGCAGCCCGACAGGTGATGCGCGAAGGCGGAAACGGCGCAAGCTGGTGCGACCAGATGCCCAACGCGAAACCCGAGCTGCCCATGTTCCCAACTTCGTTGCTACCCCTGCTTTCTCAGCACCACGCCTTGCGGCCGGAATATTTTCACGGTGCGTATCGCCTGGTCGTCGCTGCGCATGACTTCAAAATGCACGCCGGCAATACGCACGCTCACGTCGCCGTCCGGAATCTCTTCCAGCGTCTCGAGAATCAGGCCGTTGAGTGTCTTTGGGCCGTCGGTGGGAAGCGTCAGCTTCAGCCAGCGGTTCAACTCGCGCAACGGCATGCTGCCCGCCACAATGCATTCGCCTTCCTCGTTCCAGCCGCCACGCGAACCGGCCCCGCGTGGAATGGTCGTGGTGAACTCGCCAATCAATTCTTCAATGATGTCTTCCGGCGTCACCAGTCCCTGCAGCTCGCCATATTCGTTCACCACAATCGCAATTCGATGCCGGCTCTCTTGAAAGAATTGCAGTTGCTGAAATACGGGCGTGCCTGCCGGGACGAAGTACGGTTCGGCCAACAGTTCGCGCAAGGTCTCGCGCTCGAATTCCTGGTTATGCAGTGCCGAGAGCGTCTTTCTCACGTGCAGAACACCCAGCACGCGGTCGATGTCGCCCTGATACACCACCAGCTTGTTGTGATAGCAAGTCTCGAGCTGATGCAGGATGGTGTCGAAGGGGGCATCGAAATCCAGTGCTTCAATCCGGCGGCGCGGGATCATCACGTCGTCGACGGTGATGTTCTCCAGATCGAACAGGTTCAGCAGGATGCTGCGGTGCTTGGTCGGCATGAAATTGCCCGACTCCAGCACGATGGTGCGCAATTCTTCCGTGGAAAGCCGCTGATCGCGGCCGCCTTTCGTGTTGATGTGCAGCACCTTCAGCACGCCGTTCGCAAACAGGTTGACGAACCAGACGGCCGGCCGGGCCACCCGCATCAGCGGCGACAAAACCAGACTGGCCGGGAGCGCAACCTTTTCCGGATAAGTCGCACCTACAATCTTCGGCGCAATCTCCGCAAACACAATGATCAAGAACGCGACAACCCCGGTCGTTATCGACAACACCAGATTGTTATGGCCAAAAGTGCGCAGCGCGATGGACGTGGTCAGTACCGGAATGATCGTGTTGATCAGATTGTTGCCAATCAGGATCACGCTCAGCAGTTGATCGGTTTTGGCGAGCAGGCCCTGCGTAACACGAGCGCGCAGCGAACCCTGGTTGGCGAGGTGTTTAAGCCGATGGCGATTGAGCGCCATCATCGACGTTTCGGAGATCGAGAAGAATGCGGAAAAAAACAGCAGCAGAAAAATGGCGCAGATTTGCGCCCATAAGGGAATGTGGTCCACGCGCGATCTGGAAAGGGAGGATGGGAAAGACTATAGCAGAGCAGAAAGCGATTGCTTCCCTTGCTCGACAGGCCTTCCGGACGATAGTTCGACCGGTCCCGTCCTCCCTTGGCGGTTACTGGCTACAGCTGAAACTCGCGGCTGAATTCACATCACCGCCGGCGTATTTTGGCCAGGTCGGGTAACGGCACAAAGGCCGCGACCGTCCGGCAGTCGCAGCGGTTGAGTCGGTGACGGTGAGTGTTTCCGGCGTGGTGCCGTTTTCCACCCATTGTTCCAGCGCGCCAAGCGAATCGACTTGCGGCAGGAACGGTCCGGTGCCGTGGCCCACGCCCGGCATCAGGTAGAAACGCACGAAACTATCGACGGAAGCCTGACCGAACTTCTGCACCAGCGCGTTGTAGTAGTCCACGGACGAATCCGTGCTGACGATTTCATCGGCGAGACCGTGGGTGATGATCGCTTTGCCACCCTTCGCGATGAACGCCGAGAGGTCGGGGTTGGTCGCATCGCTTTCAGCGGAGCCTTGCTGGACTTGCGCCAGGTACGCACCTGGATTCAGCGGATCGAAGGTGAGGGAGTTGAGCGTAGGGATACGCGTGATGAAGTACTTCACCCACTGGTCGCCGGTGACCCACTGGTTCGCGTCGTTCTTGCCGGCGGGGTTGGCTGGTGTTGGCGACGTGCCGAAGTTGCGCGTGGTGTACTGACCCGCGAACACGGAACCGGCGAGGATGTTGTACCCGGCGTAACGCGTGACGCCGTTCGCGAGCGGATAGGGCAGCACCATTGGCGAAGCAATGGTGTTCACAGTTGCGATCTGCGCGTCGGAAAGGCACGTATCTCCTGTGTCCTTGCCGGCCGGGCAGCGCAGGGCCGTGAGCACAGCGGGCGTTTGAAGCTTGCAGGCCGCGACGTTCGAGATGATGCCGTCGGCAACGCCATCGAGTGTGTCGCAGGTTTTCGTTACGGCGTTTTCGAGCAGCACGGTCTTGTTCACGTCGAGCCAGCCCGCGCCGCCATTCAGATAAAGCGCGCGGCCAAGCACAACGTTGGAAAGGCGCAGACCCGTGTAGTTAAGCGCGGGGCGGTTGACGACAATGCCGTCGTAGTCAGCCGGCCATCGCTGGATCACGGTGAGGCCGTCGCGGCCGCCGGTCGAGCTGCCGAAGAAATAGGTTTTCGTGGGTGCGGCGCCGTAGCGTGTCTTTAGCAGCAGCATGGCGACGTCGTGGGTTTTCTTCAGCGTCAGCCCGCCGTAGTTGGCGAGCGCTTCGTCGTTCGCGGCGAACGAGCCGTCTGTGATGCTTTTGCTTTGGTGACCGGAGTCGTCGCCGAAGGTCACGTAACCGCGGGCAAGCGGTGTCGACGAACCGGCAGGCGCCATGTCGAGTGCGGCAAGACCGGTGATGAGCGTGCCATCGAAACCGCCGCCGCCGTATTGCAGCGCCTTCTTGTTCCATGCCGTCGGCAAGTTCACTTCGAAGTTGATGTTTGGCGCGGTTGCATCGACGGGTGCAATGGTGCCGTTCACCTGGCAATACTCGCCGGATGTACTCGACGCCGCGACCAGTGTCGCGCTCGCCACTGTGGCGCCGTTGCTGGGCGCGCCTATCGACGTTGCTGCAATCTTGATCGCGCCGAGCGCCGCGCATGCCGCGGCGGACGAAACGGGCGGTGTAGGCGGCGGGCCGTCGTTATTTGACGATGAACCGCCGCAACCGGCCAGCGCAACGACGACAAAGGATGTGCCGCAAGCGGCGAGGGTGTTTTTCATCATGCTGTCTCCGTGTGTTTATTAACCACTGCTTGCATCGGACAAATGACCCAGAGGACCCAAATGACCCAAACGAACGCTTGCTGATAAACCGATAGAAAAAACGAACCACGCATCGTCCGGACGACATCAGTCCCGTCGCCAAGGCAATGTTCTTGAACGTCGTGATGGTTTGCGCTGTGTCTAGTCCGTCGCGCCGGCGGTCGATGAATCGACCACGCTTCCAAGCCGTTGTGCGTCGAATAACGCTCGCACGCCTTCGTGCGAACCGAGCATCGCTGCACCGTTGTGGCCTACGCCGGCGACTTCCAGACAGCGGTGTCCAAGCCCAGCGTGGCGGCCTTCGAGGTACGAGAAATAAGAACGCCCACGCGCGAGCCGATGAGACCCTTGCGCTGCTGCCGCACACGACCGGTCGAGCGCGTCGTGATGCGGATCACAATCCTGCTGACCGAGGAGATAGATAACGTCGCTCGCCGCATAACGTGTTTCGAGCGCATCGAATGACGCGGACGCTGCGTAGCGCGGCGCGCGCTGCACACCGTACTTCCAGTCATCCACTCCGGGGCATGCAGTGATATCGGCGGGACGCAGAACGCCGTCCGTGTAGGGGCGCATCGAATCAAAGTACACATACGACGATGGATTCGCGATCACGTACCGGCACCGCACGCCGGCCACGTTGCAACCAGCGCCCACGATCGCGTACCGGTGCGCGACCTGCGCGCCACCCGAATGCCCGGCGATCACCACGTCGCGCAGACCCGGATAACGAGCAAGATCCGCGAATTGCCCAATGAATGCATCGAGGACATCGAAGGAACTGAGCGGCGCGGGACCGAGTGCGTCCTCCCCACCCATCCATGAGGTCCATTCCCAGTGCAGCGTGTCGGCGGACAGACCGTGCTCGGCAATATCCGCAGTAGCCAGGAACTGCGGCACGAGCAGCAATGTATGGGCGGGATCGGTCGATGCCGCCGCCAGCGCACGTTGCGCCGAGAGCAGATAAGCATCGGCATCGCGCAACCGGCCGTGCAGCAGGATCACGATTCGCGAAATGTTTGCCGCATCTCGTTCTTTTATCGATCGATAAAACGGCACCGTACCCGCACCGCGCAACGTAATCACGCGCAGCCGTTCGTTGCCCACCGCGCTTACCGGGCGCTCATTGCGAGCTTTATGGGAGGAGTTCATTTCAATCCAGCGGGAGGGCATCGGGATCGCGGCGCAGACGTTGCCCGGAACGTGTCAACCCGACCAGTCCGAGCGACACGAAGCCCGCGAAGATCAGGTAATACGCCGGCACGATATTCGATCCGGTCACGGTGATCAGCGTGGAGACGGTCAACGGTGCAAGACCTCCGAACAGCGTCACCGCAATGTTGTACGAAAGCGCGACGCCGGTAGAGCGCGTGGCAGTGGGGAACAACTGCGTGAGCATGCCGGGATGCGGCCCGGACATCAGGCTCAGGACCACGGTCGCGACCATTTGCGCGGCGAAAACGCGGCCGGGCGTAGGGGATGCGAGCACCCATGCAAACAGCGGATACGCGATCACGACCCAGACAATCGTCACGGGAAAGAACAGCCGGTACGCGCCGATCCGGTCCGCGAGTTTCCCTGCGAGCGGATACCCCACTATGGAAACCAGCCCCGACACCGCCGTGCCGAACAACGCGTTCTTGAGCGGCAGGTGCAACTGACGCTCGACATACAGCGGCATGAACGTGTGCCACAAATAATTCGTTGCCGTTCCAACGATGATCACGCCCATCGCGCATAGCGACGCGTCGCCACGCTGCCGGAAAAAACCGCGAAGGGTCTGCCGCGGGGCGTGGCCGAGCCGTTCTCGCAACTCGACGAACTCGGGCGATTCCGCGACCTTGTGGCGGATATAAAACCCCACCGGCCCGACCAGCGCGCCGACCAGGAAAGGCACGCGCCAGCCCCACGACTCAAGCGACGCCCGGTCCAGATTCGATGTCAGGAAATAACCAAACGCCGACGAAAGCACGAGCGCCACCGCCTGCGATGTCATCTGGAAGCTGCCGAAGAACATCTTCTTGCCGCGCGGCGCATATTCCGTGAGCATCGCGGCGGCCGTGGCGAACTCGCCGCCAACCGATAAACCCTGCATGACGCGTGCAAGCAGCACCAGCAAAGGCGCAGCAATGCCGATGGTCGAATAGCCGGGCGTGAGGCCCATCAACAAGGTGCTGGCGGCCATCAACAAGATGAGCATGGAAAGCGTCTTGCGGCGCCCGACGCGGTCCGCATACGCACCGATGGCGATCCCGCCGAGCGGCCGCACGATGAATCCAACCGCAAACGTGCCGAGCGTGAGCGTCGTTGAAAGCGCGATGTTACCAACCGGGAAAAACACGTGCGCGATGATCTTCGCGAAGTAGCCGTAGATCAGGAAATCGAACCATTCCAGCCCATTGCCGATCACCGAAGCCAGCACGGCGCGGCGAATCTGCGCCTTGCTGAGCGACGCCAATGAAGCTGGCGCGTGGTCGGCCGAGTTGGGTGGGAAGGTGGTTTCCATATGTCTCCGGATTCGTGCATTTATGTGTATTTGAATCGAAGAGTACGAAACGCAGTGGCAAATGTAAAATACATATCGGATGGCAGTGCCATATCTATCACGTATGTGAGGCCTTCAGATGGAACTGCGTCACCTGCGGTACTTCCTCACCGTCGCTGAAGAGCGCCAGTTCACGCGGGCAGCTGCACGGCTGCATATTCAGCAACCGCCGTTGTCGCAGCAAATTCAGGAACTCGAGCGCGAACTGGGTTTTGCGCTATTCACGCGCTTGCCGCGCGGGGTGGAGCTGACATCGGCGGGCGCGGCTTTTGTCGTCGATGCCCGCGCCGTGCTCGACGCGCTCGATCAAGGCGTGGTCAATGCACGGCGCGTGGCGAACGGCCAACTCGGCTCCGTGCGGATCGCGCTGACGAGTTCGGCGGCATTCCACCCGCTTGCCACCGCCGCGATCCGCCGTTTTCGCGCGACGCATCCCGATATTGCCATCGACCTGAACGAGATCAACGCGGCTGACATCATCGAACGGATGATGAATGGACGCGTCGATGCAGGCATCTTGCGCAAGCCGATCGAGACACCCGCGGCGTTGCGCTTCGACCTGCTGCACGAGGAGCGCATGGTGCTCGTGCTGCCGGTCGGCCACAAACTGCTGCGAGCAAAAGGCGTGCGTCCGGGCAAACAGCCGCGTGTGCCGCTGAAGGCGCTCGCGGGCGAGTCGTTTATCTTCGTGCGACGGCCGGGCGCACCGGGTATGTACGCTGATTTCATCCGTGCGTGCGAGGCGGCGGGATTCAAGCCGGAAGCGGTGAGCGAAGTGCCGCGCATGCTCAGCGCCATCAATCTGGTGGCGGCGGGTGGCGGCATCACGCTCGTGCCGGCATCCATGCAGCGATACCAGCAGGAGACCGTGGTGTATTGCGCAGTTGCCGGCGACGAAGCGTTTTCCGCGCCGCTGCACCTTGTCACGCGACGCGACGCGGCGAATCCGGCCGCGTTGCAATTCGCTCAAGCGGTGCTCGCGTTTGTATCGCCGAAGGGCGCTGAATCCGCCGAACCCTTTCAACACGTCAGTTAACAAACCCTCCACAAACGCAAGTTCGCGTTTTCCCGCAGAATCGATGGAATAAACGGGCGCCGCGGTGCGTTTGGATCGTGTCGTCTGCAACTTGTCGCGCTTGAACACCCTGGCGCGGCACGTGGCAGAACTATCCAGCCGATCCCCATTTCCCGCACGGAGTTTCAATGTCCACGCAAGCTGCCAACGCGGTGTCAGACCCGCCACAAACCGAGACGTCGCTACGCTACACGCGCACCGCGATGGTCCTGCACTGGCTGATCGCCTTGCTGATTATCTGCAACGTCGTGCTGGGACTGACGGCGGAATCGTTTCCTGATTCCTGGATCCGTCCGATCGTCGATACCCATAAGTCCATCGGCATCACCGTTCTCGGTCTGGTGCTGCTGCGTATCTTGTGGCGCGTGTCGCATCGGCCGCCGCCGTTGCCGAAGGCGTTTCCGAAGTGGGAACACATGGCCGCTCATATCGCGCACTTCTTGCTATATCTGCTGATGATCGGCTTGCCGTTATCCGGCTGGCTGCATGACTCGGCCTGGAAAGACGCCGCCACGCATCCGATGCATCTCTTCGGTGTGATTCCATGGCCGCGCGTGGGGTTTGTGATGAACCTCGATCCGGCGCTGAAGGAATCGTTGCACGATCGTTTCGGCGCATTGCACGCGTGGCTCGGTTACGCGCTGTATGCACTTTTAGCGATGCACGTGGGCGGCGCGCTCAAGCATCAGTGGATCGACAAGAAGTCGGTGATCTCGCGGATGGTGCCGTAATGGATGTGAAACTTCACGCTGTACCCATGCGACCCAAAAAGACGTCGCCCCAACCGGATCCCATTGTGAAGCGAACTTTGGAAGAGGCGCTCGCGCAGGCGTCGCCGCGTTTGGCGCCGCGCCCGATCACGCTCGCGAGCGTGCTGATTCACGGCGGCGTGGTCGTGCTGTGGCTCGTGCTGTTCGCCCGCGCATTCTTCCTGCACGGCGTGGTCGCGTGGTCGACGGGCATTGCTTACGTCGTCTATGACACCTTGCTGCTGATGTTCGTCGCGGCGAAATCCTGGACGCTCGTCAAGCCGCCCAAGCCGCTTGACCGCAAGCAGCGCGAGCGCGCAATGCCCGCGCTCGGCGTGATCGTGGCGTCGCACAATGAAGCCGCCGTGCTGCCCAACACGCTCGCAAAGCTGCTCGGGCAAACGCACGGCGCGGCGCAAATCGTGATTGCTGACGATGGTTCTTCGGACGCCACGGCCGAGCTTCTCACGCAGCGTTTTGGTCTTGTCGCGCCAGCGGAGGGCGAGTTGAGTGCAGCGTCCACTTCGCATCCGACGCTCTTCTGGTTGCGCGTGGCGCATGGCGGCAAGGCGCGTGCGCTGA
>NZ_JAQGMM010000032.1 GCF_028292365.1 Caballeronia sp.
TTCGGCAACCCGGTGTAGTCCGCGAGCGTGCGCACGGTCAACGCTTTCTGCGCGGCGGCATAGTACGGGTCCCAGACGATCCACGCATCGACATCGCCGTTTTCGAAAGCCGCGCGTGCGTCTGCGGGCGGGAGATAAACCGAATGGATATCGTCGAGTTTCAAGTCTGCTTTCTGCAGCACCGCTAGCAGCAAGAAGTTCGAACTCGATCCCTTTTGCAGAGCAATGCGCCGGCCTTTTAGCTCTGCCAGTGAATGAATCGGGGAATTGGCTTTGACAAACAGCGCCTCGTTGGTTTCTCCTCCCGGTTCGGCGCCGACATACACGAAATTCACACCCGCGGCCTGCGCAAAAATCGGCGGCGGTGCGCCGGTGTAGCCAAAATCGATGTTGTTCGTATTGAGCGCTTCGAGCAGTTGCGGCCCGGCGGGGAACTCATACCAGTTGACCGTGTAGCCGAGCGGCTTGAGCTTTTTTTCGAGCGAACCCTGGGCCTTGAGCACGGCAAGCAAACCGGCCTTTTGAAAACCGATCCGCAATTGCTTTGCGGGCGCACTCGCTGCATCTTGTGCCGACGCAGACAGCGGCAACAAAGCGAACGCAGCAGCGACCCATAATCCTGATAACGACGACAACAAATTCAGCTTTTTCATGGAGATTTCCGTGGCAGAAAAGATATCGTCGACCATAGCGGCGATGGGTTTGTGCGTCGAATAAGCGATGCTTCGAAGCTAATGACGGAATATGAAAAACGGAAATGCGAAAGCGTCGACGATAAAAAAGGGCAGCCGAAGCTGCCCTTGATTCGTGTCGGATTGCGACAAGGCTATGGAGTGAGCTGCCGGCATAAAAACACCAGCGTGAGCAACGCGCCGATCCAGAATGCGCCGCCTATGGCAGTCATCACGCGTGGCCAGATGGACGGCTGCGTCGCGTCGTGCGGATCGGGAACGTAGGAGCAGCCTGACCACTCGGACCGCTCAGGCCGCCTTGCCAGCATCCGGTCCATTGCTATGAGTCCCTTGGGCATCGTGATCGCACACGCGATAATGGCGATGCACAGCCACTGGTAGAGCGTTGGTGTCTGAGCGGTAGCGAGAAGGATGTCCATGATCGGAATCGAAGCGTAGTCGACAAGCCTTCGATATTAGTTTTCCGTCTCGTATCCCTATATCAGACACTTCTGAGAGAGTCCGGGGTTGCTCTGAAAATCACAGCGCATGGCCATTCGGCGGACGTTGGACGCTTGCAAAGTCCATATGTCCTCATGCTATCCTCGACGCCAGATGATCGTGATTTATCAGTTGATCCTGAGTGGTTCTGATTTTTTTCGAAACACGATTAAGGCAATGGCCGCGAATAATGCAGTCATGCCGATCTTGCTGCGCTGTTTCTGATACCGCCGAAATTCAATACCAATACCAACGAGGGAGAGTGTTTCATGTCATACCCATCTCGCGCGCTCAAGCGCGTCTCCGTGCAACTGATCGTAAGCTGTGTCGTGCTTGGCAGCGGCGCGGCGCACGCGGCCAACCTCGGGTTTCTCAACAACACGCCGATTACCTACATGAAGCAGCGCGACTTACAGGCGCTCAACAACGCGGCGCACTCGGCGCTCGACACCAAACAAGACGGTGAGTCGCTCGACTGGAACAATGAGGGCGCAGGTAATCCGGTTGCCATCAATGGCACGATCACGCCGTCGGATACGAAGAAGGACGGCGACCGTACGTGCCGCAAGCTCACCATGGTGGCTCACGCCAAGGGTCAGACGCAGACCTGGGCGCCTACCGTCTGCAAGCCGGACGGCGGTAAATGGGCATTGTTGAAACAGTGACCTGTTTCAACCACCTCGAAGTTTCCTGTCGCGCGGTATCGCAAATCTGGAAGGCTGCTTAAATGGCCGACCGGACGGTTTCGTGCGGCGTCGTGATTCTTAACGCGCAAGGGGACGTGTTGCTGTGTCACGCGACCGAGACGTCTCACTGGGATATCCCGAAAGGCCAGGGTGAGGTGGACGAACAACCCGAGGAAGCGGCATTGCGGGAACTCGTGGAAGAGACGGGCATTGTGATGAAAGCGGAGCGCTTGAAGGATTTGGGGCGGTTTGTTTATCGCCGCGACAAGGACCTGCATCTGTTCGCGGTGCGAGTGACCGACGATGAAGTGAAGCTTGAAGAGTGCATCTGCGAATCGTATTTTCCGCGTCGCCGGGACGGCCAGATGATCCCCGAAATGGACGCGTACAGATGGGTCACGCCGGTCGATGTCGATCAGTACGCAAGCCGCAGCCTCGCGCGCCTGTTCCAGACAACGCTCTCGCTGACTGAATTACACCAGACGCTTGCCTGAGCCGGAAGGCTTGGGTGTGCGCCGTGGGTCACCATTGACCGGCGCTGGTCGCTGCCCGTTGCTACTGGACGCTGCTAGTCTTCGGAACTGTGGTCGTTTGGATTGGCGAACAGCGCTCTCATTTCTGGCGACAGAGGGAACCGCAAGTTGATGTTGTCAGGGGGAATGGCCTGCATGAACCACCGGTCGTAGAGCCGTTCGGCTTCGCCTGAGCGCTCCATCCCGGCAATCACGTCATCGGCCAGTTTCTTGAAGATCGGGTCGCCCTTGCGCATCATGCATGCGTAGGATTCGTGCGCGAGCGAGTCGCCGGTGACCATGTACTCGTTTTGGGCCGGACCTTCCTGAGCTACCTTTCCATATAGCAACGGATCATCCATCACGAACGCTACAGCGCGGCCGGTTTTCACGGCATCGAAAGCTTCTGCATGGTCTTTCGCGCTGAAAATCTTCAGATCCAGTTTCCGGTTCAACGACAGTTCCCGCAGAAGCTGTTCATCGGACGTACCCGCTGTTGTCGATACGGTCTTGCCGGCGAGATCGTCGTAGTTGCGAATGCCGGATTTGCGCTTTACCACCATCCGGATCCCATAGCTGAAGATGCTGTTCGAGAACGCGACCAATTGCTCCCGATCACGAATATGCGCGGTCGATCCGCACTCCAGGTCAATCTGGTGATTCACCACATACGACAATCGGTTCGCCGACGTGACAACCACCGTGCTCACGGCGAGCCGGGGTGTTTGTAAGCGAAGTCGGACTTCGTCGACGATCTTGAGCGCAATAGCCTGTGAATAGCCGATGGACTGCCCGTTCGCGTCGAGATACGAGAAGGGTACCGACGACTCGCGCACGCCGAGAACAATGGCGTTGTTCTCGGCGATCTTGCGTAACGTAGGCGAGGAAAGGTCGACTGCGCCCGCGAAAGCCGATTGCGCCCCGATCAGCAGCGCAAACGCACACGACGCGCGCAACGCGCGGACGAACGACCTTGGCAAGGTGCGTTGCAAAGCATCCCCCACAACGAGTGCGAGCGTCCGGCGGGACGCGCCCATGGCTTTAAGCCGGCTTGGTCCAGCTATCGCGCAGGCTGACAATGCGATTGAACACCGGCGAGCCGGGTTTCGAATCGATACGGTCAGCGACGAAATAGCCGTGGCGTTCGAACTGATAGCGATCTTCAGCATTTGCCTGACGCGCGCCCGGTTCGAGATAAGCGCGCACGATGCGCTTCGAGTCCGGGTTCAGCGCATCCAGAAATTCCGCGCCGCCAGCACCGGGTTGCGGTTCTTTGAAGAGGCGGTCGTAGATCCGTACCTCGGCTTCATACGCGCCTTCTGCGCTGACCCAGTGAATGGTGCCCTTGACCTTGTAGCCGTTTGCGCCTTCCGTGCCGGACTTGCTGTCGGGGAAATACGTGCAATGCACGGCTGTGATGTTGCCGTGCTCGTCCTTGTCCGCACCTGTGCATTCCACGACGAAACCGTACTTCAGCCGCACCTTGTTGCCCGGGAACAAACGGAAATAGCCTTTCTTCGGCACTTCCTGGAAGTCCTCGCGCTCGATCCACAACTCTCGCGAAAACGGAAATTCGCGGGTTCCGCGCTCGGGATGATGCGGATGAACCGGCGCGCTGCACGTTTCGCTCGTACCTTCCGGATAGTTGTCGATGATCAGTTTCAGCGGGTCCAGGACCGCGATTGCGCGGGGCGCCTTTTCGTCGAGATCATCGCGCAATGCGCCTTCCAGCACGCTCATGTCGATCCACGAATCCACCTTCGTCACCGCTACGCGGTCGCACATGAGCCGGATGCTTTCCGGCGTGAAACCGCGGCGCCGAACGCCCACGATAGTCGGCATGCGCGGGTCATCCCAGCCATCGACATGATTTTCTGTCACGAGCTGCAGCAGCTTGCGCTTGCTGGTAATCGCGTAGGTCAGGTTCAGGCGGGAGAACTCGATTTGCTGCGGCAATGGACGGGTGAACTTGCCGTCATCGGCGAGTCGATTCAGGAACCAGTCGTACAGCGGACGATGATCTTCAAACTCGAGCGTACACAGCGAATGCGTGATGTTTTCGAGCGCGTCCGATACACAGTGCGTGTAGTCGTACATGGGGTAGACACACCACGTGTCGCCGGTCCGGTAATGATGCGCGAAACGAATCCGGTAGATGACAGGATCGCGCATGTTGAAATTCGGCGAAGCCATGTCAATCTTCGCGCGCAGCACGTGCTCGCCTTCCTTGAACTCGCCCGCTTTCATGCGGCGGAACAGGTCCAGGTTCTCTTCCGGCGTGCGGTCGCGGAACGGCGAATTCTTGCCGGGTTCCTGCGCCGAGCCGCGCGTCAAGCGCATCTCTTCGGCCGACTGGCTGTCGACATAAGCCTGGCCGCGTTCGATCAGCAACTCGGCAAATTCGTAGAGCTTGTCGTAGTAGTCGCTGGCGAAGTACAGGTGTTCGGTGCCGTCCTTGTTCCAGTCGAAGCCGAGCCACTTGACGGCGTCGATGATGGAATCGACGTACTCGACGCTTTCCTTTTCCGGGTTCGTGTCGTCGAAACGAAGGTGGCAGACGCCGCCGTAATCACGCGCGATGCCGAAATTGACGCAAATGCTCTTCGCGTGACCGATGTGCAGATAGCCGTTCGGCTCGGGCGGAAAACGAGTTTCGACACGCTGCGACCATTTGCCGTTGCGATTGTCTTCGTCGATGATATTGCGGATGAAATTGTTTACCGCCGGGGCGTCGTTGCGATCGGTGTTCATGCGAGAAAGAGAGAGCGGACGAGGGCGCTAGCGTTGAAGACCTGCGGCTTGCGTTCGGTAAGACTTATCTGGTCTTTTGATTCTACCTTAGGGAGACGGTCAGGACAGCGCGGGCCGGGATTTTGCCGCGATGTGCGGCGTGGCTGCGACAGCGGGGAGTCTCGCGCGGTTGTTGAACACTTGTAACCACGGGTGTGCGGTTTCAATACCGCTTGTATCCGGCGTAACGGGACGTAAATCGAATTGTCGTCATTAGCGGGAGGATTCTAAGATAGGCCCGCGTTCCGAAATAATGTAATTGAAAGGTTCGGGGCGTGAGCCGCATTGACGATAAAGCGACGATAAAAAGGACAATCTCATCATGAACAAGATCACACGGGTTTCTTTTCAGGTTGCACGGGTTGCGGCAATTGGCGTGTTTATCGCTTCGTTTTCGGCGTGCGCGATGAACCGTACGCAGGCGCATGCGGGTATTGGAGCCGCGGCCGGCGGGGCTTTGGGTTATGTGCTGACCGGCGGTCCGATTGGGACTGTGGCGGGTGCGGCAGCGGGCGGGCTGATTGGGGCTGGCGTGCGGTAGGGACGGGGCTTTCTCTCTTGAACTGAGCTTTTTGTTCGTGCCAGTGGGCGATATCGGAGTTCCGGGGAAGCGCGGGCTGTGTCGGCGCGAGCAAAATCCCCCTCCAAACCCCGTATAATCGACAATCCCATTTTGGCACCCGGCCCTCGCGCGCAGTGACGATAAGTCAGAGCGCCGCCGCCGTACAAAACAGCAGACCCGCACGCCATGAAAGCCGCCGACATCCGCGAGAAATTCCTCAAGTTCTTTGAATCGAAGGGCCACACGATCGTGCGCTCGTCCAGCCTTGTGCCGGGCAATGATCCCACGCTGCTCTTCGTTAACTCCGGCATGGTCCAGTTCAAGGACGTCTTCCTCGGCACCGAAAGCCGGCCGTATTCGCGCGCCACGACCTCGCAGCGCAGCGTCCGCGCGGGCGGCAAGCACAACGACCTCGAAAACGTCGGCTACACGGCTCGCCATCACACGTTCTTCGAAATGCTGGGCAACTTCTCGTTCGGCGATTATTTCAAGCGCGACGCGATCCACTACTGTTGGGAATTGCTCACCAAGGTCTACGGCCTGCCCGCTGACAAACTCACGGTCACGGTCTACCAGGAAGACGACGAAGCGTTCGCCATTTGGGAAAACGAAATCGGCGTGCCGAAAGAGCGAATCATCCGCATCGGCGACAACAAGGGCGCACGTTACGCATCGGATAACTTCTGGACCATGGGCGACACCGGCCCGTGCGGCCCGTGCTCGGAAGTGTTCTACGACCACGGCCCGGAAGTGTGGGGTGGCCCGCCGGGATCCCCGGAAGAGGACGGCGACCGCTTCATCGAGATCTGGAATCTCGTGTTCATGCAGTTCAATCGCGACGTCCAGGGCAACATGACGAAGCTGCCTAAGCAGAGCGTGGACACCGGTATGGGCCTCGAACGCCTCGCCGCCGTGCTCCAGCATGTGCACAGCAACTACGAAATCGACCTGTTCCAGACGCTGATCAAGGCCGCGGCCCGTGAAACGGCGACGGCGGACCTCACCAACAATTCGTTGAAGGTGATCGCGGACCACATTCGCGCATGCTCGTTCCTGATCGTCGATGGCGTGATTCCCGGCAACGAAGGCCGCGGTTATGTGCTGCGCCGGATCGTGCGCCGCGCCATCCGCCACGGCTACAAACTCGGCCGCAAGGGCGCGTTTTTCCATAAGCTCGTAGCCGATCTGGTCGAGGAAATGGGCGCGGCTTATCCGGAACTCAAGGACGCGCAAACCCGCGTGACAGACGTTTTGCGGCAGGAAGAAGAGCGTTTTTTCGAGACCATTGAACACGGCATGTCGATGCTCGAAACTGAACTCGCCACGCTCGACGCCAAGGGCTCAAAGCAACTGGACGGCGAACTCGCGTTCAAACTCCACGACACATTCGGCTTCCCGCTGGATCTGACCGCAGACGTTTGCCGCGAGCGCGGCATCACGGTCGACGAAGCCGCCTTCGACGAAGCCATGGCACGTCAACGCGAACAAGCGCGTTCGGCCGGCAAGTTCAAGTCGGCGCAAGGCCTTGACTACGCGGGCACGAAAACCACGTTCCACGGCTACGAAAACGAAATCTTCGACGACGCCAAAGTGGTCGCGCTTTACGTGGATGGTGTTTCGGTGAAAGAGGCGCAGGTCGGCCAGCAGGCCGTCGTCGTGCTCGATCACACGCCGTTCTACGCCGAATCGGGCGGCCAGGCAGGCGATCAGGGCGTGCTCGCGAACGCAGCGGTGCGCTTCGCGGTTGTTGATACCCTCAAGGTCCAGTCCGACGTCGTTGGCCATCACGGCACGGTCGAGCAGGGCACGCTGAAAGTGGGTGACGTGGTGAAGGCGGAAATCGATACGGTTCGCCGTCTTCGCACCGCCCGCAACCACTCGGCGACGCACTTGATGCACAAGGCGCTGCGCGAAGTGCTCGGCAGCCACGTACAGCAAAAGGGTTCGCTCGTCGATCCGGACAAGACGCGCTTCGACTTCGCGCACAACGCGCCCATGACCGACGAGCAGATTCGTCGCGTGGAAGAGATCGTCAACGCGGAAGTGCTGGCAAACGCGCCGGGTATCGTGCGTGTCATGCCGTACGACGAAGCCGTGAAGGGCGGCGCGATGGCGCTGTTCGGCGAGAAATA
>NZ_JAQGMM010000053.1 GCF_028292365.1 Caballeronia sp.
TATTTCTATGTTGCTCATTCCGGCCATCGATCTAAAAGACGGTCAGTGCGTACGCCTCAAACAAGGCGATATGGACCAGGCGACCATTTTTTCCGAAGATCCGGCGGCAATGGCCCGGCTATGGGTCGATCGGGGCGCACGGCGGCTTCATCTCGTCGACCTGAACGGCGCATTTGCCGGAAAGCCGAAAAACGAAGAAGCCATTCGCGCCATCATCAAGGAAGTCGGCAGCGATATCCCGGTGCAGCTTGGCGGCGGTATTCGCGACCTGAACACCATCGAGCGATATCTTGACGACGGCCTGGAGTACGTGATCATCGGCACGGCGGCGGTGAAAAATCCGGGGTTCCTGCAAGATGCGTGCACCGCGTTTGCGGGTCATATCATCGTCGGGCTGGATGCGAAGGACGGCAAGGTCGCAACCGACGGCTGGAGCAAGCTGACGGGGCACGAAGTCATCGACCTCGGCCGCAAGTTCGAAGACTATGGCTGCGAGGCGATCATCTACACGGATATTGGCCGCGACGGCATGCTGCAGGGCATCAACATTGAAGCCACTGTGCGCCTCGCGCAAGCCGTCAAGATTCCGGTGATCGCCAGCGGTGGATTGTCGAACCTGGGCGACATCGACTCCTTGTGCGAAGTGGAAGACGAAGGCATTTCCGGCGTGATTTGCGGGCGCGCGATTTATTCGGGCGACCTGGATTTCGCCGCCGCGCAAGCGCGCGCAGACAAACTGCGCGAAGCCGACGACGCCTGAGCCTAGTGGGCCCGGTGGGCCTAAGCAGCCGCAAGTTGCGAGGGCGCCGCGCGGTCGTGGATACGCTGACCATGCACGCGGTGACCTTCCCAGCACGCCTGACTTAAGCGCCGTCTTTAAGCGCCTTCTGTGCTTCCGGACGGTTTTCTACGCGGCTTGACGAGGCCGCGCCGCAAGTTCATTCGAGCGGGGCGGCGTTTTCGGGGTTTCTTTCCGCGACGGTCAATTTCGATTGACCCGCCTCGCTTATCTTAAGCACTCACTCGCAGCGCAACGGCATTCGCAACAACATGGCTCTCGCTAAACGCATCATCCCGTGTCTCGACGTCACCGCTGGCCGCGTGGTCAAGGGCGTCAATTTCCTTGAATTGCGCGACGCGGGAGACCCCGTCGAAATTGCTCGCCGATACGACGATCAGGGCGCCGATGAGCTCACGTTCCTCGATATCACCGCCACCTCCGACCAACGCGACCTGATCCTGCCGATCATCGAACAAGTAGCGTCGCAGGTCTTTATCCCGTTGACGGTTGGCGGCGGCGTACGCGCTGTGGAAGACGTGCGTCGGCTGCTGAACGCGGGCGCCGACAAGATCAGCATGAATTCATCGGCGGTGGCGAATCCGCAACTCGTACGCGATGCATCGGATAAACATGGCTCGCAGTGCATCGTGGTAGCCATCGACGCCAAGCGCGTCAGCGCCGCGGGCGAAACCCCGCGCTGGGAAGTTTTCACACACGGCGGCCGTAAGAACACGGGACTCGACGTGATCGAATGGGCGCGCAAGATGGCGGAATTCGGCGCCGGCGAAATCCTGCTGACCAGCATGGATCGCGACGGCACGAAAAGCGGCTTCGACCTTGCGCTGACGCGCGCGGTATCGGACGCTATTTCCATTCCGGTCATCGCATCCGGCGGCGTGGGTTCGCTCGAGCATCTCGCCGACGGCATCACCGAGGGTCATGCCGATGCGGTGCTTGCTGCCAGCATTTTCCACTATGGCGAACACACGGTCGGCGAAGCGAAACGCTTCATGGCCGATCAAGGCATCTCGGTGAGGATTTAAGCGGTGACTGCACAAACTGAAGAATCGGGCTGGATCGAGAAGGTCAAGTGGGACGCGAACGGCCTGGTGCCGGCGATTGCGCAGGAATCCACAACGGGCGACGTGCTGATGTTCGCGTGGATGAACCGCGAAGCATTGGCGCAAACCATCGAATTGAAGCGTGCGGTGTATTACTCGCGTTCGCGCCAGCGCTTGTGGTTCAAGGGCGAGGAGTCGGGACATGTCCAGCACGTGCACGAAGTGCGGCTCGATTGCGACGAAGATGTCGTATTGCTGAAAGTGGAGCAGGTGTCGGGCATTGCGTGCCACACCGGGCGCCATTCATGCTTTTTCCAGAAATTCGAGGGATCGGTGGAAACGGGCGACTGGGTCGCTGTCGAACCGGTCTTGATGGACCCCGAACATATCTATAAGTAATGACTCAAGCCACGCAAGACACGCTGCTACGCCTCGCAGCAATTATCGATAGCCGCAAGGGCGGAGACCCGGAACAATCCTACGTTTCCCGACTCTTTCATAAAGGTGACGACGCCGTTCTCAAGAAGATCGGTGAGGAAGCGACTGAAGTCGTGTTGGCCGCAAAAGACACACGGCACGGTGGTGCACCCAAGGCGCTTGTCGGCGAAGTGGCCGACTTGTGGTTCCATTGTCTCGTGATGCTGTCCCATTTCGACCTCGGTCCGGCAGACGTCATTGCCGAACTGGAACGGCGGGAAGGGATGTCCGGAATCGAAGAAAAGGCGTTACGCAAATCCCGCGATCGTGAGCAGAACGAAAACGGCGGCTAGGCTGCAGATCGGGTCCCGCTCGACCGGTCGCCGAGGAGGATGAAAATGAATCAGTCTTACGAGCCTTATCCGCCGCCTGTTTATCAAAACTCGCCCGAATCCGAACGTCTGCGCAGCTTGCGCACATTGACCCACGTGCTCTACGCGCTTTACGCCGCGTACTGGATCACTGGCGGACTGACCGTGCTGATCGCGGTCATCATCAACTACCTGAAACGCGATGACGTCGCCGGAACGCCCTATGAAGCGCATTTCCGATGGCAGATCCGCACCTTCTGGTTCGCGCTGCTCGGCCATGTGATCGGCATAGCGTTGATCTGGGTGTTTATCGGTTTTCCCATTTTGTTCGTGGTCGGCATCTGGACGCTTTATCGCGTTATAAAGGGCTGGTTGTTTTTGTACGAAAACAAACCATTGCAACCGGGTGCCTGGATTTGAGACCGAACGCCTGATCCTCAACACGCATTCATACCGGGATATCCCGCGACACACATGAGCCAAGAGAACTGTATTTTCTGTAAGATCGCTGCGGGAGAAATTCCGAGCAAGAAAATCCATGAAGACGATGAATTTGTTGCTTTTCACGATATCAACCCGGCCGCGCCCGTCCATGTGCTCGTGATCCCGCGTAAACATATTGAGACGCTGTCGAGCTGTACCGAAGCCGATGCGCCGCTGCTTGGTAGAATGCTGAGCCTGACGGCACGGCTTGCTGATGAGCTGGGTGTGGCGTACACCGGCGGCGACACCGGTTTCCGAACGGTCATCAATACCGGGCCGGGCGGCGGGCAAGAGGTCTATCACATTCACGCCCATATCCTCGCCGGGGAACGTCCGTGGCGCCGGATGGGTTGAACGGTTGATTGATGGATGCGCCTGATCGCCCGATCAAGATGTAATGAAAACGAAAGCGTCTTTCCATCGCAATATTAGGCGCGCAAACTATCGGTTTAATCATCGGGGCGTTGACGCTCCGACTCGGACCGCAAGGTCCACATTCTTCGTCGCGAGCGACTTGCGCGGCGAAGCCAAGGAGAGTTTTCAGTCATGGGTTCGTTGAGCATTTGGCACTGGTTGATCGTTTTGCTGATCGTGGCGCTGGTTTTCGGCACGAAGAAACTGCGCAACATTGGCGGTGATCTGGGCGGCGCGGTAAAGGGTTTCAAGGAAGGCATGAAGGAAGGCGAAACGACGCCGGCTGAGCAGCGCGAATTGCCGCGCAACGGTGCGGTCGACGTGGAAGCGAAGGACAAGACCCGCTCGAGCGATTACCGCTAATCAGGCCGGCCCAAGCACGGTAAGCCCGGCATCGGCCACCTTTACATGCCACCCTCAGGATCTTCGATTCCATGCTCGACCTTGGTCTGACCAAAATGGCGCTGATCGGCGTCGTCGCGCTGGTAGTGCTCGGGCCGGAACGGTTGCCCGGCGTGGCACGAACGGCAGGCGCGCTGTTCGGCCGCGCACAGCGGTATATCAACGACGTCAAGGCCGAAGTCTCGCGCGAGATGGAGCTCGACGAGCTGAAGAAAATGCGCACCGAGTTCGAAACCGCGGCATCGAATGTCGAGAACAAGATTCACGACAATCTTCGCCAGCACGAAAACGAACTCAACGACGCCTGGAATCAGGGCACATCGGTCTCGGACAGCGTGGCGGGCGGGGGCGACCCGAATCTGACTCATGTTTCTGGCGACACCTGGCGTTCGAGCCCGGACAACACGTTCAGCAGCAGTAACGCGTCGCCCGCGAAACGCAAGAACTGGCGTGTCAAGCAGGCCGCCATTCCGAACTGGTACAAGCGCACTACGTTGCGCAAGACGCGCGTTCAATCAGGCGCGGCGCGCGTGGCGCGGCATACGCCTGAGACGCTGCGCCGTCCCACGCGGTTTTTCTGATGTTTGCGCCGCTTCCATTGCGCGACCAACAACTTCCCTTCCATCGATGAATCCCAGCAGAGGGCCGGCGTGAGCGACCCGCAACAGAATAAAGACGAGCCCGTCGAAGAGACGTTTATCTCGCACCTGGTCGAACTGCGTGATCGCATCATCCGCGCAGGCGCTTCAGTCATCGTCGTGTTCATCGGGCTGGTTTACTGGGCGCCGGACATATTCCGGTTGCTCGCGCGTCCGCTGATGCAGAACTTGCCGAAGGACGGCAAGATGATCGTCACCGATGTCACTGGCTCGTTCTTTGTGCCAATGAAGGTGACCATGATGGTCGCACTGGTGATCGCACTGCCCATTGTGCTGTACCAGATCTGGGCGTTTATCGCGCCGGGGTTGTATCAGCACGAGAAGAAGCTGGTCGTACCGCTGGTCGGGAGCAGCTACTTCCTGTTCCTGTGCGGCATGGCGTTCGCGTATTTTGTCGTATTCCCCACCATTTTCCGCGTGATGGCGCATTACAACGCGCCGCTCGGCGCGGAAATGACGACGGATATCGACAATTATCTGAGCTTCGTCCTCACCATGTTCTTGGCGTTCGGCGTGACCTTCGAGGTGCCGATCATCGTGGTGATTTTGGCGCGCATGGGGTTCGTGACGATCAAGAAATTGCGGCAGATCCGACCGTATGTGATTGTCGGCGCGTTCGTGATTTCCGCTGTGGTAACGCCGCCGGACGTGTTCTCACAACTAATTCTTGCTGTGCCGCTGATCATTCTTTATGAGGTCGGCATCATTGCGGCAAGGTTGATCGTGGGCAAGGACAAGATCCAGGAGCAGGAAGCGGACGCTGCGGAGGATGCAAAGCGGGACGGGGAGTGAGGATTCCAGCCGGCGGATGATGGGCAGGAAAACAGAAGGGGTCGTTCCAAACGTGAATTGGAACGACCCCTTTGTCTTACGGCACGTCACGGCGAGCTGCAGATCGCTTCACTCGTCGTTTTGATCTCCACCGCCGTTGTCATCGTTCGGCGGCTGGGGTTGCTTGGGCTGCATCGGCCGTTTGCCGATCACCACGTTCAAGTCGAGTTCCTTACTCTTGCGCATCAGATGCACCTTCACCGACGTCCCCGGCTTGATCTGCGCGACAACATTCAGCAGGCGCGTGGTGTCGGTGATGGTGTCGTCATTGATGCTGATCAGGATGTCGCCCGGCTTGATGCCGGCTTTGTCGGCCGGTCCGCCTTGCAATACCCCCGCCACGATCGCGCCGGACTTTTGTTCGAGCCCGAACGATTCCGCGATTTCCGGCGTCACGTCCTGCGGTTCCACGCCGATCCAGCCGCGCGTGACCGTGCCCGTGGTGATGATGCTTTCCAGCACGCTGCGCGCCGTCGATACAGGAATCGCAAAGCCAATCCCAAGCGAGCCGCCGCTGCGCGAATAGATTGCGGTATTGATGCCAAGCAGATTACCGTTCACGTCCACCAGCGCACCGCCCGAGTTACCCGGGTTGATAGCTGCGTCGGTCTGGATAAAATTCTCGAAGGTATTGATGCCGAGGTGATTGCGCCCCAGCGCGCTGACAATCCCCATGGTCACCGTTTGACCTACGCCAAACGGATTGCCGATCGCCAGCACCACGTCGCCCACGCGCGTCTGGTCCATGCGGCCGAGCGTGATGGTGGGCAGGTTCGTCATGTTGATCTTCAGCACGGCGAGATCGGTTTCCGGATCCACGCCGATTACTTTCGCCGACGACGTCCTTCCGTCCGCCAAAGCAACTTCGATCTGATCGGCCCCATCGACGACATGTTGGTTCGTTAGAATGTAGCCTTCGGAGCTGACAATCACGCCTGAGCCGAGATTCGACGCTGGCGTTTCGTCGCCCTTGCGCTTGTTCTTGTCGCCGAAAAAATAGCGGAACAGCGGGTCTTTCGCGCGCGGATCGGGCGGCAACGTGCCGTCCTTGCTCGAAAACACGTTGACCACGGCGGGCATCGCTTTCTGCGCGCCATCCGCATACGACGACTGGGTGGGCCGGGAACCGATGCTTGGCGCAACTTCCTGCAACGCGACGATCGGTTCGGCGAGTTGCTTGCCGAACGTTCCCTGGCGTTGAAGCCACTGCGGTTTCAAGGTCGCGACGATGAACATCAGCGCCAAAAGCACGGTCACCGCTTGGGCAAAAAACAGCCAGAAGCGTCTAAGCATTTGATGGAATAGAGGAATTCATGGATCGGATCGAACTGGAATTGTATCTGAACAATCTGCTGGAAATCGGGCGCTTCAAGGACTATTGCCCGAATGGTCTGCAGGTTGAAGGATCACGCCGCGTAGCCAAACTGGCGACCGGCGTCACGGCGTCGCAAGCGTTCCTGGACGCAGCCATTGAGTGGGGCGCCGACGCCGTGCTCGTGCATCACGGCTACTTCTGGAAGAACGAAGCGCCGCAGGTCACGGGGCGCAAGTACCGGCGGTTGAAGACGCTGCTCGAGCATGACATCAACCTTTTCGCCTATCACCTGCCGCTCGATTCACATCCAGAGTTTGGCAACAACGCCCAGCTCGGCGAGCGCCTTGGCTTGATCGCGGACAACCGTTTCGGCGACCAGGATCTCGGCTGGATTGCGTCGTTGCCCGTGCCGTTATCGCTCGAACATTTCACCGCGACGGTCGAAAACGAAGTCGGGCGAAAGCCGCTCGTGTTCGGCAACCCGGATTGGGAATTACGCCGCGTGGCGTGGTGCACCGGCGGCGCGCAAGGCTTCTTCGACCAAGCCATTGCTGCCGGCGCGGACGTCTACATCAGCGGTGAAGTCTCCGAGCAGACCATGCACATCGCGGCGGAAAGTGGCGTGGCCTACGTTGCGGCGGGGCACCATGCCACCGAGCGGTACGGCGTCCAGGCACTCGGCGCTCATGTAGCCGAGCATTTCGATATCGAGCATGTGTTTATTGATATTGATAATCCGGTGTGATTATCTTGCGGTGCAATAAATAATCGAGCGCGGTAAATAACCCCTTCATTCGATAGTCACGATTAAGTGCGGGGAAACCCTTAAGAATGAAGGACTTCGAGCGTTTTTTGCTATTCAACTCTTGTAAATGACGACTCCATTCGCGCACACTAGCGTCGGTAGAACGAACTGACGGTATAAATCCAACTCAGAAGTGGGGCGTGTGATGCGAGACAACGAAGATCAACGCGTCGACGGCAGCCGCCGAACCTGGCTGATCACGACGACCGTAATGGGCGGAATCGGTGGCGTAGCGGCATGCGTCCCGTTCGTCGGGTCGTTTGCGCCGTCGGAAAAAGCCAAGGCAGCGGGCGCGCCGGTCGAAGTCGATATATCAGGTCTCAAGCCTGGCGACCTGATGACGGTCGCGTGGCGCGGTAAGCCAGTCTGGATTCTGAACCGTACCGACGAAATGCTCGCCGACGTCAAGAAGGCCGATCCCGAGCTCGCGGATCCGCAGTCGAAGAAAGCGTTCAGCATGCCGCTGCCCGAATACTGCAATAACGAATACCGTTCGCGCACCGAACACAAGAACCTGCTAGTTGCCGTGGCCGTCTGCACACACCTCGGCTGCACCCCTACGCCACGCTTCAATGAAGGCGCCCAACCCAATCTCCCTGACGACTGGCCCGGTGGTTTTCTCTGCCCGTGCCACGGCTCGACGTATGACTTGTCTGGCCGTGTCTTCAAGAACAAGCCTGCGCCGGACAACCTGGACATCCCGCCCTACATGTACACATCGGCGACGTCGCTCGTGATTGGCAAGGACGAAAAGGGAGAGGCGTAATGGCGGCTACCGACAAGGAAGTGGAGACAACAGGGTTTCTGGGCTGGATCGATCGGCGCTTTCCGCTGACATCAACCTGGAAAGCGCACGTTTCCGAGTACTACGCGCCGAAGAATTTCAACTTCTGGTACATCTTCGGCTCACTTGCGTTGCTGGTGCTGGTGAACCAGATCGTCACCGGCATCTTCCTGACCATGAACTACAAGCCCGATGCGACGCTCGCGTTCGCATCGGTCGAATACATCATGCGGGAAGTACCGTGGGGCTGGTTGATCCGTTACATGCATTCCACGGGCGCGTCGATGTTCTTCGTCGTCGTGTATCTGCACATGTTCCGCGGGTTGTTGTACGGCTCGTATCGCAAGCCGCGCGAACTCGTGTGGATCTTCGGCTGCGCGATTTTCCTGTGCCTGATGGCCGAAGCGTTCTTCGGTTATCTCTTGCCATGGGGCCAGATGTCGTTCTGGGGCGCACAGGTGATCGTGAACCTGTTCTCGGCGATTCCGTTTATCGGCCCGGATCTGTCGCTCTGGATTCGCGGTGATTACGTGGTGTCGGACGTGACGCTCAACCGCTTTTTCGCGTTCCATGTGGTTGCCATTCCGCTCGTGCTGATCGGCCTGGTTGTCGCTCACCTGGTTGCGTTGCATGAAGTGGGGTCGAATAACCCGGACGGCATCGAGATCAAGGCGAAGAAGGACGAAAAGGGCATTCCGCTCGACGGCATCCCGTTTCATCCGTACTACTCCGTCCACGATTTCATGGGTGTCTGCGTGTTCCTGTTCATCTTCGCGGCGATCATTTTCTTCGCGCCGGAAATGGGCGGCTATTTCCTCGAAGCCAATAACTTCGTGCCGGCGAACTCGCTGCAGACGCCGAACGAGATCGCGCCGGTGTGGTACTTCACCGCTTTCTACGCGATGCTGCGCGCCACGACCGACCCGTTCAAGATTGTGCTGATGATCGTCGTTGCGCTGCTGGGTGTGCTGGCGTTGCTGCGAGCGCGCGGCAAATGGCGGATCGGTTTGCCGGTTGTCGCGTTGCTGATGGTGGTGTTCATGGCGCTGACCGAATCGAAATTCTGGGGCGTCGTGGTCATGGGCACGGCCGTGGTGTCGCTGTTCTTCTTGCCGTGGCTTGACCGAAGTCCCGTCAAATCCATTCGATACCGGCCGCTTTTCCACAAAGTGTTCTATGGCGTCTTCGTGTTCGCGTTCCTTGTACTAGGCTATCTCGGCACGAAACCGCCGTCGCCGGCCAGCACATTGATAGCGCAGATCTGTGCGTTGATTTATTTCGCGTTTTTCCTCGGCATGCCCTTCTGGACGACGCGCGGCCGCTTCAAGCAGCCGCCCGACCGCGTGCGGTACAAACCGCATTGACCCCCGCGCCCCTTGGAGACATGACGATGAAAAAATGGTTTTCTACCCTTGCGGTCACTGGCGCGGCGCTGTTGTCGTTCGGCTTGACGCCGGTGCACGCGCAGGAAGTGCCGCTGGACGCCGCGCCCGATAGCTCCGAAAATTTTGCTTCGCTTCAACATGGAGCAAAATTGTTTGTAAACTACTGCCTGAATTGCCACAGCGCGAATTTGATGCGTTACAACCGGCTGACGGATATCGGCATCGATCCGAAGGAGATCCAGGCGAATTTGCTGTTCACGACCGACAAGGTCGGCAACACAATGACGATCGCCATGCGTCCCGATGATGCAAAAACGTGGTTCGGAGCGGCGCCGCCGGATTTGTCGGTGGAGGCGAGGGCGCGCGGCAAGGACTGGATCTACACGTACTTGCGCAGTTTTTATCGCGACGATACCCGGCCGACCGGCTGGAACAATCTCGTGTATGAAAACGTCGCCATGCCGCATGTGCTGTGGGAGTTGCAGGGTATCCGGACGGCGAAGTTCGATACCGAAGTCGACGAAAAAACCGGCGAAAAGGTCAAACATTTCGCGGGTTATACCCAAGTGACTCCGGGGACGATGTCGCCAGTAGATTATGATTCGGCTATGGCCGATCTGGTTTCGTACCTTTCGTGGATGGCGGAACCGGCCCAGCAGGAGCGAAAGCAGCTGGGCGTCTGGGTCCTGATGTTCTTGGGAGTTTTGAGCTTTCTGGCGTGGCGCCTCAACGCGGCATACTGGAAGCAAATTAAATAACACGCCGCGATCGGTGTGGGTCAGCGTCGTCGAAGCGCCTCCTAGCAGGCGCTTTTCGCACGCTGGGCCTTATGTTTTTCTGAAGGGACTTTTAATCATGATGGTTTTGTACTCCGGCACTACCTGCCCGTTCTCCCAGCGCTGCCGGCTGGTGTTGTTCGAAAAGGGCATGGACTTCGAAATCCGCGACGTTGACCTGTTCAACAAGCCGGAAGACATCGCGGTGATGAATCCGTACGGCCAGGTTCCCATTCTGGTCGAGCGCGACCTGATCCTGTACGAATCGAACATCATTAACGAATACATCGACGAGCGTTTTCCGCATCCGCAACTCATGCCCGCCGATCCGGTGCAGCGCGCCCGCGCTCGCCTGTTCCTGCTGAACTTCGAGAAAGAGCTGTTCGTGCATGTTGGCACGCTGGAAAACGAGAAGGGCAAGGCTGCAGAGAAGAATCACGAGAAGGCGCGCAACGCGATCCGCGATCGTCTTACGCAACTCGCTCCCATCTTCCTGAAGAACAAGTACATGCTCGGCGAAGAGTTTTCCATGCTCGACGTCGCCATCGCGCCGTTGTTGTGGCGTCTGGATCACTATGGCATTGAGCTGTCGAAGAACGCTGCGCCGTTGATGAAGTACGCCGAGCGGATTTTCAGCCGGCCGGCATACATCGAAGCGCTGACGCCTTCTGAAAAAGTGATGCGTCGCTAATATTTTCGATGGCGGGGCGCGCCGGTTCGACTGGTAATGCTCCCCATCGATAGAGGGCAAGTCGATGCAAGAAATATCCACCAAGCCTTATCTACTGCGCGCGCTCTATGAGTGGTGCACGGATAACGGCTTTACGCCGCATATCGCGGTGCGGGTCGACAACGGTACACGTGTGCCGCGCCAGTTCGTGCGCAATGACGAGATCGTGCTGAACATCAGCTTCGAGGCCACGAGCCAGTTGCAGATGGGCAATGAGTGGATCGAGTTCAGTGCGCGCTTTTCGGGCAAGTCGCACAAGATCGAGGTGCAGGTCACCAACGTGCTGGCTATCTATGCACGAGAGAATGGCCAGGGCATGGCCTTTCCCGTCGATCCCGCTGCGATCGGCGCGGCGCCGGATGTGTCGGGCGAGGGCGGTGGGCCACGCTCATCGGAGCTGGGTCCAGAGGAAAGTGGCACTGAGCGGATCGAGAACCGTGGCGCCATGGCGTCTGCAAAAGACGCGCGAGATGACGGCGAGTTGCCTCCTGACGACGATGGATCTAAATCATCGGGTCGAGGCCACCTCAAGGTCGTCAAATGAAGTAAAATCGCTGACTTCGCCGGCTTAGCTCATCAGGTAGAGCAGTTGATTTGTAATCAGAAGGTGGCGGGTTCGAGTCCTGCAGCCGGCACCAGTTTGGCTTTTCATGAAGCATCAAGATGTATGAAACCCCGCGCCCGGTAACGGTTCGCGGGGTTTTTTGTTTCGACGGGCGTTGATCGCGTGAGGCTGAGCAGCGCAATGGACGATGGACGATGCTCTTGGCGGCACATTTTCGTCGGCGTCTCCCTGAGGGCCCGGAGCCGGTCCGAAGGTGGACAAGTTTCTGAGATAGTGCGGGAACCACATTCCCGAAACAGTGGGGCACGAGATTTATCGCGGCGGTCTGTGGAGCACTTGATGGTGGGGGCTGTTGATTCAATGCTACGGACGTGAGTGATAGCGTATGGGCTCGGCCTGACCTGAACGTCCATCGAAAAGTCTTGTGCGATCACCACGCTCGGCTAGCCTAGGTTCTTCGTCGTATTTCGCCATATCGCGTGCGTTCTTCACGTGCCGTTAATATTCTTTTCACAAACCCCTTGCGCAACGTCTGAGGGGGCACTAGAATTCGGCCTCTTCGCTTCTGGATGAGGCGAAGAGAAGCGGGAAGTAAGGCGTTAGCTGTTCAGTTTCGGTACCCGGAGAGTCAAGCAGGACGGCGCTTCGACGGAATTGGGAAGTCCAGGTGGTCGAGATGATGTTTGTCACGAAGCGGTAAAAAACCTGTTGACGAAAAGCGAAACGCAGGACATAATCTCGTTTCTGTGCTGCGGATGCAGCGACGCGAAAGCGGTGGAGTTCTGGGGGTTGGGATTCTACGGTGGGTAGCGCATGTTCTTTAAAAACTAACAGCCGATAAGTGTGGGCGCTTGGTGTTTTGCTTTAAGCGTGGTGGTGTTTCTTAGGAGATGCTGCCGTGAAGCGAAAGTATCAAGTCTCACACTAGTATTAAGGTAGGTTTTGAGCGTCTTTCGGGTAACTGGAAGATGGGAGGAACTTGTCAGTACGTTGAGTGAGCGACCTATTCGCA
>NZ_JAQGMM010000115.1 GCF_028292365.1 Caballeronia sp.
GCAAGTGCTTTTCCAGCGCGGCTTGGTCGGCGGCGCTGCGATCGACCGGAACCGGATCGAACGACGCCATCTCCCAGCGCTGATAAGCGGACATGCGAGCCTTCTTGGCCGCATCGTCAGCGTGAGCCTTCTTGGCGGCTTCGGCAGCGTCAGACATACGCGTCCTCGGCCTTGCCGCCTAACTGGATCTGGCCCGATTCGGCCAGGTTGCGCACGATCTGCAGGATCTTGCGCTGCTGCGTTTCGACTTCCGACAGCCGCACCGGCCCACGCGAGTCGAGATCTTCGGCCAGCAGTTCGGCGGCGCGCTGCGACATGTTCGAGAGGAACTTCTGCCGCAACGGCGGTTGGGCGCCTTTCAGCGAGATGATCAGCGTTTCGGATTCCACTTCTTTCAGCAGCAACTGGATTGCGCGGTCTTCGAGTTCGAGCAAATTCTCGAACACAAACATTTGATCGATAATCTTCTGCGCCAGTTCCGCATCGAATTCCTTCACGTTTTCGATCACGGATTCTTCGTGCGCCGTCGACATGAAGTTGAGGATTTCCGCCGCCGTGCGGATGCCGCCCATTGGCGCGCGCTTCAGGTTGTCGCTGCCGGAGAGCAGCGTGGTCAGCACATCGTCGAGTTCTCGCAGCGCGGCCGGCTGGATGCCGTCGAGCGTGGCGATTCGCAGCAGCACGTCGTTGCGCAAACGTTCCGTCATCAGCGCCACGATCTCGGACGCCTGGTCGCGGTCCAGGTGAACCAGGATCGTCGCAATGATCTGCGGATGCTCGTTCTTGATCAGTTCGGCCACCGCTGCCGAATCCATCCACTTCAGGCCTTCGATACCGCTGGTATCGCTGCCCTGCAGGATCCGGTCGATCAGCGCGCCCGCCTTGTTTTCGCCGAGCGCCTTGGTCAGCACCGCCCGGATGTATTCGCTCGAATCGAGCGATAGCGCGGTGTGCTGCTCGGCTTCCTGGACGAACTCGGTCATCACATTGTCGAGCTGCTCGCGCGTGACGTTTTTCAACGTCGCCATGGTCGCGCCGATCTTCTGCACCTCGCGCGGTCCAAGGTACTTGAACACTTCCGCCGCTTCCGATTCACCGATCGACATCAGCAGGAGCGCGGCTTTATTGAGGCCTTCAGCGTTCATCGGACACCCAGTTCTTGACGACCGTCGCGACGATTCTCGGATCCTGGCGCGCAACCATGCGCGCGTAGTCGAGATTACGTTCGAACTTGGCCTTGTTGCTTTCATGACCGAGCAAACTGACCTCGGCATCCTTTTCTTCTTCTACCTGCGATTTCGGCATGGACGGCCCGTCGAGCAGCGACAGGTCATCCGGCGCCGCGAGTGCTGTCGGCTCCGGAGGCGGCGGGAATGCACGGCGCAGCGCCGGCTTCACCATGCTGAAATACAGGAACAACGCCACTGCACCGATCCCCGCGTACTTCGCGAACTCGATGGCGCGCGCGATCATGTCCGGGGTGCGCCACCACGGCACGTCGGGAATCACGGTCGAATCCACCAGGAAGGTGCTGTTGACCACGTTCACCGAATCGCCACGCTTTTCGTCGTAGCCCATCGCGTCTTTCACCAGTTGCTGCACCTGCTCGAGCTTGTCGGCGGGCAGCGGCTGCATGGTCACCCGGCCCTTGGCATCGACTTGCTTCTGGTAATTCACCACCACGGCGACGGACAGGCGCTTGATGCCGCCCATCGGCTGCTCGTAGTGACGTACCGTGCGGTCGACTTCGTAATTGGTCGTGGTGTCTTTGCGCATGCTGACCGGCACGGCTTTCCCGTCGACACCGCTCGCGGCTGCGTCGATAGGCGCCGACGCAGCGGCCGGCGGCTGGTTCGACAGCGCGCCCGGCACACCACCGGCGTTTGCGCCCCCAGTGTCATTCGAAACGCTCGATTGCTGGCTGCGAATCGCCGTGTTCTGCGGGTTGGCGTTCGGACCGTAGCTTTCGGCCGTTTGTTCCAGCTTCGAGAAGTCGATATCCGCACTCACCTGCGAATGCGCATTGCCGGCGCCGAACAGCGGCGAGAGGATGGCGTCGATACGTCCCTGGGTGTTGCGCTCGATCTGCTGCACGTATTTGAGTTGCGACGCGTCCAGGCCGTTCGCCGCACTTTGCTGCGTGAGGAGGTTGCCGTCCTGGTCGACGATCGTCACGTTCTTCACGGGCATATCCGGCACGCCGGAAGACACCATATGCTGGATCGCGATGATCTGACCCTCGTCCAGCGCACGGCCGGGGTAGAGATTCAGCATGACCGACGCGGTCGGCAGTTCCTTTTCCCGTACGAACACGGTGGGCTTCGGAATGGCGAGGTGGACACGGGCTTCGCGCACCGAGGAGATCGACGCGATGGTTTTTTCCAACTCGCCTTCCAGCGCCCGCTGATAGTTGACCTGCTCGGCGAACTGGCTGATGCCGAACTTCTGGTTATCCATCAATTCGAAGCCGACCGAGCCGTTCTTCGGCAAACCCTGCGACGCGAGGCGCAGGCGAGTTTCGTGCACTGCGTCGCTGGGAACCAGGATCGCGCCGCCCGACTCGGCGATCTTGTAGGGGATATTGCCTTGCTGCAACGCAGCAACGATCGCACCGCCGTCGCGGTCGGAGAGATTGCTGAACAGCACCCGGTAATCCGGCTGGCGCGACCACATCACGAGGCCCGCGACCACTACGGCGAGGATCGCCACTGCGATGATCAGCGGCATGCGCGGGTTATTGCGGAACTGGTTGAGCATCGGCATGCGGGGACTGAAGCTGCTGCCGCCGCCGAAGTCCGTGCCGCCCGCGTAGCCGGCTCCGCCCGCACCTGCGGCGATCGACCCGGCGGCGCCAGGCTGCGCGCCGGTCAGACCCATGCGGGCGTCCGGGTTGATCAGGTTCGTTGTGGAATCCATGCTTCGAAACTCTCCGAGACTTGCGTTTTCTGCGAGGTGCGGCGGCGATAACCGTGCGCACTGCAGGCACTTTCATGAGAGGAATTATCCGTAAGCAGGATTGAGTTGATCCAACGAATAGAAGCGAGTTTTGGTTTCCTTTCCCCGCTTTGCAAATTGCGGCTACTGCTAGACTTTTTCCTAATCGGTCAGGCCATGTGGCGAACCGCCCAGGCTCCGGCGCAGACGCCGGCCTGAGGCCCGGGACAGGCCCCGGTTCGGATTGTCCCAGAAGTACCCCGATCCATATGTTGCCGCCGATTTTCAGTTCCTTTCCGTTCCTTTTGGAGACCCCATGAATCCCATCAGCCCGTTGAGTTCGGCGCTCCAGCAAATGCAGGCCATGGCGACGCAGGCTGCGGGAGGCGCCGGCAATGTCGCGAGCGGCAGCGTCGTGCCCGAATCCGGTGCAGCGAGCACCGGTAGTTTCGCCGACGCGCTGAAGTCGTCTCTGGACAGCATCAGCAGCAGCCAGACCAAGGCGGTCAACGAATCGCAGGCGTTCGAAGTGGGCGCGCCAAACGTTTCGCTGAACGACGTGATGGTCGACATGCAGAAGGCGAACGTGGGCTTTCAGTTCGGCTTGCAGGTCCGCAACAAGCTCGTGTCGGCCTACAACGACATCATGAACATCTCGGTCTGAACGCTTCGCTGACGGTTTTCCGCATCCTCGGCCTGACGACTATTTCCCTTACCAGAATTCGTTGTGACGCAAAGCACGCCTAAAGCTTTTGCCGCTTTCTCCGATAACCCGGATAGCAGCATGATAAACGGTCAGACAAATAACAGGGTCCTGACCCGTTTATCGACACCGGTTCATCACGGGTTTTGCTACTAAGCGCGCGGTGTGCAGCGCCTTTGTGCGAAACGCGCATGAGACGACGCAGGTCACGGAACCAGAGCAGGCGCTAAAGCACCTCACTCTGGAGGGGTCATGGGACCAGAGTAGGGCGCTAAAGCGCCAACTCTGGTCGACATAGGAGAGGGTCGGATGTTTTCCCAGGCACACGGTGGAGCGAACGCCTATGCGCGCGTTGGCGTTCAAACAGGCGTAATGGGCGCAAGCCCGCACAGACTGGTCGGCATGTTGTATCAGGGTGCTCGACAGGCCATTGCCCAGGCGCGGATGAATCTGCAGCAGGGCAATATCGCGGCACGCGGCGAGGCGATCACGAAAGCGATCAGCATCATTGAAAGCGGTTTGCAGCAGTCGCTCAACAAAGACGTTGGCGGCGATATCGCTGCACGCCTGGATGCGCTGTACACCTATATGGCGCACCGGTTACTGGAAGCGAATGTGCGTCAGAGCGAAGAGGTGCTGGTGGAGATCGATGGCCTGCTGGCGACCCTGGAGGAAGCCTGGATGGCGATTGCACCCGATGCAGCAAAAATGGCTGCGGCGTGAAGCCGCGAAACATGCTTGCACATAATGAAAACCACACAAGAATATTTCGCTCATTATGAGGCGATTGCCGCACTTTCTGCGTGCATGCTGGCCGCAGCACGCAGTGGAGAATGGGGTGAACTGAAGACTATGCAGAGCGCGTACCGGGATCTGGTCGACGGCTTGAGAGAAGTCGATACCAGTTCAGAACTGGACGATACCGCGCGCGCCCGAAAGCTCGAACTGGTGCGCCGGATTCTTGCCGACGACGCCGCCATTCGCGACCTCGCCACCCCCAGCCTCGCGCGTTTGTCCGCAGCGTTATTCACCGTGAACAGGCCAGTGCGAGTTTTGAAGAAGATGATCGGGTTTCGCTAGACGCGTTTTGACGCGTTTGCGGCTCGTTGCAACCGGTGGCCGGCCGTTCGGCTGGACTGCTGACCCAAGGATACTGGCATGACTGGACTGGACTCCGCCGTCGCTGCGCTGCTTGCCAGCCGCACTGACATGCTGTTGTCCGCGCTCAATACGCAGACCAGTTCGACCGCGCCTCAAGCCAATACCTCGCAACTCTTAATCGATACCCCGCGGGTCGCCACGCCCGCTGCCGCTATCAGCGCCTATGCCGCGCCGGGCCCGTCGACGCAGACCGCATTCAGCGAGATCGGACGCACGCTCGATATCATTTCGCGCTTCGGCGGCAGCGCGACGCCCGCTTTGCTCGGCAGTTCGCCGTTGTGGCCGACCGCGCCTCGCCTGATCGTGGCCGCCAGCGCGTTCGAGAGCCTGTCCGGGTCATTGTTTTCCTCCAGCTCGGCGAATGCCGCGAGCGCAGTCAACCCGCCCGCGCCGCCTTTACCCGCGCCTGTGCTGGCGGCCATGCTGGCCAGGACCGTTGTAGACAGCGGGCTTTTCTACGAAAACCATATCGCGCTCTGGCTGGGCGGACAGCGCTCGCTTGCGTCGCTGCGAAATGAGCCCCAGGCGCGCGTGGACAAACTGGCAAGCGAGTTGCCGCCGGATTCTTTCCAGGATGCGGCGGATGCTGCGCCCGACGTCTGGATCGATGAAACGCTGCTGCCGACGACATTCGCCGCCCCCGCCGATACCCCAGACGCGCCCAATCCCATGCGTCCCGTGCCGGCTCCGCAAACGCCGCAGCAGGCGGCGGCGCTGGCGGCATCGGTGCGGCAGATGCCCACGAGCGTGTTTTCATCGACGACGCAGGGGGCGGTGCAGAGAACGGCAACAGGCGCGCTGCCTTTGGCCGCGCATCTGCAGGATTCGGCCGTGCAGGCGGCGGTTGCCTCCGCCGGCATTCATCCATCGACTATTCCGCTCGTCCGCCAGCAGCTCGACGTGCTCGCTTCCGACCAGTTCCGCTGGTCCGGCGAAGCGTGGCCGGGCGCCAAGTTCGAGTGGGAAATCCAGCCTCAGAACCGTGCTCCCTATGGGCGCGATCCGTCTCAGGATAGCGACCCGGGGACAGGTTCAGCCGATACGGATCGCGGCTGGCACACGCGTGTCACGCTTAGCTTGCCTACGCTCGGCAATGTGGACGCCGATCTGGTGCTTACGGGCCAGCAACTGGTGGTGCGGCTGAACGCGAGCGAGGGCGGCGCCGCCCGTCTTGCCGCCGATGGCGATCATTTCCGGCAACAACTCGACGCCGCGGGATTGCAGCTCGCCGGATTGACGGTGCACGCTCGCGACGCGCTGGCCGATCTGGCCGCTGACCCGGCGTTCCCCCATTTCGCCGACGTCATCCATGTCAGCGATGTCGCCCCTGCTGCAAGCGCAGCGCCATCATCATCGGCCGGGAGCGATGCGGGGAGCCATACGTGAGCTTGCGCAACGATTCCCGCAAGCAGGCGGCCGCACTCACCTACGACACCAAAAACGCCGATGCCGCGCCGCGCGTGGTCGCCAAGGGCTACGGGCTGGTCGCTGAAATGATCGTGCAGCGCGCAAAGGACGCAGGGCTATACGTGCATGAATCGCCGGAGATGGTGTCGCTGCTGATGCAGGTCGACCTGGACTCGCGCATTCCGCCCGCGCTTTATCAGGCAGTGGCAGAACTGCTCGCGTGGTTGTATCGGCTGGAGAACGGGGAGGAAACGGGGCCGCGGCCCGAAGTGGACCCAACAATTCCAGTGCGCAAGGGGCGTGGCCGCGCGGCTTGATTCATCGAGCGTTGCTATTCCCCAAACTACCCCGCGAACGCACGCTCGATCACGGCGTTGAAATCGAACGTCGCAGGCAGCGTTCCATACACGCGATTGACGGAACCGCGGGCCTCGCCGAGACGGGTTTCGATGAACGCCGCCGCCACGTCCGCCGGCGCATGTTGCGCGAGCAGAACCCCTTGCGCGGTGAGCACGAGTTGCTGTGCGATCCGCCGCGCCGACGCTTCGCGCGTAGCCGGGTCGCCTTGCAGCATGGCGTGCAGCGCCTTCAGCGCATCGCCGAGCACGCGGTGTTCTCCCGCCACCGCCTGCCACGAATCGAACAGCGCATGGGCAGCATCGGGTTCGCGTTCGAACGCCCGCAGCACGTCGAGGCACATCACATTCCCCGATCCTTCCCAGATCGAATTCACCGGGGCCTCGCGATAAAACCGCGCCATCGGCCCCGTTTCGACATACCCGTTTCCTCCCCAAACCTCCATTGCCTCGCCGGTGAATTCCAGCGCGCGCTTGCAGACCCAGAACTTCGCCGCCGGCGTCACGATTCGGCGCCAGGCGCGTTCTTCCGGTTTCGATGAATTCTCGAATGCGCCCGCAAGCCGCATGAACAGCACAGTGGCCGCTTCGGATTCCAGTGCAAGGTCGGCGAGGACGTTGCGCATTAGCGGCTGGTCGATGAGCTTGGCACCAAAGACCCGCCGATGCCGCGCGTGGTGAATCGCCTGGATCAGCGCGGCGCGCATCAGGGCGGCGCTGCCGATCACGCAATCGAGACGCGTGAAGTTCGCCATTTCGATGATCGTCGGTACGCCGCGCCCTTCGTCGCCGACCATGACGCCGTAGGCATCGAGGAATTCGACTTCGCTGCTGACGTTCGAGCGGTTGCCGAGCTTGTCCTTGAGTTGCTGGACCTGCACGGCATTCTTCGATCCATCCGGCGCGAAACGCGGCACATAGAAGCAGGAAACCGGGCCTTTCCCGTCGTCGGTATCGGTGTCGCCGCCGGTGCGCGCCAGCACGAGATGGGCGTCGCATTGAGGGGCCGAGAAGAACCACTTATGGCCGATCAGCCGATACTCGCCGCCCCGTCCGCCCGCACCCGTCGCCACCGCGCGGGTCCGGTTGCTGCGCACGTCCGAGCCGCCCTGTTTCTCGGTCATGCCCATGCCGATCATCATCGACTGCTTGCCGGCGCCAAGCGGAATATCGCGTGGATCGTGCCGGCGCGAGAGCAATTGCTCCCGCAGGCTCGTGTACAAGGCGGGCTCCTGCTGCAGCACGGGAATGCTGGCGAAGGTCATGGTCAGCGGGCACAACGAACCGCTTTCCAGTTGCGCGTGGAGAAAATATCCGGCGGCGCGCGCGGCCATGGCACCGAGTTTCGGCGAAGCGGTTTCAAACGGCAACGAATGAAGACCTTGCTCGCGCAGCATCGCAAGCAGCGTGTGCCACGCAGGATGGAATTCGATTGCATCAATACGCTCGCCGCGCGCGCTGAACGCGTGGTGTTCGGGCGTATGCCGGTTGGCCAGGTCTGCGAGCGCGAGCACGTCGGGTTGCGTGAGCGCAAGGCCGTCGCGGGTGAGGGTGTCGAGGTGCCACGCCGCGCCCTCGCGTTCCAGCGCGGTCATCATCGCCGCGTCGGTGGTCATCGCGTTGTAGCGCTCGAGTGGTGGCGCCTGGTTCGTGACTTCGTGCGTTTGGCCATAAGTGGATGAGCGCATCGTTTGTCTCCGTCATGCTTTTATTCAGTTTGCCCGCTTGTCTCAATTTTTGCAAAAGCCTTGATCGCCGTCATGGTCGGCGGCTTCGCCAATTGCATCGAATAGTGCGGATTAACGTTCATTTAAAATTTGTGCCTCGATTACGGCATCAATGCGATCGCATTCATCAGTAATTCAAGACGTTTTAAGAGCCGTCTCAAATCGTCTTCTTTGAGGTAATTCTGATTTTTAGTCGGAAGTCCTTATTTGTTAAAACCCGAACCTATAATCCGCTTCGCTCATTCTGGGCGGTTGGCGAATTCACGCAAGTAAGGAAAAGGCAATTTAAATGAGCATCAATGTTATTCAGCTGGTCCAGGGCGCTTTGACCGAAAGCGTGTTGCAGCAACTCGCTACGAAACTGGGCGTTGCTCCCGAAGCGGCGAAGCGCGTGGTCGGCTTGATCGCGCCCGCACTGGTCGGTTCGCTGATGAACAAAGCCGCATCGCCTGAAGGCGCGCGCAGCTTGTTCGCATCGATCATGTCACCGGATTCGAACGCCAATATCGTCGAGATGCTGCCGCAACTCGTCCACGGCGACGGCCTGCAGTCGTTGCTCGCGTCGGGTACGCGGCTCGCGAGCGGCATGGCATCCGAAGAGCGCGTGAACGCGCTGAGCAACGCGGTGGCAGCGAAGACCGGTGTATCGGTTGGCGCCACGCACGCATTAGGCGGCATCGTCACGACCGCATTGTTCGGCGTGCTAAAGCATTACTTCACGAAGTCCGGCGGTAATGTCGGCCAGTTGCCCACCCTCCTTGGCCATCAGTTGCCGATGGTGAAAGCAAGCATGACGGACGACATCACCAGCGCGCTGGGTCTGGGCGGCGCGGGCAGTTTCCTGTCCGGCGTGGCAGCGCAGATGAAAGCGGTGTCGTCGCATCTTGAACACCCGTCCACAGCCGGCGGATCGATCGCCGTCAACCCTTCGCTCGACCGGATCGTGGTGGAAGAGAAGGCTAGATCGAAGAAATGGTGGTGGCTTGCTGTCGCCGCAGCGCTCGCGTTGCTCGCACTGCTGTTCGGCCGTAGCTGCGGCAACCAGACAGCGCTCGCACCCGCTGCGGCTCCTGCTGCAGCGTCCGCCGCAGCACCGGTGGTTTCATCGACTCCCGCAGTTGCTGCGGAACCCGCTTCGGCACCCGCCGCTGCACCCGCGCCTACCAAGGACGCGCTGCTGACGTTCACCGTCGACAAGCTCGGCGCACCGACCATTCAGGCTACGGTCGGCAGTGAAGAAGAGAAGGTCAAGCTGCTCGCCGCACTGACGGAGAAGTTCGGCGCGGACCATCTGAACGCGACCATTTCGGTTGACCCCGACACCAAGCCGGCAAGCTGGCTCGACAAGCTCGACGGCCTGTTGCCGCTGATGCAATTGCCGGGCGCGGAAGCCAAGTTGTCGGGTGAGAAGATCGAGTTGAGCGGGTCGGCTGCCGACGTGCGCAACGGCTGGATGGACAAGCTGAAGACGTTGTTCGGCGCGGGCTTTACCATCGGCACATTCGATGTCAAGCAAGCGGTCGAAAACGCGAAGGAATCGTTCATGAGCGCGTTTTCGTCGTTGAGCGATGACTGCTCTGCAGAGGATGTTGCGAAGGTGCTGAACCTGCAAGTCATCAATTTCCGCACGGGTTCCGACGTACCGCCGCAAGATGCGCAATTGGCGTTGGCTAAATCGGCACAAATGCTGAAGGCGTGCGAAGCGAAGGGCAAGGCTGTGAAGCTAAGCGTGGGCGGTTATTCGGACAATGTCGGCCCGGCGAGCACGAATCTGTCGTTGTCGAAGAAGCGGGCGGAAGCAGTGCGCGCGTTCCTCGTGAAGCATGGCGTTTCTGCTGATTCGCTGATGGCGCAAGGTTTCGGCGATGCACACCCGATTGCCGATAACTCAACGGCCAGCGGACGTTTCGCGAACCGCCGGATCGACTTCGCTGTACAGGAATGATCGATTGACGGACGCCGCTGAGATTCGACATCGGCGTAGCAACTAAAAACACCCTGTCCCGCGCGAGCGGGACAGGGTGTTTTTTTGGGTGCTTGCAGAGTCGTTGCCTGAGTCGTTACCCGCCGGCTAACGCGGCGCCGCGTTGCGCACGCGCGCTGGAAACCGTTCAGCCGGGCCTTGCAGGAAGTCATCGCCGAGATTGGCGGGCAGTAATTGCCGCACGACCTCCAGCCACGCACGCGCCGCGTTCGACAAATAGCCGTTGCGCCGCCAGCCCACCGCCATGTCCCAATGAATTTCCGGCGCGACGACCGGCCGGCAGGTGAATGCGTTGATATCGAGCCGCCGGCAATACGGCGCAGGCAGCAACGCAATACCGACGCCCGCCTGCACCAGCGCGGCCATGAAATCCCAGTGGCCGCTGCGCCCCACGATGGTCGGCGTGAACCCCGCTTCGCGGCACGCGTTGAGCACGAGATCCGACAGCGACAGGCTTTCGCCGTAGAACACGAACGGCTCCGCCGCGAGATCGCTGAGCGGCACGTCCACCAGCGCATCCCAGCGCGAGCCTTTTTGCGCAACGAGCCAGAGTAGTTGGCGGCTGATTGGCAGCACATCGAACGTGGCGAGATCGACCGGTTCCAGCACACCGCCGAGCTCAAGTTCGCCGTCGATCAGCGCAGCTTCGATCGCCTTTGAGCCACGCTCGAACAGCTTCAGCTCCACCTTCGGATAACGCTTCTTGAATGTCGCGATGGCCGGCGTGAACAGCGATCCGCCCATGGGCGGAATGCCGATAGCGAGTGTGCCCCGCCCAAGTTTGCCGAGATCGTTGAGTTCGGCTTCGAGTTGCGCGTGCGCCGCGAGCACCTCCAGGCCGCGCTGATAGACGATCTGTCCGGCGTCGGTGAGCACCATCTGGCGACTCTCGCGCAGCAGCAGCGGCGAGCCTATTTCGTCCTCGAGCGACTTCACCATCTTGCTGATGGTCGGCTGCGTGACAAACATTTTCTCCGCAGCGCCGGTGAAGCTTTTTTGCTTCACGACTTCGACGAAATACCTCAACGATCGCAATTCCATACAGATCCCCTGAATTCCAGTTTGGAATACCTTCGATAAGTTTAAGTCATTTTAATTATGCGCGGTACGGTGGGACGCCGGCAAAACAAACCCGACGCGCAAACGCGCTCCCTCCATCCCAATTTGCTACAATCCGAACTCGCTTCGAGGAGCGTTGCGACGGCTTTCAACAACAAAGGCCGCCAGGCTCGAAGCATTCAATCGGACGGAGTGACCAGCGCTTTCAGACCAGTAAGCGCTTGTTGAACCACCGCATCGAACGGCGCTCACGTCAAATTTCTATATTTCCATTTAGAAAGGAGGGCGTGATGAACGCCGCAGTTCTCGATTCCAACTCGAACAAAGATTTCGTCGTCGCCGATATGTCTCTTGCTGCCTGGGGCCGCAAGGAACTGAACATCGCCGAAACGGAAATGCCCGGTCTCATGCAAACGCGTGAGGAATACAAGGTATCGCAGCCGCTGAAGGGCGCGCGTATTGCCGGTTCGCTGCACATGACCATCCAGACCGGCGTGCTGATCGAAACGCTGACCGCACTCGGCGCGGATGTCCGCTGGGCGTCGTGCAACATTTTCTCGACGCAGGACCATGCGGCCTCGGCCATCGCGCAAGGCGGCGTGCCGGTGTTCGCATTCAAGGGCGAATCGCTCGACGAATACTGGGAGTTCTCCCACCGCATCTTCGAATGGCCGAACGGCGAATTCGCCAACATGATCCTCGACGACGGCGGCGACGCCACGTTGCTGCTGATCCTCGGCTCGAAGGCTGAAAAGGACCGTTCGGTCATTGCAAAGCCGGAAAACGAAGAAGAAGTCGCGCTGTACAAGTCGATCGCCGCTCATCTCGACATCGACCCGACGTGGTACTCCAAGCGTCTCGTGCATATCCAGGGCGTGACGGAAGAAACGACCACGGGCGTGCATCGCCTGTATCAGATGGAAAAGGAAGGGCGCCTGCCGTTCCCGGCCATCAACGTGAACGACTCGGTCACGAAGTCGAAGTTCGACAACCTGTACGGCTGCCGTGAATCGCTGGTCGACGGCATCAAGCGCGCCACCGACGTGATGATCGCCGGCAAGATCGCGGTCGTCGCAGGTTACGGCGATGTGGGCAAGGGTTGCGCGCAATCGCTGCGCGGTCTGGGCGCGACGGTGTGGGTCACGGAAATCGACCCGATCTGCGCATTGCAGGCAGCTATGGAAGGCTACCGCGTGGTGACGATGGAACATGCCGCCGACAAGGCCGACATTTTCGTGACCGCTACGGGCAATTTCCATGTAATCGGCCATGACCATATGAAGGCGATGCGCAACAACGCAATCGTCTGCAATATTGGTCACTTCGACTCGGAAATCGACGTTGCCTCCACGCGCCAGTACACGTGGGAAAACATCAAGCCGCAAGTCGATCACATCATTTTCCCCGACGGCAAGCGCATCATCCTGCTGGCTGAAGGCCGCCTGGTGAACCTGGGTTGCGCAACGGGCCACCCGTCGTTCGTGATGTCGGCATCGTTCACGAACCAGACGATCGCGCAGATCGAATTGTTCGTGCACGGCGACAAGTACGAAAACAAGGTCTACGTGTTGCCCAAGCACCTTGATGAAAAGGTCGCGCGTCTGCATCTGGGGCGTATTGGCGCTGAACTGACCGTGTTGTCGGACTATCAGGCGAACTACATCAGCGTGGACAAGATGGGTCCGTTCAAACCGAACCACTACCGTTATTGATAACGGTTTAGTCTCAAGGCGTGCGTGGGTTTGATCAAATCTGATCAAACCCACGCACGCGACCTTTCAAGTACCAGGAGACCATCGATGTCCGTGCTGCTGACCTGGCTGATCAACGCGCTTGCGCTGTTGATCATCACTTACCTTGTGCCGTCGATTCACATTCGCAGTTTCGGTACCGCGCTGATCGTCGCGATCGTGCTCGGGCTGATCAACACGTTCCTGCGTCCGTTGCTGGTGCTGCTCACGCTGCCGGTGACCATTCTCACGCTCGGATTGTTCATCCTCGTCGTGAATGCGCTGTGTTTCTGGCTGTGTGCTTCGCTGCTGAAAGGCTTTGAGGTATCGGGTTTCTGGTCGGCTTTCTTCGGCTCGATTCTGTACAGCATCGTGTCCTGGCTGCTGTCGGCGCTGATCCTCGGTCAGCGCAACTTCTAAGAACGCGAATGCCTTCGCGCGCGCGTTCCACTCTTCCCATGAAACCGATCGAACTCTCATTCGAGTTTTTCCCGCCGAAAACGCAGGAAGGAATCGAGAAATTGCGCGCGACTGGCGCGCAACTCAAGACGCTCAACCCGAAGTTCGTCTCCGTGACGTTCGGCGCGGGCGGTTCCACGCAGCAAGGCACGCTCGATACCGTCGTCGAGATGATGAAGCAGGGACTCGAAGCGGCGCCGCATTTGTCGTGCATCGGGTCATCGAAGGAGAGTCTGCGGGCCATTCTCGGCGCGTATCGAGAGCATGGCATTCGTCACATTGTCGCGTTGCGTGGCGACTTGCCTTCGGGCATGGGCGAAGTCGGCGAGTTGCGGTATGCGTCGGAGCTGGTTGGCTTTATCCGGGCCGAGCATGGCGACTGGTTCAACATTGAAGTCGCGGCGTATCCGGAATATCACCCGCAGGCGCGCTCGCCCAAATCCGATCTGGAAAACTTCGTGCGCAAGGTGCAGGCCGGCGCGAATTCGGCGATCACGCAGTATTTTTTCAACGCGGACGCGTATTTCCGTTTCGTCGATGACGCCCGCAAAAAGGGTGTGGATATTCCTATCGTGCCGGGCATCATGCCGATCACGAACTTCTCGCAGCTCATGCGCTTCTCCGAGATGTGCGGCGCGGAAGTGCCGAAGTGGATTGCACGCCGCCTGGAAAGCTATGGCGACGATAAAGAAGCGATCCGCGCGTTCGGACTGGATGTAGTGACCGGTTTGTGCGAACGGCTGGTGAAGGAAGGCGCGCCGGGGCTGCATTTTTATACGCTGAACGGCGCAGCCGCGAGCAAGACGATTTGCGAGCGACTAGGGTTGTCGGGAAAGTAAAATCTAGCTTAACCCGCGCGGCGTTCGCCGCGCGGTTCTGCAATTCCAGTTTGTTCGCTTGTCACGCGTTCGATCAAACATCGACCTAGTTATATTCCATTGTGAAAGTTGCATTCGCATCGGCTGTGCCGGGTGTTCGGTGCGTCGCAATCGGGACGTAACGAGCGCTAAAGTTGAACCGATTGATGCCATTTGGCGCGGCGTCAATGAGCGGCGTGCCTTGTCCAATGGTCACCGGATTCCCCGTCGAATCGGAGATCTGCAGACCAATGCCCGTGGCGGATCCCGGATCGTTGCGTAATTGCAAGACCTTTTGATTCCCAACGACCGTCAGGCCGTCAAACTGGACGGATACCTTGGGGTTCGAGGAGCACGTCATTTCTATGGTGAACGGTTTGGCCGCGGTTGGCTTGTCGAAGACAATATCAGGCATCCTGACGGAACCCAGGTCGACGATAAGCTTCGTGGTGGTGACGTTGCAGCTATGAACGTTAAGCGTGCCGCTAAGCGAAAAATTCGCAATAATCATTGAGCCAGATTGACCGGTATGATCGCTCACTGAAAGTATGGGACCCGTAACTTGTAATACTCCGCTTTGCCAATCCGGCGCGGTTGTTATCAGCTCAAGCCGTATGCGGTTATACCCCGTTCCGTAGGCGGCGTTTATGGCGCTCAAGTCCTGCTGGGGCAACTGAAGCGGTATCACTGTGGGACTAGTAGGCGTGCCGTAATAACCCCCGCCCGTACCAGCCGGGACTTGGCCGGCCGTCCAGATCCATATACGCATGCCTATACCCTGGAGATTGGTGGCGTATACCGTACTGTCCCCAACGGTCGGGGAACCCGGTACTAGGTAATCGATCAATGTCTCAGCTCCGCAGCTGCCAGCAGCATGTCCGCCATAGCTGTCCCAAGTGCCTTCGATTGTTTTGAAGACCGAACCGACCGGTCCATAGTGGGCGGTTCCCTGATCTATTGTCCCGACGTTGATCGAGACGTTACCCACACTACCGGTGCAGGCTGCGCGCGCGGGCGTTCCCAGCACGAGGGCTATAAAAGCCATTAGCAGCGCACGGATTGCGGTATTTGACATTTGTATCTCAGCTTTATGACTGACGGGTTGATGAACGACATAAACGGACGGCTCAAGCGAAAAGCGGCTCGCTGGCTGCCTGGTAATGGGGTTGACTCGACTATTTGTCGAATAACGACACGTTTTTAAAACAATAGCCCCGTAATTGACAATATTTATATGAATTCGACTTAAATCGGAGTTGCAACGCACAACGACATCTATTGGAATATTAATATGTCCCGAGGCATTCATCGATGCAAGCTTGTTAGCAAGCCTTACGGATAATCCGAAATAATGGAGAAGTTTGTTTCCAATTTATAATCGACTACCTTTCTTCTCGTGGAGGGCGTATGAGGGTATGTAGGCGGGGTAGACCAGACAGGTTCGACGTGTTTTATGCGAACAGAGAATAAGTCAATTAATGATTAAATATTTTAGACACGATTAAAAATAGAAATATCCCCGCAATCCACGCCAATGGCCAGGTAGTTGACTTGCTGGTCGGGCGCTCCGATGCCTTCGTCTGTTGACGGGTGTAATTGCAAACCCGAATTGCCCAGAGCGGGCGTTTGTATCACAAATCGTTATGGTCTATTACCAGACACATTCCCCTCAATAATTTCGTCGCCTTGTTCCCCCCGGCAAAGCTCAGTAATATCGCGCTACGCTGGTTTTAGCCGGCATCGATCCTGGAGGAAACATGAAGAAAATTGGCCTGTTACGAGCCGCTCGTCTGTCGATGGCACTCAGCGCCGCCATCGCGGCATCGCTCGTAACCGCGAGCGTCGCTCACGCAGCACCCATTCCCAACAAAACGCTCGTTTACTGCTCAGAAGGCAGCCCGGCCGGTTTCGATCCCGCGCAATACACGACGGGCACCGATTTCACCGCAAACACCTTCACGGTCTACAACCGCCTCGTGGAATTCGAGCGCGGTGGCACGAAAGTGGAAGGGGGTCTCGCGGAAAAGTGGGACGTCTCGCCCGATGGCTTGACGTACACGTTCCATCTGCGCCATGGCGTGAAGTTCCAGACCACGTCGTTCTTCAAGCCCACACGCGATTTCAACGCGGATGACGTGCTTTTCACGTTCAACCGCATGCTCGATCCGAACCAGCCGTTCCGCAAGGCTTATCCCGCGTCGTTCCCGTATTTCACGGACATGGGCCTGGACAAGCTGATCACGAAGATCGAAGCAGTCGATCCGTACACGGTCAAGTTCACGCTGAAGGAAGTCAACGCGCCGTTCATCCAGAACATGGCGATGGAATACGCGTCGATCCAGTCAGATGAATACGCTCAGCAACTGCTGAAAGCGGGCAAGGCTTCGGACATCAACCAGCAGCCGGTTGGCACGGGCCCGTTTATTTTCCGCAGCTACACGAAAGACGCGACCATCCGTTTCGACGGCAATCCTGATTACTGGAAGCCGGGCGCAGTCAAAATCTCGAAGCTGATTTTCTCGATCACGCCGGATGCCGCCGTGCGCGTGCAGAAGCTGAAGAACAACGAATGCCAGGTGATGAGCTATCCGCGCCCGGCTGACATTGCACCGCTGAAGGCCGACACGAACCTCGACACGCCGTCGCAACCGGGCTTCAACGAAGGTTACGTCGCGTACAACACGACGAAGAAGAACGTCGAGAACGTCGATGTACGCCGCGCGCTGGACATGGCGATCAACAAGAAGGCGATCATTGAGTCGGTATATCAAGGCGCAGGTCAGGCCGCGATTGCACCAATGCCGCCGACCGAATGGTCCTACGACAAGAACCTGAAGGTTCAGGCGTACGACACCGCAGCGGCCAAGGCGTTGCTCGCGAAGGCTGGTTTCCCGAACGGTTTCGAAATGAACCTGTGGGCCATGCCGGTCCAGCGTCCGTACAACCCGAATGCACGTCTGATGGCCGAGATGATCCAGGCCGACTGGGCGAAGATTGGCGTGAAGGCGAATATTGTGTCGTATGAGTGGGGCGAGTACATCAAGCGCGGCCACGCAGGCGAGCACGACGCCATGCTGATTGGCTGGACGGGCGACAATGGCGATCCGGACAACTGGCTCGGCACGCTGCTCGGTTGCGAAGCGGTCAACGGCAGCAACTTCTCGCACTGGTGCTACAAGCCGTTCAACGACCTGGTGATCAAGGGCCGCAACACGTCCGACCAGGCGCAGCGCACGCAGGCTTATATGCAAGCGCAGCAAATTTTCGCTGACCAACTGCCGTTCTCGCCGATCGCTCACTCCACGGTGTATCAGCCGACGAGCAAGAAGGTGACCGGCATGAAGATCGAGCCGCTGGGTTACCTGCGTTTCGACGGCGTCGGCGTGCAGTAAGCTGTTAGCGGTACGCTTCATGCACTGAAACTATAACTAGTCGAAAAGGTCCGGCGACAAGGGTCACAAGCCCGCGTCGCCGGTCGCATTTTTCCTCCCCAAAGAGACGAACCATGTTCCGATTCGTTCTGCGGCGCATAGGCATGGTGATCCCGACGTTCATCGGCATCACGATCCTCGCGTTCGCGTTAATCCACCTGATCCCGGGCGATCCCATTGAAGTCATGATGGGCGAGCGCGGCGTGGACCCGGCCATGCACGCCGAAGCAATGAAGCGGCTTGGGCTTGACCTGCCGCTTCCTGTGCAATATTTCAACTACGTCGGACATGCGCTGAGAGGCGATCTCGGCATGTCGATCATCACCAATACCAGCGTGATGGGCGAATTCATGGCGCGCTTTCCGGCGACGCTCGAACTCGCGATCTGCGCGATGATTTTCGCTTTGGTGATCGGGTTGCCCGCCGGCGTTGTCGCCGCGTTGAGACGCGGGACGGTCGTCGATCACGGCGTGATGGGCACCGCGCTTACCGGTTATTCCATGCCGATCTTCTGGTGGGGTTTGATCCTCATCATGTTCTTCTCGGCCAAACTGGGCTGGACACCGGTTTCGGGGCGCATCGCGGTCGAATACGACATTCCGCACCGCACCGGCTTCATGCTGTGGGACGCACTCTTTTCTACCGATGAAGGCGCGTTCAAGTCCGCCGTCAGTCATCTGATTCTGCCGACTATCGTATTGGGCACCATTCCGCTGGCCGTGATCGCGCGGATGACGCGTTCGTCAATGCTCGAAGTGCTGCGCGAGGACTACATCCGCACGGCGCGCGCCAAAGGTCTTTCGCCGGCCCGCGTGGTGATCGTGCATGCGCTGCGTAACGCGCTGATCCCCGTGGTGACCGTGATCGGCTTGCAGGTCGGCACGCTGCTCGCCGGCGCGGTGCTGACGGAGACATTGTTCTCGTGGCCGGGCGTGGGCAAATGGCTCATCGACGCCATCAGCCGGCGCGATTATCCGGTTGTGCAGGGCGGTATCCTGATGATCGCGACGCTCGTTATTCTTGTGAATCTGGTCGTCGACTTGTTGTACGGCGTGCTGAATCCGCGCATTCGCCACACGAGGTAAGCCCATGGCCGATATCCAAAACAATCCCGGGGCGCTGATCCCCGTCCCAAGTGGCCGGTTCCTCGCCGGCCGCGAATTCTGGGCCAATTTCTCGCGCAATCGCGGCGCGGTAGTGGCCGGCGCGATCGTGCTGATTTTGGTGTTCATCGCTATTTTTGCGCCGCTGATCGCGCCGCATAGCCCGATCGAGCAATATCGCGACAACGTCAAGATTCCGCCCGCGTGGCTCGATGGCGGCAACTGGCGCTTCGTTCTCGGTACCGACGAAGCCGGCCGCGACATCCTCTCCCGCCTGATGTATGGCGCGCGGCTGTCGTTCTGGATCGGCTTTGTGTCCGTGGTGCTGGCGTTGATTCCGGGCATTGTGCTCGGCTTGATCGCGGCGTTTTTCCAGAAATGGTTCGACACGCCGATCATGCGCATCATGGACGTGCTGCTCGCGTTGCCTTCGCTGTTGCTCGCGGTCGCGGTGGTCGCGATCATCGGGCCGGGGCTGATGAACACCATGCTCGCCATCGCGATTGTCGCGTTGCCGGGTTACGTGCGTCTGACCCGTGCCGCCGCGCTGGGTGAATTGCAGCGCGAATACGTGACGGCGTCGCGCGTGGCCGGCGCCGGCACCGTGCGGCTGATGTTCTCGCAAGTGCTGCCGAACTGCGCCGCACCGCTGATCGTGCAGGCAACGTTAGGCTTTTCGTCCGCCATTCTCGATGCCGCCGCGCTCGGCTTTCTCGGCCTTGGCGTGCAACCGCCGGCGGCGGAGTGGGGCGCGATGCTCGCATCGGCGCGTGATTACATCGAAAGCGCTTGGTGGATCGTGACCATGCCCGGGCTTTCCATCCTGATTTCGGTCCTGGTGATCAACCTGCTCGGCGATGGTCTGCGCGACGCACTCGATCCCAAACTCAAACGGATGGCCTGAACATGAGCGATCTTCTAACCATCCGCAATCTCGCCGTGAGTTTCAATGGACTCCCGGCGGTTGATCGAATCGATATATCCGTCAAACCCGGCGAAGTGGTCGGCGTAGTCGGCGAATCGGGTTCCGGCAAAAGCGTCACCATGATGGCGCTCATGGGCTTGATCGACGCCCCCGGCATTGTCACCGCCGATCAGGTCACGTTCAACGGCGTCGACTTGCTGAAGGCGTCGGCGGGGCAACGCAGGAAGATTATCGGCAAGGACATTGCCATGGTCTTTCAGGACGCGCTGTCGAGCCTGAATCCGAGCTACACCGTCGGTTATCAGATCAAGGAAGTCCTCAGGCTTCACGAAGGCTTGAAAGGATCAAAGCTGCATCAACGCGCACTGGAATTGCTTGATCAAGTGGGGATTCCCGACGCGAAGAGCCGCATTGATGCCTTCCCGCACCAGATGTCCGGCGGCATGAACCAGCGCGTGATGATTGCGATGGCGGTCGCCTGCAATCCGAAGCTGCTGATTGCCGACGAACCCACCACCGCGCTCGACGTCACCATCCAGGCGCAGATCATGGAGCTGCTCGTCAAGCTGCAGAAGGAACGCGGCATGGCGCTCGTGCTGATCTCGCACGATCTCGCGGTCGTGTCCGAAGTCGCGCAACGTGTGGCCGTGATGTACGCGGGCGAGATTATCGAAACGAATCACGTGCCGACGATTTTCAGCGAGCCGCATCATCCGTACACGGAAGCGTTGCTCGCCGCCATTCCCGAGCATAGCCGCGGCGCCGAGCGTCTCGCAGCTTTGCCGGGCATGGTCCCGGGCCGCGACGATCGTCCGACCGGATGTTTATTCGCGCCCCGCTGCAGCTACGCCGTCGACGATTGCCGCAAGGCTCGGCCGGCGCTCTTTCAACTCGCCCCGAACGATCCGGCGGTGCGCGCACGCTGCATCAAGCCGCTGAACATGGACCTCGTGGCAGAACATGGAGGCGCGCGATGAATGCCGTTCCTGAGACCTTCGCAAAAGACGCTAAAGACATCGTCCTCGTCGCCGATAAACTGACGCGGCACTACAGCGTCAAGCGCAGCATGTTCCAGCAGGGAACCGTCAAGGCGCTGAACGGCGTGTCGTTCTCGCTTGAGCGCGGCAAGACGCTTGCCGTGGTGGGCGAATCCGGTTGCGGCAAATCGACGCTGGCGCGTCAGTTGACGATGATCGAAGCGCCCACGTCGGGACGTTTGCTGATTGACGGCGAGGACGTAGCGAGCGCGAACCGCGCGAAAGTAGCCGACTTGCGGCAACGCGTGCAGATGGTGTTCCAGAATCCGTTTGCTTCGTTGAATCCGCGGAAAACCGTCGAGCAGACGCTGGGCGAACCGCTGGCGATCAACACGAAGCTGTCGTCCAGCGAGCGCGCCGAGCGTATCGCGCACATGATGCGCACGGTTGGTTTGCGGCCGGAACACGCGGCGCGGTATCCGCACATGTTCTCGGGCGGCCAGCGCCAGCGGGTTGCTATCGCGCGTGCGATGATTCTGGACCCGCAGATCCTGGTGGCCGATGAACCCGTGTCCGCGCTGGATGTTTCAATCCAGGCGCAGATTCTGAATCTGTTCATGGACCTGCAGCAGCAGTTCGGTACAAGCTATGTGTTCATCTCGCACAACTTGTCGGTGGTGGAACATATCGCCGATGACGTCATGGTGATGTATTTTGGCGGTGTGGCCGAACTTGGCGACAAGGCAACGATCTACGCTCGACCGCGTCATCCGTACACGCGCTCGTTAATGTCGGCGACGCCTGCCTTGTTCGAAGAAGATCGGCGCATCAAGATCCGGCTGCAGGGCGAAATGCCTTCGCCGCTTAACCCTCCATCAGGTTGCACATTTCATCAGCGCTGCCCGTATGCAATCGATAAATGCCGCGTCGAAGAACCGGCGCTGCGTTTCGTCGATGGTCGGCACGTCTCCTGTCATCGCGCCGAGGAAGTCGGGGAGATCGATGCCTGAACGCCAGACGGCGCGGCAGGTTGCGCGCCGTTTTGTTGCGGTTTTTGCGGTGGTGGTGGCGATCCTTGCCGTTTTCTGCCTGGCGCCGCGTTTGGCTTTTGCTGTGACCGGCGCGCGCTCGCCGCCGGGCGCCGCGGTGCCGCCTACGTCTTCTTCTGCATTACCCGGACTAAGTGTCCCGCCTGCGCGTCCGGCGCCGCCCGATATAGACCATTCGAACGGCACCACAGCCAGCGGTCCGGTTCGGGCGCAGCCGGCTCATATGCCGTTTTACGTCGCCACCAAAGGCCAGGTCACTATTTACGTGCTGGGTACGCTGCACGTCGGTTTCGCCGACGACTACCCCGCCAGTCAGCCGTTCCGCAAGCCGATCCTCGGCGCGCTCGATGCATCGCCTATTCTCGCGCTGGAGATCTCTCCCGACGACCTGGTTGTATCGGCCGATGAAGTCAGCAAATACGGCGTGTGCCGGGAGCCGTGCCTGTCGCGCTATTTGCCCGATGCGCTGTGGCAGAAGCTGCGAACACGCATGCGCGGCAACCCCACGATGCTCGACGATATCAGCCGCTCGCGGCCGTGGCTGGCGTCGATGCTCGTTGAAACCGTCGACACCCTGAAGGCTGGATTCCAGACCGAATTCGGCACGGAAACGCAATTGCAGAACGTCTATTTGCGGCCGCGCGGGCGGGTGGTGGGATTGGAGACGCTCAATGAGCAGATTGCCGCGTTCACACGGCTCACGCAGGCGCAGCAACGGGAAATGCTCGCGCAGGATCTGGTGCAGACGCCGGCCGAGAACGTTGCCGATGTGAAGGAGCTGCATCGGTTATGGCGGATTGGCGACGCCGATGCGCTGAAGGCGTGGGACGACGCCAAGACGGAGAAACTGGCGAGATCGAAGCAGCTTGCAAGGCAGATCGATAACCGCGTGGTAGTCGACCGGAATTATCGGTTCGCGGCGCGAGTGGTGGCGATGGCCGCGCCGAACAAGCCGGTGTTCGTGGCGATTGGCGCGTTGCATCTTGGGGGGAAAAGAGGGGTGCTGACGTTGCTGAGAAAGCGTGGGTTCGTGGTGGATCCGGCGTGAACCCACGCCTTCGCATCACAGGAACATCATCCAGTTCAACAAGAAGATGTTCACCACCAGCAACGACAGCGCCGTCGGAATCTGGACTTTGATCACCGCGTTTTTATCGGGTAATTCGAGCAGCGCGGCCGGCACCATGTTGAAGTTCGCGGCCATCGGCGTCATGAGCGTGCCGCAGTAACCGCAGAACATGCCGATCGCGACCATCGTGGCCGGATTGCCGTGAAATACACCGACCAGAATAGGCACGCCTACGCCGCCCGTCATCACCGGGAACGCCGCGAAGCCGTTGCCCATGACCATCGTGAAGAGCGCCATGCCGATGCAATACACCGCCACCGCGACCAGGCGGTAATCGAGGTTCACATAGGCCGTTGTCACATGTGCGACCGCCTTGCCCACGCCCGCATCCGAGAACACCAGACCCAGCATGCCCAGCATTTGCGGAAGCACGGCAGCCCACGAAAGTGCGTCGACCAGACGGCGCGTTTCTTTCATCGATTGCCCGACCGTATCGCGTGTCATCACGCAGGCTACGCCGAGTGCAACGATACAGCCGATGCCAAAACCCATCAGCGTGACGTTCTTCGGATCGAGCAGCGGCTTGCCGCCGAACACCAGGTAACTCGCTCCCAGTGTCAGGACAACCGTCACCACGGGAATGGTCAACGCAGGCACGAACAGCTTGTTGCCAAGACGCATGGCGCTCTGGCGGCGCGCTTCGTCGGAGAGCATCTTCGGCTTGCCTGCCGTGACGCCGCCGAAGCCCGCTATCAAGGCCATCGCTACAACCAGCACGCCGACCACATTGGCCGGCAGCCAGTCGCCGATCAGGAAAATCAGCGCATACACAAGCCAGAAGGTTCCGGCGGTGAGACGGCGAGGATGTTTTTTATCGACGTAGATCATGCCGGCGACAACGACCAGCACGATGCCCAGCAGATAGAACAGATAGTTGAGCGTCAGTGTCATGCAGTTTCTCCGCGAACGTTTTTGGTCAACGCGCCGAGTTCGCGATTCAGCCGTCGATCGAGCAGCCACAGCCGGAAGCCGTGAATCAGGAATGCGCAGATCGCAGTAGGGATGCCCCAGACGGCGACGTGCAGCGGTTCAACCACGATCCCCGCTTCCTTCAGGAAGGTCGTCATCAATACGATCGCGCCGAACGCAACGAAGATGTCTTCGCCGAAGAACAGGCCGACGTTATCGGTCGCGGCGGACCACGCTCGCAGCTTGAAGCGGGTTTCATCGGAGAGCTTGCCGAAACGTGTTTGCGCGGCGCCTTCGGCCATGGGCGCGAGCAGCGGCCGGACCATTTGCGGATGTCCGCCGAGACCGGTCAGCCCGACTGCCGCCGTCAACTCGCGAATCAGCAAATAGACGATCAGCAGGCGTCCCACGGTTGCCGCCTTGATGCCCGAAATCCAGATTTGCGCGCGTTCGCGCAGACCGTGCCGTTCCAGCAAACCGATGACGGCCAGCGGCAGCAAAATGATGAGCGGAATGTTGCGCGTCTTGAGAAAACCCGTGCCGATCGCGGTGAGAATGCGATCGATGGGAAAGTGCGCCGCCAGGCCGGTGACGATGGCGGCGGCGGCCACGATCAGCATCGGATTGAAGCGCAGGATAAATCCCACGATGATGACGGCCACGCCTATCAGTGGCCATAGATTGACAGCGGTACCCATAAGATCTCCAAGTGGTCGGGCTAATGCCCCGGTAAGGGCTTCTTCCGCCGCTGGACGAACCGCTTGCTTCGAGCGGGCCGTTCCGTTGGCTTGATAAAACGGCTCTATGGCCGCTTACGAAAACGCCCCGCCAAGTCGCGAGGCATTCAGGTTCCTTGAGGCGTAGATTCGACTCGCTGCGTGACATAGCGCCAGGCAGCGAGTGAGCCATTCGATCAATGCAAAACCGCTAACGACCGCTTATCAAACTTCGACCGCGTGCGCAGCGCGAACGTCGATGCCCGCCGTTTCAAGCGCCCCGCGAATCCGCCGGGCGAATGCGAGCGCATGCGCGCCGTCGCCGTGAAGACAAACCGTCTGCGCATTGATCGGCACCCACTCCCCGCTGACCGCTTGGACACGATGCTCCGTTGCCATTTTCAGCGTGCGGGTGATCACGACTTCCTCGTCCTCGAGCAGCGCGCCGGGGTCCTTGCGCGGCACGAGCGAGCCATCCGCCCGATATCCGCGGTCTGCAAAAACTTCCTCGATCGCGACCAGGTTCGCCTTGCGCGTGGCATCGACGAGATTGCTGTTCGCCAGCCCGAACACGAGCAACGACGGATCGAAATCACGAATCGCCGCAACAATAGCCTCGGCAATTTCCGGATTCTTCGCGGCCTGGTTATAGAGCGCACCGTGCGGCTTCACATGCGACATCCGGCCGCCTTCGGCCCTCACGATCGCAGCCAGCGCGCCCAACTGATACAACACGCCCGCGTAAATCTCGTACACGGGAATGTCCATCTCCTTCCTGCCAAAATTCTCGGGATCGTTGAAACTCGGATGCGCACCAATGGCAACACCCTTCGCAACCGCCCAGCGCACGCAATCGCGCATGGCAGTTGCCCCGCCCGCGTGCCAACCGCAAGCAATATTCGCGGAGCTCACGAGATCGAGCAGTGCTTCGTCAGTGCCCATGCCTTCGCCGAGATCGGCGTTCAGATCGATTTCCATCTTCGTTCCCTGTTCACTTACCGGCCGAGGCGTTCCGCGTGCATCGCGATAGCCGATTCGACCTGTTTCACATACATGCGCTCTTCCGCCAGCGCGTGACGCGCGGCTTCAACCGTTGTTTCGATAAAGCGCACACCGCTGTTGAGCCGCGC
>NZ_JAQGMM010000119.1 GCF_028292365.1 Caballeronia sp.
GCGCTGCAAGGCCTGCTGGAAAGGGCCGCTGAGACCGAATTGCCGATCATGGTATTCGTGGGAAATCGCGGCATGATCCAGATCCATACGGGTCCGGTCAAAACGATCCGCGTGATGGGGCCGTGGCTCAACGTGCTCGATCCGGACTTCAATCTGCATCTGCGCGCTGATCTGATTGCCAGCGCCTGGGTTGTGCGCAAGCCGACAAGCGATGGCATTGTGACGTCGCTCGAACTGTTCGACGCCGACGGTGAAAACATCGCGATGCTGTTTGGTGCGCGCAAACCCGGCACGCCGGAACTCGAAGGCTGGCGCGAACTGATTGCGGGCATCGCGCCTTTGCAGGGCGAGGTTTTGGCATGAACCGCGAACGCTTCAACGGCCAGCGCCGAAAGCTTCTCATCGGCGGCGGTGTGATGCTGGTGGCGGGCGCGCTGCAGGGCCGTGCGCTGGCGCAATCGCAGCGGCGGGTGATCGTCGTTGGCGGTGCACTCGCGGAAGTCGTGTACGCGCTCGGCGCGCAAGCCGGCGCACACGGCACGCTGGTCGCAACTGACACCACCTGCACCTATCCCGCCGCTGCGCGCGAGTTGCCGAAGGTGGGTTATCAGCGTGCGCTCTCGGCTGAAGGATTGTTGTCGCTGCGGCCAGACCTGATCCTCGCGTCCGCCGAAGCCGGACCGCCGGGCGTGTTGAGCCAGGTGCAAAAAGCAGGCGTAGAAGTGGTGTCGTTCCCTGAGCGCCATGACGTGGACACGGTGCGCGGCAAGATCACGGGCATTGCAGGCGCACTCGATGCAACCACCGCCGGCCATGCGCTTCAGGCACGATTCGATCGCGATTGGCAGAGCGCCCGTCAAGCGGTGGAGGCATCGGCGCTAGGTCGAAACGGGTCGCCGCCGCGCGTCCTGTTCGTGCTGAATCACACGGGCAATCAGGCGCTGGCCGCGGGCCAGAACACTGCCGCTGACGCCATGCTCGCTTACGCCGGCGCACGTAATGCGATGCAGGGATTCAACGGTTATCGACCATTGTCAGCGGAGGCGTTGGTCAACGCTGCGCCGGACATCGTGCTGATTACCGATGAAGGTTTGAGTGCGGTCGGAGGCCCGGCGGCGCTGCTCGCGAGCCCGGGTTTTGGCGCCACGCCCGCCGGCCGTGCGAAGCGCGTGGTCTCACTCGACGCGCTATTCCTGCTCGGGTTCGGACCGCGTCTGCCGGCCGCCGTCACGGCTCTCAATCAACGTTTGGGGCAAGTCTGATGAGCACCCAGGCCGCGGCATCGGTCGCGCCCATGCCGCTGGTCGATCGCAGACGCCGCGTGGCAACGTTGACGCTGGCGGGGCTGGCAGCAGCCCTCTTCCTGGCGACGCTGGCCGCGATCTGCGTGGGGGCTTATCGGATGACACCGGCACTTGTCTGGTCTGCCCTGACCGCAAGCGGCGACGCCGTCACATCCGATCCTGCTCTCCAGCAAGCTCACGCTGTACTCCTTGGCATACGATTGCCCCGCGTGTTGCTGGCACTGCTCGTGGGCGCGGGGTTCGGCGCGGCGGGCAGCGCGTTGCAGGCGCTATTTCGCAACCCGCTCGCCGATCCGGGCCTGATCGGCATCTCGAGCGGTGCGGCGCTCGGCGCCTCGACGCTGATCGTGCTCGGGCCGCTCCTCGGTGCGTCCGTCGCTATGGTAAGCCTCTACTTCTTGCCGATCGCCGCGTTCGCCGGCGCGCTGACGGTATCCGCGCTGGTCTATCGGCTCGCGGCGGCACGCGGGCGGCTCGCGTTGCCGCTTCTACTGCTGGCAGGCATCGCGATCAATGCGCTCGTGGGCGCGGCGATCGGCCTGCTCACCTACATAGCCGACGACGCGCAATTGCGTTCGCTCACCTTCTGGAGCCTCGGCAGCCTTGGCGGTGCGCAATGGCCCGTGCTCGGTGCAGTGCTGCCATTCGTGTTGCTGGGTGTCGTGCTGATCGCGCGCCATTCGCACGCACTGAATGCGCTGCAACTGGGTGAGACCGAGGCGCAGCATCTTGGCGTATCCACGCAAGCGGTCAAACGAACGGTGCTGGTCGCGTCGGCGTTGAGCGTGGGCGCGTTGGTTTCGTGCACGGGCGTGATCGGCTTTATCGGGCTGGTTGCACCGCATTGCGTGCGGCTCGCGTGCGGCCCGGATCAGCGCGTGGTGATGCCCGGCGCGATGCTGCTGGGAGCGCTCCTGACCGTGCTCGCCGATCTGGCCGCGCGGACCGTGGCCTCGCCGGCCGAAGTACCGCTTGGCATCCTGACCGCGTTGCTCGGCGCGCCATTCTTCCTGATGCTGTTGTGGCGCAGTCGCAGCCAGCTCGGCCTGTAGCGACTGATATCAATGTGGAGTACCAACCGATGCTGATGACGAGCAACCTCTGCGTGGCACATGGCGCGACGCCGATCCTGCGCGACCTGTCGTTGACCATCAAACCGGGGACGCTGACCGCGCTGCTGGGACGCAATGGTGTGGGCAAAAGCACGCTGCTCAAAGCGCTAGCTGGCGATTTCCAGACCGGCGGACCGTCGCGCGCCGCGCGCCATTCCGGCACCATCACGCTCAACGACGAGCCACTCCATACCATCCCGCCACGACGACTCGCGCTGCTGCGCGCCGTGCTTCCGCAAGCATCGCAACCGGCGTTTCCATTCAGCGTCGAAGAAATCGTGCTGCTCGGGCGATATCCGCATCTGCGTGGCGGCGTGCCGTCGCGCCATGACCAGGGCATTGTCGCCGATGCCTTGACGCTAGCCGGGGCCAATGGCCTCGCGGGCCGCGAGATCACAACACTGTCCGGTGGGGAGCTTGCACGTGTGCAGTTCGCGCGGGTGCTGGCGCAGCTATGGCCCGACCCGACCAACGCTACCAACGCGAGTGATCCGGCCCACGCAACACCGCGTTACCTTTTACTCGATGAACCCACCGCCGCACTCGATCTTGCGCATCAGCACCGGCTGCTGACGACGGTGCGCGACTTGACGCGGGACTGGCATATCGGCGCACTGGCTATCGTGCACGATCCGAATCTCGCCGCCCGCCACGCCGACACCATCGCGCTGCTCGCAGATGGCACGATCATCGCGCAAGGCGCACCGCGTGAAGTGATGCGGCCCGATTTGATCGAACGGTGTTATGGGTTCGCTGTCCGGATGCTCGATGCCGGCCAGGACCATGCCCCTGTCGCGGTACCCGCATAAGCGCGACGTCCTGAGGTCCCAAGCCCCGCTGCCGTGGCGCTCAAACCGGCCCGACGCCGTGCATCAGCAGCGCCACCGCGTGCTTGGCGATCTGGTCGCGCCTGGGCGCACAGCCGCCGCTCTCCTCAGCCCACGTATAAGTCACCGCCAGCGGCAACACCGTTAGTCCGAATACCGACACAAACAGCAGCGAAGGTTCCAGGTGCGGGTTGAGCTTGCCCTCTTTCTGCCACTGCGCGATGCGTGCAATCGATGCCTTCTTATTGGCATCGCCGAAACGCTCTGCAATGCGCTGACGCAGCAATCCGCCTTCGCTGATCACCTCGCGAACCCACAGCGTCGCGAACCACGGATACCGCTCGCACACAGCAATGAGCCCTTCGGCGAACCCACGCAACGCTTCCGCCGGTTCCGCGTCCGAGTCGGCGAACGCGCGCCCGAGTTCGGCGCGCAAAGGCACGAATCGCTCATCGATCAACACATCCAGCAGTTGATCGCGCGTCTTGAAGTAGTAATGGACCATGGCCGGCGTCACGCCCGCCTCGCGCGCTATCGCCCCGAGCGTGGTCTCCATGATTCCCTGACGGGCGAATAAAACCAGCGCCACATCCAGCAACAGCGTCCGCGGCTCGCCGTGCTGCGCGCCACTAGGCCTCCCAGGCCGACGGCCGGCCTTCGGCGGTTCAGCGTGGGCGGACGAAACGGACTGCCCGGAAGGATCGGTTACATCTTTAGTCATAGTGGCAATTGACCCCGCGAATGGCGTCGCCTAATATTAACTCCAACATTAATTTATCTCATCGGGCAGCCGAATGGAATCCCTGCAACCCTCTGTCGCACTTCCTGCCATTGCAGAGCGGCCGCCAATCCGGCTTCTTTTCACGGCGCTGCTGCTCGTCATGCTGCTCGGCGCGCTCGACCAGACCATCGTTTCCACCGCGTTGCCCACCATTGTGGGCGAGCTGGGCGGGCTCGAAAGCCTGTCTTGGGTCGTGACGTCATACCTGCTGACGTCGACTATCGTGGTGCCGCTGTACGGCAAATTCGGCGATCTGTTCGGTCGCAAAGTCGTCATTCAGGCGTCAATCCTCATTTTTCTGGCCGGCTCGATCCTGTGCGGCGTCGCACAGGACATGACTCAGTTGATCGTATTGCGCGCGTTGCAGGGGCTCGGCGGTGGCGGTTTGATGGTCGTGACCATGGCCGCCATTGCCGACGTCATTCCGCCCGCCGAACGCGGCCGCTACCAGGGCTTGTTCGGCGGCGTATTCGGACTCGCGACGGTCGTCGGACCGCTGCTGGGCGGGTTTATCGTCGAGCATTTGTCGTGGCGCTGGATCTTCTATATCAACGTGCCGCTGGGCGTGCTTGCGCTGATCGTGATCGGACTCGTGTTCAAACCGCACGTGGCGCACGTGAAGCATAAAATCGATTACATGGGCGCCGCGTTTTTAGCCGTATCGCTCACTTGTATCATTCTTTTTACCAGTCAGGGCGGCACGTTGCTGCCGTGGAGTTCCCCGCAGCTTTGGTTCACGCTCGCGCTCGGATTCATTACGCTGGGCGGTTTTATCTACGAAGAACGTCTCGCCGATGAACCGATCATGCCGCTTGAGCTTTTCAGGGAACGCACGTTCGTGCTGAGTGGCCTGATCGGTTTCATCATTGGATTTTCGCTGTTCGGCGCGATCACTTTCCTGCCGCTGTATCTGCAAGTGGCGAAGGGTTCAACCCCTTCGCAAGCCGGCCTGCAAGTTTTGCCGATGATGGCCGGCATACTGTCCACCTCCATCATCAGCGGTCGCCTGATTAGCCGAATCGGGAAATATCGCTGGTTCCCGATCTGCGGGACCGCGATCGTGGCCTGCGGCATGTTCCTGCTGTCCACACTGCAACTGGATACCCCGCTTCACACCATGTATCTGTTCATGCTGTTGCTGGGGCTTGGACTCGGCATGGTGATGCAGGTGCTGGTGCTCGCCGTGCAGAATGCGGTGCCGTTCAGGAACGTGGGCGTGGCGACGTCTGGCGCCACGCTGTTCCGGTCGATCGGTGGTTCGGTGGGGGTTGCAACGTTCGGCGCAATCTTTACGAACGGTCTGCATTCACGTCTGGCAAACGCCATGCCGCCAGGGACGGAGTTGCCGCAATCGATGGGGCCAACCATGGTCCAGCATCTCCCCGCCGCTTTGCGCGAGACGTATCTCAACGCATTCTCGGGATCAATGCACGTGGTGTTTTTCGTGGCCGGTGCGGTCGTACTGCTCGCGTTCGCGTTGTCCTGGTACATGCAGGACAAGCCGCTTCGCGGCAAATGAGGTCGAGGGACGAGATGCGTCAGTAGCGCTTTAGTTTAAGCTGACGCACTTTAATAACCCTGGAACATCCGCTCAATGAAGCTTACAAAAATAGTGATCGCCTCGACCCTCAGCGCTTTTGCTTTTATCTCGACCGCCGCACTGGCGGAGACTTTTAATTTCGGCGAGGGACAGTCGTCCATGTCCGGAACCGGTGGCGCTTCGCGCCACGCGCCGCCGCCCAAACATAAGAAACCCAAGAAAACGCAACGTGCCGCCGACAAGGGTGCGTACTCGCATCCCTAAGCGCCCATCGCCTCCCGTCTTCGTCAAGCGCGTTTCAGCGGGTCAATAACTGGCGAACGCCCAGCGCCACGATCAACCCGCCGCAGACGCGGTCGATCCATGCCCGATACCCGCGGTAGCCCGACGCAATCCCCGCGTGCGACAGCACGAGCGCGACGAAGCCGTACCAAGTCGTGGCGACCAGAGCGACCATGGCAAGCATCGCTGCGAAGGTGACCGGCGACATATGCGCGGGCGTGGCGGAAGCGAAGATGGCGGCGAAAAATGCCACCGACTTCGGGTTCGTGATGTTGGTCGCGAAGCCTTGCACAAATGCCTTGCGCAATCCGCCGGACACACTCGCCTCAGCCATGCCCGCCCCGCCGGCTCGCGCCTGGAGGATGAGCCGGAAGCCGAACCACATCAGGTACACCGCGCCGCCAATCTTGACGACCAACGCCATCCATGGGAATGCAGCGAACACAATCCCCACGCCGAGAATGGCGCAGGTCGCCCAGAACAAGCTGACCAGGACGATTCCCGCTACAACTGCCAGAGCCTCGGAGCGTGTCGATGAAGCCGCCTTGTGCGCAACCGCCACGAAGTTCGGCCCGGGAATAACCACACCTGCGATATAGACAGACAACACCGTCAAGACTGCGGATGAATCGACCACGCCGTCGCTCCCTTGTAGATCGACGCGCGGGAAAGCGGCGTCGGTGAATGCAATATCGGCATTATTACCGAGGTCTGTTTTTTGACGACGCTCACCCCTACGCGCTGAATGGTCGTCTCGTGCGAAGCGGCTTGAACCATTGCTGATCGCTTTTCTCTCAAATCCACCTCGCTAATCAGGGCACATCGCGCACCCAGCGTGGGCACGCTTGCCCGTCGATGCACCATTTCCTGTCCCGAACCTGGAGCAGGTCATAGCCGGATTTTGTCCGTTATCGACCGTTCAACCCAATACGGCCATCAGAGCGGGGCAATCGAGACATAGCGCGTTTCACTCAGGCCGTCTGGCGAAATCAGGCCTGGTACTCGCTCTTTACAAGGCCAAATCCCTCAAGCCCTTGTCGAGATCTGCCATGCACCAACCTCAACCCAATCCGCGGCGCAAGATTCCCGTCACCGTGATTTCAGGCTTTCTGGGCGCCGGCAAAACCACGCTGGTCAATCACCTGATACAGCACAGCACGACCGGGCGCATCGGCGTTGTCGTGAACGAGTTCGGCGAGGTCGGCATCGACGGCCAGTTGATCGTCGCCGAGGAAGAAGCGCTGATCGAAATCAACAACGGCTGCGTATGTTGCACCGTGCGCGCCGACCTGGTGGCGAGCGTGAAGGAATTGCTGATGCGCACCCAAGGCAACACGCACGCGAGACTTGATCGCCTGATCGTCGAGACATCCGGACTCGCCGATCCAGCGCCGGTCTTGCAAACCTTCCTTGCAGACCCGGATTTGCGCGAAGCGGTCGAACTCGAGGCGGTGGTCACCGTCGTCGATGCACATCATTTCGCTCAGCAACTCCAGGACGAGATCGTGCGCGAGCAGGTAGCGTTCGCTGACATCGTCGTCATCAACAAGGTGGATCTCATCGACGCTCACGCGCTGCATCTGCTCGAACAGCAGGTGCGTGCACTGAGCCCGACCGCGGCCATCACCGCTGCGAGCCATTCGCAAGTTCCACCCGATTCACTGCTTGGCGTACGGCGTTTTTCCCTGCCCGCGCTACTTGAAATCGAGCCCGACCTGCTCGATGAAACCGCTCACGACCATGAACACGATTCATCGATTCAATCGTGTTCGCTGGTTGAGAGCGGCGCCCTGGATCCAGATCGATTCAACCGCTGGATCAACCAACTGGTTCAGCAGTCCGGCGCGCAACTCATGCGGATGAAGGGCGTGCTGAACTTTCAGTCCGAGCCCCGGCAGTTCCATTTTCATAGCGTCCACATGCTGCTCGAAGGGCGTCCCGGACGCGTGTGGCGCGCCGATGAAACACGTGACAACAAGTTTGTATTCATCGGTCGCGACCTCGACATGCCGCGCCTGAGAGACGCCTTTCTCGATTGCCTGCATCAGCCCTGAATCCCCATCCTCAAGGAGCCCGCAATGAAAAAGTCCGAAGCCTTTACGGTCAGCATTGGTGTGTTAGCCGTAGTCGATACCTACATCACCGCCACCGTGTTTCCGATTCCCGTCTGGGTGACATTCATCGCATGGGCATCGTTCTTCGTGGTCGGCGGCGGCCCGGCCGGATTCGTGCAAAGCATCGCTTCAAATCTCACTGGCCTTGTCATTGCGTCGCTGTCGCTGCTGGCCATTGCGAGCTCGACGCAGACACCCGCCATCGCGGCGATTTGCGTGGGGGTCGGCAGCGCGGCCATGGTGCAGGCATCGAAGCTCAAGTTGCTGAGCGTGCTGCCCGCAGTCGTGTGGGGTTTTGCATCGACCGTAGGGACGACAGTCGCCACCGGCCGAGCCATTACCACGTCCGGCATTCATAACCCCGCCCTCGTTGCGGCGGCCGCGTTGATCACGGGCGCGCTATTTGGGATCGTGTCCGAAGCCCTCGGCGACGCCCTGACCCGCAAACCCGAGCCGCAGCTCAACTGAACCTCAACTCACTTCCGTCCGGGAACATCGAATGAAACTACAGCACAACTTAGGCGGGCTGGAAAATCTTGGTCCGGTCAACGTGGACACGCAAGTGTTCGTCGAGCCGTGGGAGAAACGCATCTTCGGCATCCATACGGTGATGATGGCCGAGAGCACGCATCTCTCCGATGCATTGCCTCGTTATCCCATAGCCGATCTGCCCACTACATTCAGGAATACCTGGACCTGGGCGTCGTTGCGTACGGGTGCCGAAGGCATGCAGCCGTTCGAGTATTTCAAGTTCCGCTATTACGAAAAATGGTTGATGGGCATCTCGCAGTTTTTTATCGATGAAGGATATGTGTCAGCTGACGAACTCGACGAAAAGACCCGTCATTACCGTGCTGATCCACAAGCGGCGCTTCCCGCCAAGCCTAATCCCGCAATTGCGGCGCAGATCAATGCGTACCTGGTCAACGGCGATTCCGGCTTCCACGCATTCGAACAAGCGCCACGCTTTTCGAAGGGCACGCACGTATGCGTGGCGGACCCCGATGCGGTCGACCACACGCGCTTGCCCGGATATCTGCGTAACAAACGCGGCACGGTGGACTTTGTTTACCCCGGTGCATTTACGTATTTCGTTTCGACAGGACCCGATGGCATCGGTCAGGCCATGCCGGTATATCGCGTGGCATTCAATGCCGCCGACATCTGGGGCGAGGAGAAGAGCGAGCCCAATACGACCATTTACGCCGATCTCTTCGATGCCTATCTGCTTGCAGCCAATTGATCCACGTCAGGAACCAAGACCATGAGCGACCTATTCAAATACGACGATGAGCGCGAGGCGGCCAGCGCCGCGAGAGTGCGCGCGCTGGAAGCGCTATTGATCGAGAAAGGGGTACTGGGCAGCGACTCGGTAGATACCGTGCTCGGCCATTTCGAAACCGTGGCGGGCCCGTTCAACGGCGCGCGCATTGTCGCGCGTGCGTGGGTCGATCCCGCGTTCAAGCAGCTTTTGATCGAAGACACGCCCAAAGCCATCGCGACAATGGACTTACCGCAAGGTATGGATGGTGCGGAGGGTGAACACATGGCCGCAGTTGCGAACGGCGACGGCGTGCATAACCTGATCATCTGTACGTTGTGCTCATGTTATCCGTGGCCAGTACTCGGCCTGCCGCCGTACTGGTACAAGGACCCCGTATTTCGCGCGCGCGGCGTGCGTGAACCGCGTGTGGTGCTGCGCGAATTCGGCGTGCCGGTTTCGGCCGACACCGAGGTCAAGGTGTGGGACAGCAGCGCACAGATTCGCTGGTTCGTCGTCCCGGAACGTCCCGCGGGAACGGAGGGCATGAGCGAAGAAGCACTGGCCGCGCTCGTCACGCCGGAGGCCATGATGGGCGTTGCGCTCGTGCCCCCACCTCCGTCGACATCACTCGCTGCGGGCTGATCATGTTCACTCGCTTCGAGGAATACGCTGCATCAAGCATGCTGGGGCAACCCGACTCACCGCCGCGCAGCCAAGGCAAGTTTCTCTTCGACAAATCGTGGGAACGCGATGTGTTCGGTCTTGCGTTGTCGTTGTCGAAGACCGGCTACTTCGAGTGGGAAGCGTTCCGGCAGAACCTGATTGAATCGATCGCCCAATGGGAGGACGGCTATTGCGCGGGTCAACCGCGCTGGGACTATTACGAACGTTTTTTTCTCGCACTCAAGAAAACCCTGGTTGAGGCGGGCGTGCTGTCGGCGGCGGAAATAGCCGCTATCGACGCTGTAGTCGTCACCGCTCGCGCTTAAGCCGAGCCGTATTTTTAGATGCTTTTGGAGATCCTTATGTCCGACGTTGTTCTGGATTCAACTGTCATGCCATTACCGCTTCCCGCTCGCGAGCTGATGCCGTGGGCGATTTTCGGCGGTCTGCTAATGCTGCTCGCAATCTATTTCGTGGGTGCGGAAGAAGGCGCCACGTCGCTGATTCCGGGCATGTACGTGCATGAATTTGTACACGATGGCCGGCACTTGCTCGGCTTCCCTTGTCATTGAACTGGAGCATTCCATGGTCGGTAAATTATTGGTGCGCGGCATGCTCGCAGGCATTGCCGCCGGGCTGCTCACGTTCAGTTTCGCAAAAATAGTCGGCGAGCCTCAGGTCGATCAGGCAATCTCGTTCGAGGAGAAAGCGGACGCGGCAAAAGGCGAAGCGCCCGAACCGGAACTTGTCAGCCGTCATACGCAGGCCGGCCTTGGCTTGCTCACGGGCGTTATGGCTTATAGCGCGGCTATCGGCGGCCTGTTCGCGCTGACCTTCTCTGCCTTGGTCGGCCGGGCCGGCACGCTTGGCGCCAATGCTTTATCGGCGTGGCTGGCCATCGCGGGATTCATTAGCCTCGTGATCGTGCCGAACCTGAAGTACCCAGCCAATCCACCTTCGGTTGGAGACCCGGCGACCATAGGTTATCGCACTGGCCTGTACTTCTTGATGATCGTGATCTCGCTAGCCGCCACGGTGTTTTCGCTAAAGGTTCGCCGGGCCGCCATTGCCCGCCTTGGATCATGGAACGCGTCCATTGCAGGCGCAGCGGTGTTTGTCGTGATCATTGCCGCCGTGCAGATCGGCATGCCGGCGATCAACGAAGTACCCGCTGCCTTTCCTGCCGTGCTGCTTTGGAAATTCCGCGTTGCCGCCATCGGCATGCAAGTGATCATGTGGACCACGCTGGGTTTGCTCTTTGGCAACCTCGCACAGCGCAGCCTGCATGCCAATTCCCGAAGCACGAATGTGCGTGCATTTCATCAGACAGTCTAAGCATCCTGTTAAAAACAGCACGGCGCATGCTGCATGCGCCGGCTCCATGCCGATCAATCAGCGTCACGTCCTGCTGGTCATCGAATTTTTGCCGCTTTAGACTATTTGCTCCTGGCGTCGGCTGAAGCCAGTTGACGCGCGTGGTTTCATCGTGTGAACGGTGCCGCAATGGCGCCAAGCTCCGCCTGCCCTGCCCCGAATTCATCGGATCGGACTCACATATGCGCAAGATCACCGTCGCCATGGTGTTGTTTCCAGGCTTCCAGTTGCTCGATATTGCCGGGCCGAAAGACGCGTTCGCCGAGGTCCGCATCCTGAGCCAGGGGCAGTGTGAATACGAAATGCTGACCGTCGGCACGACACGCGGATCCGTGCTCTCGTCCAGTGGTTTGACGGTCGTGCCGGACCGGACGATCTTCGACCCGTGTCCGGAATTCGATACGGTGATCATCCCGGGTGGTCTCGGCATTTTTGAAGTCCTGGAGGACTCCACGCTCAGCGAATGGCTGCTGAAGCAACGTCGCATCAGCCGTCGCATTGCCGCTATTTGCAACGGGGTATTCGCCTTCGGTTCGGCCGGCATGATTGATCACAAGACCGTGACGACGCACTGGATGGATGCGGCAAGACTCGCCGCCATGTTTCCAAAAGCGAAGGTCGAACCGAATCAGATCTATGTGAAAGACGGCGGTCTATATACGACCGCCGGCGTGACGGCGGGCATCGACCTCGCACTTGTCATGATTGAGGAAGACTTCGGCAAGAAGATGGCGCTGGATGTAGCCAAGTACCTGATCGTGTATGTGCGGCGCTCGGGTGGGCAATCGCAATTCAGCCCGCTCCTGGAAACCCAGGCTGCCGCCGATTCACAGATCCAGCCGGTTCAGCAGTACCTGCTCGACAATCTGCATCTGCCGCACACCATGGCGTCGCTTGCTGAGCGTCTGAACATGAGCGCGCGCAACCTGTCCCGTGTCTTCAGCAAGGAGTGCGGCGTCAGCCTGATCGCCTTTCTCAATGATGCACGCATTGATGCCGCCCGGCGATATCTGGAAAGCACTGACCACCCCGTTTCAAACATCGCGCGCCGATGTGGATTCGAAAGCGCCGACTCGCTCAGGCGAACCTTCAGCAAGCGTCTTCATATCAGCCCGATGGAATACCGGCAGCGTTTCCGTTCGAGCGATATGTCCAGCCCAGGAACCGCGCTTAAGCAGACAAAGGTCACTGAAAGAGTTTGAATGTCGGCAAGCATGTGATGGGCATGACTACGCTGTGCTCAGCTTTTGATCGCCTGTTTTTCCACCACCCACTCATTTCACGCTGGCATGATCTCCGGCCGATTAAAGACCTGACTGCGTAGGATAGCTACCGGACTAGCCGATTCTGAACACCGGCGCCTAAACGTTTGCAACCCCGGCTTTATTCCATTCGGACGCCAACTCTCCGCAATTCCCGCATTAAGAACCGCAAAAAATAGTTCGTGGGACTGGAATATCTGGAGGGTGTCGGCTGTTTTGCTGTTCGCGCCAGCTCAGGACCTGATGAACCGTTTTACCTGACTTCAAGTTTTAATCAGGAATGGAAATCAAAATTAGATAAAAACCCAATCCTTCTCTGCATGGAATAAATGTTTTGTTGCACACGTTCAGACTGGGACGATCGAACGCTGCAAGAAGACGGGCAACCCGCCGCGACAACCGGCACGTGCGCTCATCCAGCGATTGCATCTCGTCTGTTGGCCGGGCGTCACCCAAGGAGAATCGACCTCGGCGAACACCAATCGAACCGCAAGAGGAGAACACCCATGAAACTTCAGCAGAAGCTTACTTTGTCAGTGCTACTGGGCGTGGCAGTTGCAACGCTGGCCGCATGCGGCGGCAGTGATTCCAACTCGAACAATGCCCCGATTGTTGGTCCGTTCAGATCTACCGTGCTGGTCTCCGACGGCAGCACCGCGGCCCCCCACACCGACGCCAACCTGCAAAACGGCTGGGGCATCGCGTTCAATCCGACCGGCGTAGTGTGGGTTTCCGATAACACCACGAGCAAGTCGACGCTGTACGACGGCAACGGTGTCGTGCAGTCGCTGGTGGTGACAATTCCGCCGGCAGCGGGCGGCCAGACCGGCGGCCCGACAGGCATCGTGTTCAACACCAGCACTGATTTCCAGGTCACCGCAAACGGCAGCACCAGCAATGCGCTGTTTATCTGGGCGACGGAAGCCGGCACGATTGCAGGCTGGTCGCCGAAGGTGCTGCCAACCTCGGCGGTCAAGGCTTACGACGACGGCGCCGGCGGCGCGGTCTACAAGGGCCTCGCCATTGGCAAGAACGGGACCGCCAACCTGTTGTATGCGACCGACTTCCATAACGGCAAGGTCGATGTCTTCGACAAATCCTTCAACAAGGTGCAGCTCGATGGCCCGTTCCAGGACCCCACGCTACCCGCGGGTTTCGCGCCTTTCGGCATCAACGTGACGGGAAGCACCGTCTTCGTCACCTATGCCAAGGTCGGTCAGGACGGGCGCACGCAGGTGAATGGCGCAGGCAATGGCGTGATCGATACCTTCGATACCGACGGTCACTTCGTCAAGCGCATCGCCACGAACGGTTCCCTGAACTCGCCCTGGGGCATCGCCATGGCGCCGGCGAATTTCGGAGGTGCAAGCAATGACCTGCTGATCGGCAATTTCGGCGACGGCACCATCGATGCGTTCAACCCGGCGACCGGTGCCTTCATCGGCGCGCTGACTCAGACGGATGGCACGATGATTCAGCAAAAGGGCATCTGGGGCATCTCGTTCGGCAACAACGTTGATAATCAACCGCTGAATACCCTCTTCTTCGCCGCGGGCCCGAGCCCGACAACCGGGATTTACGGCCGGATCGACATAGCGCAATAGGCCTGATACGTGTTCCGCCTCGCCGCCTTGACCGCAATGGCGGCGAGCGCGGCGTGATCGACCGCGGCGACAACGACGGCGACC
>NZ_JAQGMM010000169.1 GCF_028292365.1 Caballeronia sp.
ACTGAACAACGCGGTGACCAAGGTCATCAAAGGTAATGCGGTACGAGCGTTCATGGTATGTCAACAAGATACGTTTTGATTGCCGGATGCTGATGTGGATCATGCGGGGCCGATTTTTTTCCACCAATCTTATTTACTCAGTAATCCGATTGATATTAAATACACGCCTATCATTTCGATGAAGTATCGTTATTAATTAGCGCCAAGGCATCGTAGTCCAGAGCAGATATCCCCCGCTCTTTTGACAGAAACGCGGCGAGCTGCCACATTGCCTGATCACTCTGTGTCTTTCCGAAGGAAGGCATGCCGGTCATCTTGACGCCGTTCTTGATGACCCAGAACATCAGCTTCGGATTATTCCGTCGATGGGCATCGAGCAATGGCGGAGCAAGCGGCAGGATTCCCTGTCCAATCGAGCTAAGCGCTCTATCAGGCGCTCCGTGGCAATACACGCAGGTCGAGTTGTAAAGACGGGCGCCTGCCCGAACATTTTCTGCGCTAATCAGGTCGGCCGGCACTTCTATATTCTGAGCGTGCCGATGCAGGGATTGCATATACGTCTCATGCAAAACCCAGGCAACCAATGGGTTGTGTCCGGAGGCGGCTGAAACGTCGTAGATGCCCGACTCCATGAATGCCAGTCCTCCGGCAATAATCGCGACCGCGGCGGCTGCTACCAGGAGGCCCGCCTTGCTACGTACTGAAAGGGATTTTCTCGTTGATGTGCTCATGTGGCTTATCCGTCGAACCGCAGTGGAAGTTGCTTTTAGTATGCGATCTCGACCTTGCGCCACACGGTCAAAAACATTACCGTTTTGTTATCTGACGGCACTGTCCATTTACATAATATCTGTATTCCTAACTATAAACTCGAAACAAAATCCGGTCCCGCGGGACTGAGCGAGTAGACAACCGCTCAAATACCACGGGCCTGAGTGACCGGACTATTGACGGAGATCGTCCAGGTGCGTAACGAAAGGACGTATCTTTGCATCCTCGGGATTGACGTACACAACGTCGGAGGGCACACGCCGAGGTGCATCAACCGTAAAAAATACGGCGGGAGACTCCAGGATCTCGGTAATCGCATGCACCGTGTTTCTTTCAAACGTGACCAGTTGACCGGCCGTCAGCACGCGTGGATCTTCGTCTTCGATCGCAAATTTTACTTTGCCCGTCAGTAGATAAAGATGCTCCTCGCACGTCTCGTGGTAGTGGCGAGGTATTGGATAATAGACACGAAAGAGGCGCGAGCTTGCCGAGGGTTCGTCGGTGAGATAGGTGTCCACGATGGTGCTGACCGCCTCGTCGGGAAACGCCTTGATGATTTCGTTCACATCGAAAAAATTGAACACGTTGTACCTTTGCGTGAGATGCGCGCCGGATCGGCGGCTTCATCTCGATGATGTCGTGTCATTCAAAGTTATTCAACGGAATAGCTTGAATAGATTCAGCACGATTGGAGATCAATCGCCTGCCACGAAAAACCTGCAACCGAGGACCTGCGCCTTCACTGTGCATGAAAGGAAAGATAGAGCTGACAGCCGGATAACCGGCCTGATCAGTCAAATGAAGCCTTATAGGCTTTAACAGCGGACTCCATCCAGCTTATGAATTTAGTCAGCGATGCCAACTCACGTTTTTGTTCGGGAAAAGAAAGATAGAGCGTTGCTGAGCCCCGGCTAACATAGTGTCCAATTCGAACGAGCTTTCCCGAGTGCAACTCCTGGTCGATCAAGAGGCGCGGCAGCAGCGCGACTCCAAGGCCGGACACAGCCGCGTTGATCGCCATGATGAACATGTCGAAATAGTGCTCGCCGCCGGTATGCTCGACCGGGCTTACATTGAGCGTCTCGCGCCAAGCCTGCCAGGCGGTGGCTTGATCGCGGGTGTGGATCCATGGCAACGCCGCAATATCCGACGCCGAACACGCGTGTTCCTGACCCAACAATTCCGGAGCGCCAACCATCCAGATCTCGTCTTCGGTAATGAGCGCCTGTCCTGCCATTCCGGGCAACAGGGACTGGCCAAAGTAGAGCGCGGCATCGAAATTGAGATCGTTGAAATAAGTCGGCTGATCCCGGCCCATCAAGCGAAGTTCCACCCCCGGATATTGCTCGTGGAAATTGCGCAGCCGCGGTACAAGCCACTGCGCGGCAAACGTGACACCAACAGCCAGACGAATCGGCGGACTGGTTTGATGCTGAATGAGCTCAAGCGTGTCGAGCCGGATCTGATCGAGGTGAACACGAATACGGCGTGCGTACTCGATACCCGGCTCAGTCAGCACCAGCCGCTGGCGCACACGATCAAACAGTGGAAACCCGAGCCCTGCTTCCAGCTCGTTAACTTTCTTGCAAATCGCACCTTGCGTCTGCTTCAACTCTACCGCGGCCTTCGAAAAACTCTGGTGCCGCGCAGAGGCCTCGAATGCCTGCAAGACGCTTAAGCTTGGTATGCCGTGTCGCATTGACATTGAATTTCCCTGGTGTCCGCACTCGTGAACTGCCCTCGCGATCTATTTTGAGCGATGTGACATTCCGAGTCCACGGTCCACCGCAGCCATTTGCAATCTGAGGTGCTGACCGTTTTGCCCAAGGCGACACGTTTCAAATGGCTATCCCGGACGCCGGTGCAGGCTGCCGGTTTCGATCGAGCGCGACGGCCAATAGTGCGGCGAATGTCATCGCAATTGCGATCGCCACAAACGCGTACTGGAACGTACCGGTGGTGTCCCTGACCCATCCTATGAAGTAAGGCATCAGGAAACCGGACGACACGCCGATACTCGTGATCAAGGCAATGCCCGTTGCCGCGGCACGATCCGTCAAAATGCGGCTGGGCATTTGCCAAAAGGTTGAAATGCTGCAGAAACACGCTGAGGTTCCGATCGCCAAAGCGATGATCGTATTGACTGGCGAATCCAGATACAACGCTGTGGCAAGTGACGCTCCGGATACCAGCAGCGGGCCGGCCACGTAGTATGCATTCATGGATCTCTTGCTGACAATTTTTCCCCACAGCAACACGGCGACGACCGCCACTGCGAACGGTATGGCAGTAATCAAGCCAATCTGGCTTAGCGTTAAATCAGCGCTGCTCTTGAATGTCTTAACCACTTGCGGCAAGAAGTAAAGCAAGCCAATGATGCCGGAGTTGGTGCCAAAGTAGACGGCCCCTAACGCCCAGACCTTCAGGTTCGAAATAGTGTCCCACGCACTTGTAGGCTCTACCCACTGCGCGGCGGCTTTTCTCTCAGGTGCTATAGCCTCGTTGATCTGCGCCTTCTCCTCGCTTGACAACCAGCGAGAAGACTCAGGCCGGTTAGGAAGCCAAAAATAGGCGACGAAGCCTAACGTAATGGCCGGCAACCCTTCCACCATGATCATGGCCCGCCAGCCGGTCACACCGAACACGTTGAGATGTTCCATCAGCCATGTCGAAATTGGCGCACCGAGCATTCCTGTCAAGGGGATTGATACTGTGAACAGTGACATCATCCATACCCGGTTGCGCGCAGGCATCCACAATGTCATGTAGTAGACCATGCCCGGATATAAACCGGCTTCAAAGACGCCCAGGAAAAAACGCGCCACGTAGAGCCAGTAGACGTTAGGCACCAGACTGGTCAACGAGGACAAGAGGCCCCAGGTAATCAGGATCCGGGTCATCCAGATTCGCGCGCCAAAGCGATGCATGCATAAGTTGCTAGGCACTTCGCACAAGATATACCCAAGAAAAAACAGGCTTGCCGAGAGACCATATTGCGCTGCGCTCATGTGCAACTCAGCGTTCATCGTCAATGCGGCGTAACCCACGTTAGCGCGATCAAGCTGATTGGCGATGTACATCAGGATCATCAGCGGCGCGAGACGCATCACGACGCGTCTCATCAGCGGCGCAGGTAGTGCCATGCCTGTATCGAGTGTGCTCATGATGCTCCGGTATGAATGTCTGGTTGCGTCGAGAAGCATTAGGCACGCGACATTTTCCCGGTGCAAGCGATGGAAAGTATTGAGGTTGTGAGCTTTTGTCACAACCCATAACGCGTATGCCGGTCGTGAGTAAAAGTGAGTCGATTGTTATTGAATGTCGATGGACGGTCGGCGAAACAGCCCGGAGAATTGCACTCTGTCCACGCAACGAGAGCGCACGATGAGCGGCATCAGCGAAGCAGAATTCAAGATCCCGACGCCTATTGGCGGGCGTCTTCCAACGCCCGCGATCTTCGACACCCTGGAGGAGGAGCGTCGTGACCGCAAACGCAGGCTTGCCGCCGCGTTTCGCATCCTGGCGCGGTTCGGTTTGACCGAAGGCATCGCGGGCCACATTACAGTCCGTGACCCGGAATTTCCTGACCGGTCCTGGGTCAATCAATACGCGCAGCACTTTTCAACCATCCGTGCCGACGACTTGATTTGCATAGACGACACTGGCGTCGTCCATGACGGAACCGGGCCGGTCAACGCCGCAGCGGTCGCCATCCACTGCGGCATTCATAGTGCCAACCCCGCCGCAGTCGCAGCGGTGCACACGCATACCACCTGGGGCCGGGCATTCTCCGCCCGCTCCAGGCTGTTAGCGCCAATCAACCAGGAAGCGTGTCTCTTCTACGAAAACCATGTGCTGTTTCGAGGTGACATCGTTGTGCTGGCGACAGATGAAGGACGCCGGATTGCAGAAGCCATGGGCGACAAAAAGGCAGCGATTCTTCTGAATCACGGCTTGCTGACAGTGGGCGGATCGGTCGACGCAGCGGTGTATCGCTTCATCGCCATGGAGCGATGCTGCCAGGTACAGTTGCTCGCTGAAGCGGCTGGTGCGATCGAGCCGTTGAGCGACGAAGAGGCGCTTGCGACCAGGGCGCATCTGGCATCGGACTACGTAGCCTGGCTTGGATTCCAGGGGCTGTATCAGCAGGTGTTACGGGAAGCGCCTGATCTGGGATGACACCTTGCACGTGCCGAGTCATTCGAGCGGGTTTACCTTGTCACATCCTTCGCAACGAAGGCGATTGCCGCAGCATGCCGATGCATATATCCACCAGACACTCGGCATCGCGCGGCAGGACGATGGAATCCTGCTCCAGCAGCCAGTCTCGCAACACGCCGTCGAGAAATGCATGCACGATGCCTGATGCGCGAACCGTATCCAGGTCGGACGGCAACTGACCTCTTGCGATCGCATTTTGCAGCGCTAGCTCAAGCTGCCTCCTGCCGTTGCGGGTGGCATTGCGTTGCCGATCGAACACAAGATCCATGTCGCGTGTGTACTCACACTTCGTGAACAGTACTTCAAACACACGGCGGCTGTGTGGCTCAACCGCAGTCTTGCCGAGACAGAACACAAGTAGTTGCCGTATCTTGCCCAGCGGATCGGGCTCCTCGGCATCGACCGACGCCAAGACCAGCATCTCCATCGGCAACATGACGCGGTTCGTCATCGCGACGAACAGTTCGACCTTGTTGCGAAAGTGCCCATAAATCGCGCCACGCGTGAACCCGGCTTGCACCGCGACGTCCTCAAGCGTCGTACGGGCAACGCCATGCTCGGCGAAGACCCGCTCGGCCGCGTCGAGAATCCGGTTGCGCGTCTCAAGCGCCTGTTGCCGTGTTCTTTTCATCTCTCACTGCGCCGGTGCATGGCTAACCGAAGCGCGCCGCATCTGGCGCGCGGAGTCTCGCTAGGCTGGCGTGCCCTCCCCTGCGGGGCTTGCGCCGCCCGTGCCACCGCCGTCATGACCGCCACCGCCCGGTGGACCGCCATCGTGCTCGCCGTGGCCGCCCTCGCCCTCGCCATCACCGTGATGGGGCATCTTGTGCGATACCTCGTCGAGCTTGTCGCCAAGCAATTTCCGAACGACCACATAGAACACGGGAATTAGCAGCAGGCCAAGGAACGTCGCGAACAACATGCCGCCGATCACGCCAGTGCCAATTTCGTGACGCGAAGCGGCGCCTGCGCCCGTCGAGATAACGAGCGGGAACACGCCGAGGATAAAGGCCATCGATGTCATCAGGATCGGACGCAGTCGCAGGCGGGCTGCGCTCAGGACGGCATCGCGCAGCGTCATGCCTCGTTGCTGGCCCTCCACCGCGAACTCGACGATCAGGATCGCGTTCTTCGCCGCGAGGCCGATCACGGTCACGAGACCAATCTTGAAGTAGATATCATTTGGCACACCGAACAAGAGACAGAACGCCAGCATGCCTAGCATGCCGAGCGGCACGACGAGCAGCACGGCAGCCGGAATTGACCAGCTTTCATACAATGCGGCGAGGCACAGGAACACCACCACGATCGACAGCAACAGCAGCGTGATCGCCGACGAGCCCGAGAGCAGTTCCTGGAACGACTGCCCGGTCCAGTCCGCCGCGAAACCCGTCGGCAATTGGCGATCGACGATGTTCTGCAGCACATCGATCGCCTGTCCGGTCGAGTAGCCCGGGGCGGAGTTGCCGACGATCTCGATCGCGGAGTAGCCGTTGTAGCGCGGCAGCACGGTCGGCCCGAAGCTCCATTTCGCATTCACTACGCTGGCGAGCGGCACCATGTTGTAGGGGCTGATCGACGTATTCGCGGGAGACGGGTCGACGGGCGTCGTGAAGCCGTTCGACGCGACTGTACTGCTCGCGGCCGTGCCGGAGCTGGTGCTGTTGGTGAACAGGCTCGGCGTATACAGGTGCTGGAGCGAGTCGATCCCCATCCGGTACGGCGCATCCGCCTGGATATAGACGCGCTTCACGCGTCCGCCGTAGGTGAACTGGTCGATATAAAACGGCGCGAGCTCCATCTGGAGCGTGGAGTAGACATCGCTCAGCGACAAGCCCATTGCCTGGGCCTGGGTACGGTCCACCGCGATGTCCAGTTGCGGGGCGCTTGGCAGCGAGTTGGGGCGGATCCCGAACAGCACCGGGCTCTTGGTCGCCCCCGCGAGCAGCGTGCCCGTAGCCTGGCCAAGCTCCGCGCGCGATTGCCCTTCGCGTGCCTGCAGATACATGTCGATCCCGCCGAACTGGCTAAGACCGCGAATGGTCGGCAGATTCACCGCGAAGATCTGCGCATCGGTAATGCCATGAAGGGTCTGGTTGATCTTCGGAATCAGCGTCATGGCGGTGTCGTGGCGCTTGTCCCAGTCTGCCAGCTTGATGAACGACATGCCGACGTTTTCGCTTGTGCCGACAAAGCTGAAGCCTTCTGGCTGGAAAATCCCCACGATTTCCTTGCCGAACGGACTGTTCTCGAGCTTGTCGCGCACCTCAGCCATCACGTGATTGGTACTCTGCAGCGTCGAACCGGGGGGCAGATTGATCAGTGCGAGTACGAAGCCCTGATCCTCGTCAGGCACGAAGCTGGTCG
>NZ_JAQGMM010000185.1 GCF_028292365.1 Caballeronia sp.
CTGCAGCGGCTTGATGCGGCAGGCATTGCCAACGCGCAGATGAACACGCTGGCCGATGTCTGGGCGCATCCACAACTTGAGTCGCGTGATCGCTGGCGTGAGGTTGGCACATCGGCGGGATCGATTCCCGCGTTGCTGCCGCCGGGCACGCCGAATGGTTTCACGGCGCGCATGGACCCGGTTCCGGCGCTGGGCGAACACACCGACGCCATCCTGCGAGAACTCGGCTATGAAGCCTCGCAGATCCAGGCGTTGCGCGCAGCGGGCACTATCTAAACCCTTCAGGCAATCACTACGATGACCGATCATCCCAGCCGGACGCTCGCGACCTTCGCGGCATCCCTTCACTTTGACGATATTCCGCAGCACGTCGTGGAACGCTCGGTGAACCTGTACGTCGATTGGCTTGGGTCGGCGCTGGGAGGCAAGGGCGCGCGGCCGGTCGAAAGCATTGCGTTGTTCGCGAGCATGGCGGGTGCGGCGAACGGCAACGGGCAAGCTGAAGTGTTGATTGACCGCACACGCGCTACGCCGTATTTCGCTGCCATGGTGAACGCTGCCGCCTCGCATTTCGTGGAACAGGACGACGTGCATAACGGGTCTGTTTTTCATCCGGCAACAGTGGTGTTTCCTGTCGCGCTGGCATTGGCGCAGGCGGCGCATGCATCGGGCCGCGACTTTATCGCCGCCGTGGTCGCAGGGTATGAGGTAGGGATTCGCATCGGTGAATTTCTTGGACGTTCCCACTACAAGGTTTTTCATACGACGGGTACAGCGGGGACTGTAGCGGCGGCCGCCACTGCCGGACGAATGCTCGGGCTTTCGCCGGTGCAGATGCTTGACGCGTTTGGTTCGGCCGGCACGCAGGCCAGCGGCCTGTGGGAGTTCTTGCGTGACGCCGCGGATTCCAAACAGCTTCACACGGCCATGGCAGCCGCCAACGGCCTGATGTCTGCAGCACTTAGCGCTGATGGCTTCAAGGGCGCCACGCGCATCCTGGAGGGCGAGAAGGGCATGGCGGCGGGCATGTCCACGGACGCGGACCCATCTCGTCTGACCGACCGCCTGGGTGAACGCTGGGCGCTGACTGAAACCTCGTTCAAGTATCACGCCGCGTGCCGCCACACCCATCCCGCCGCCGATGCATTGCTCGCGGTGATGGCGGAGCATGGCCTCCAGCCGCAAGACATCGAACGCGTGACGGCGCGGGTGCATCAGGGCGCAATCGACGTGCTGGGCGCCGTGACCGTACCCACGACGGTTCATCAGGCCAAGTTCAACATGGGTACCGTGCTGGCGCTCGTGGCGTATCACGGTCATGCAGGCGTGACGGAATTCGAAGAAGACTATGCCTCTGCGCGCGTCGTCGATTTTCGCGGCAAGGTGGAGATGGTCTTCGACGACGAAGTTGACTTGGCCTATCCCGCGCGCTGGATCGGCAAGGTGACGGTGCACACGCGCGATGGCCGGGAACTGACCGGGCGTATCGATGAACCAAAGGGAGACCCCGGTAACACGCTCTCGCGCGAGGAGATCGCCATGAAGTTTCGCCGGCTTGCCGACTTCTCGGGAGCGGCGTCGGACGAAGAAGCATCGCGGTTGCTTGACGCGGCGTGGGGCATTGCATCGGAGACACGCATCGGTTCGCTCTTCGAAGTGGATGTGCGGGCATGAGCGAGCGTTCTTATCTGTTCGTTCCGGGAAATCGTCCCGAGCGCTTCGAGAAGGCTCGCGCGAGCCGCGCCGACGCGGTGATCTTCGATCTGGAAGATGCGGTTCAACCGCAAGAAAAGCAGGCCGCCCGCGAGACGGTGCGCGAGCACATGGATGCAGCCCGTCCTGCGTTTGTGCGCATCAATGCGGCGGATACCGAGTGGTTTGCCAACGATGCAGCGGCGATCGCGAATCACCCGGGCGTGACGGGCATCGTGTTGCCGAAAGCTGAAACGCGCGAGCAGATAGAGACGGTGCTCGCGCATGCGCATTCCTCGCTGACCATCCTGCCCATCGTGGAAACCGCGCGGGGATTCGCGAACCTCACACTGCTGTGCGCGGCGCCGCGGGTGCAGCGCATTGTGTTCGGGACGCTGGATTTCCAGATTGACTTGAACATAGAGGGCGACGGCGAGGAGCTCGATATGTTTCGCTCGCAGATCGTGCTTGCGTCGCGATTGGCCGGCCTGACCACGCCGGTCGATGGCGTCTCGACCGTGCTGGACGACCCCGTAGTCATCGAGTCTGAAGCACGACGCGGCCGTCGTTTCGGTTTCGGCGCGAAGCTCTGCATTCATCCGTTGCAGATCGACGCCGTGCATCGCGCTTATGCATGGACGGACGCGGAGCTGGCCTGGGCAGAGCGTGTGCTGCAGGCGGTGGAAGCCAGCAGCGGTGCGGCGGTGGCCGTGGACGGGAAGATGGTCGATATGCCGGTGATCCTGAAAGCTCGGCGAATGGTGGGCGCAGGCCACTATTGAATTCAGCATTGTTGAAGATGCGCTTTGTGGTCCGTTAAGATTGCAGTCCCGGTTCATTTTCGCGACCGCTTTTTCGGACATCCGCCCGCCACCGACATGCATTTCGATTTCGTCGATCTGACGCTCATTGTCAATCTGGCCGACACCAGGAATCTCGCACGCGCTGCCGAGCGCTGCCATATCTCGCCGCCCGCGGCGAGCAACCGTATCAAGAACCTTGAAGAGCAACTGGGTTTCAAGCTGCTGTACCGGACCAGCCAGGGCATGACGCTGACGCCTGCGGGCGAGGCGTTCGTGCATCATGCGCGCCTGGTGCAGGAGCGCGTGGAGCATCTGGCCGGCGACATGCAGGAGTACGGCGAGGGCATCAAGGGGCATGTGCGGATCTGGGCCAACACGACCGCGATCAGCGAATTCCTGCCTTCGGTGCTTAGCGCTTTCCTGCGCGATCACCCGGATATCAATATCGACTTGCGCGAAGTGCTGAGCGGAGAGATTGTCAAGGGCGTGGCGGAGAGTGCGACGGATATAGGCATCGTGGCGGGTAACGTGCACGCTGATCATCTTGAGATGTTGCCGTATCGCGATGACCGGCTCGTGCTGGTGACGTCGCTGGATCATCCGTTGGCGGCCGAGGAATCAGTCGATTTTGCTCGCACGCTAAATGATAATTTCGTCGGACTGCCAACGACCAGCGCGATCCATGCGTTCATCGTCACCGCCGCTGACGCGCTGGGGGCGCGCTTGAAATTGCGCATTCAGGTGGGCAATTTCGAAGCCGCATGCCGGATGATCGAACTGGGTGTTGGCATTGGCATCGTTCCTGAGTCGGTGGCGAAACGCCACGGCAAGACCCTGAAAATCCGTTTGATCCGCCTCAACGACCCCTGGGCCGAACGCAAGCTCAAGATCTGCGTGCGCAGTATGAAAGACCTGCCGCCGCTCGCACGCGCGCTGGTCGACCGGCTGACGAGCACCGTGTGAGGCGGCAAGGGTCACTACATGAGACGTACCTTGGCCGCGTTGAAGCGCCGCGTTCAGAATCGGTCGGCCCTGAAGGGGTGCAAATCGACGAGGGGTTTTTCGCCCGACACCAATTCCGCTATGAGTCGCCCCGTAATCGCGCCGAGCGTCAGTCCGTGATGCGCGTGCCCGAATGCGAACCAAAGGTCGTCATGCTTCGGCGCGGCGCCAATGGTAGGCATCATGTCAGGCGTGCAGGGACGGCGGCCCATCCAGGGTTCATCGTGCGCCTGCATTCGTGAAGCTCGAAAGGCGAAAGGGTTGACGCTGATGGAGTTGTCTGAGCGATCGGGGATAGCCGTGTCGACCATATCGAAGGCCGAACGCGGCGACATTGCGTTGACCTACGACAAGTTCGCGGCCCTCGCGCATTCCCTGCAGCTTGAGTTCGACGCCATTTTCGGGCGCACGCGGCCGTTGCCCAAAGCGGCTGCACGACCGATGTCGCCTTCTTTCACGGCGTCGGGCGAGCAGGTGATCTACGACACGCCGAACTACGAGTACGGCATGCTCGCGAGCGACCTGACCGGCAAACGCATGGTGCCGATGCGCGCGCATATCCGTGCCAGGGACGTGTCGGATTTCCCCGAATATATCCGCCATGCAGGCGAGGAGTTTATGTTTGTGCTCGGCGGCTCGCTGGAACTGCATTTCGAGGATGGCAAGGCGTTCACGCTTGAACCGGGCGACAGTCTTTACTTCGATAGCGCGGTCGGCCACGTGTATGTGACTACCAGCAAGGACGACGCGCAAGTGCTGGTATGTTGTGTTGATGCCGATGCGAGCCGTCCACTGGACGCGATCTAGTCTTCATGCAACGCCGGTCAATGCAGCAGCGAGCGCTGCGGGAACGCCCGCGCCGGCCGCTAGCTGCGGCGTTTTATGCCAGTCCGCACAACGTTGCAAAGCCTTGCGCAGGTCAGCCGTCAAGCCTGTGCCCACCCGCACCCCCGGCTCAATGTGCAGCGACTTGAGTTCGAAAATACCTTGCGTACGATGGGCCTTCGCATCGACCCGCCCGATCAGACGCCCACGATGCAAGATCGGGAGTACGAAGTAACCGTACTTACGTTTCGCGGCGGGGGTATAACACTCGATCACGTAGTCGAACCCGAACAGCGTGCTCGCGCGCTTGCGGTCCCATACCACCGGATCGAACGGCGACAGTACCGTGGTCACCGTGGAAGCAAGGCGGCCGGCGACCACGTCGTCCAGCTTGTCCGCCAGGTCGCGGTGCACGAACGCATCTGCCTTCCAGTCTTCGACGCGCACGGGTATCAACTCACCGGCATCGGCCAGTTCATGTAGCGCTGCGGTGTACGGACGGCGCGGCATGCGGTAATAGTCCGCCACCCAGTCGGCACGAGTAATACCCAGCGCCCGACAAGCGCGCCTGAGTAATTCCTGCGGGACCGTTTCGACGGGCGGCAGGTCGCGCGCATCATTCCACTCCGGCAGCACGCGCTCGGTCACATCGTAGATCCGATGAAAATTGCGTCGTTCGGCGACCATCAGCTCGCCGGTCGCGAACAGCACTTCCAGGTGACGTTTCTCAGGCTTCCAATCCCACCAGCCGGCGCCATTACCTCCTTCGCGAGCGAAGTCCGCTGAGCGAATTGGACCGGTCGCACGAATGCGCTCGAGCAGGCGCTCGATGTCGTCACGATATTTCTCATGCCAGTCCGCCGCGTATTTCCAGCCCATCCCGACAGGATCGAGCATTCGATGACGCAACAGACCGTAGTCCTCTATGGGCACCAGGCAGGCCTCGTGCGACCAGTATTCGAACAGGGATCCCTCGGCCAGATGCTCGTCGAGCCATTGCGGCTGATAGTCGCCAAGGCGGCTGAATAAAACAAGGTAAGGACTGCGAGCGACCACGTGGATGGTATCGATCTGCAACTGCGCCATGCGGCGAATCGCGTCCAGCACGTCCGCTTTTGTCGCCTTGCGGCGCGGTGGCGCAAGCAGGCCTTGGGCCATCAGATGCAGGGTGCGGGCGGCCGAAAGGGGGATTGTCTTCATGCGGTGGGTTCGTGAGCGGGGCATGTTGGCCGGATACGTTACCAGAGGACCGGCCAGGACGCGCGGAGATTTACGGCAACGGAAAGCATGGTGAAGGGCAGGTCGCTTCAAGGGGCGATAAGCACCGTACGTCCGTCTTACGCCGGGGATCACGCGTGCCGGCAGATAGTCGAGAACGCAGACCTGATAGCGTCAAGCGGGAAATCAGAAGTAAAATGCGCGCTTACGACTCGTGGAAGCTGGTGTAAATCCAGCGCGGTCGCGCCACTGTGACCGGTTTCAGCGCAAGCCGGAAGTCAGACCTCGGCGTCGTATACCTCTTTTCTGACTTTGGGGCGCGCACTCCCCGGGAGATATGTATATGACCGATACTGCCCGCCATCCGGGCATCCAGCCGGGGCGGCATTGCCTCGATTCCCCAGTTCGGTATGCGTCGGCGAGTCACCCCTCGCGTCAATGAACCTGTTGCCCGCTTGCCGGGTTTGGCAAGGCCAACGCCTCAGGCATGAACTGGCATCTGCCTCACGGTATGACCCAACGGTTGCGTGGAGGATATTCCCTGACCTCTGTGTGTGTTTTCGGGTTGATCTCGTCGAAGCAGGCTTGTCGCATTGGGTCGTGGCTTCCGCGACCGGGCAGGGCAGTGCCCACTTAAAGGCCACGGGTTTCGTCATTGCCGGTATCCGAAATCGACGTGCTGCGTTCGCGCTCGCAGCATGTCATCCAGTCTTTCAATAACAAGGTTTCCCCGCGTATGAAGTTCCGTCATTTCATCCTCACCTCTGCGCTGACGGTTTCGGCATGGCAGGTTGCGCAGGCCGCGGGCGACTCGTCGTTGCCGCAGCCGGAGCAGCTTCCGTCCGCTGCCACACTGCCGAATATTCTCGTCACTGGTGATACGCAGCATTTGCCGCAATCGTTCGATCAGCGCTACGCATCAACACAGGTCCTCACCCGCGTGGATCTCGACCGTCTGTCGCCCATTGATCCGAGCATCACGCAAGCCCTCGCGACACTGCCGGGCGTCACCATTTCTCAAAACGGCGGCCCTGGCTCTTTAGCCTCCGTCAGCATCCGCGGTTCATCGGGCAGTCAGGTCGCGGTGTTCATCGATGGTATCCGCGTTGGTTCGTCGACCACGGGCCAGGCCGCGTGGGCCGACCTGCCGACCTCCGCGTTTGACCGTGTCGAAGTTATTTCAGGACCGGCAGCCGCTTCATTTGGCGCGGATGCAGTGGGTGGCGTCGTGCAACTCTTCACGAACCGCGCAGCAAATCAGCCCAACCAGACCACGATCTCAACTGGTGGAGGTTCGAACAAAACGTTCGATACGCAGATCCGCACCTCAGGCAGTATTTCGTCAACAGGGCCGCTCGCGGCACTCGCGGGACTGACCTACTCGCTGGGCCTGCACGACTACAATACTGCGGGGATCGATGCGACCCAGCCCGGGGCTTACGGGCACGAGGATGGCCGCAATCCGTACCATGCCCAGGACGTGGATGCGCGTCTCGGCTATGCGCATGACAACTGGTCGATCTCCACATTCGCCCTCTATCACCGGTCCGATCTGTCCTACGATAATGCCGCCGGCGATAACCGTCAGCTCGATCATCAGTTGACGACTGGCGCAGCGTTTCATCTGGACATCACGCCGTTCACGCAGCTTGACCAGTCTGTCGGCTACGCCACGGACCGTCAGTTCCTCTACGCGAACGACCCGACCATCCCGACCGATGAGATCGACTCGACGCGCCTCAGCACGTCGACCTCGCTGACTCATCAGGAACGCGGACTCACGCTCTTTAGTCTGCCGCTGTCCGGCGAGACCAAGCTCGCCTATGACTTCACCCGCGAACAAGCCTTTCTGCCGGTAGACATTCCTACGGGCGTGCCGACACGCAACGATTCGGCCTTTTCACTCCATCAATCGGCCACGCTCGGGGCGTTCACCCTGTTCCTGGCCGGGCGCCACGAGATCATTCAGGGCCAGTCGGTCAATACCGGCAATGTGGCGCTGGCTTACGCCATCACCCCTGTTTATACGGCCCGCATATCGTATGGCAACGCATTCCGCCTGCCGACTTTCAACGACCTGTACTACCCGGGTTACGCGAACCCGAACCTGCTGCCTGAGCGTAGCGACACGGTCGAGGCAGCACTTGACGCCGCCACGTCATTCGGTACCATTACGGCCGCTGTTTATGACACCCGCGTGCATGACCTCATCACTTACGACTCGGTGACCTTTCTCCCTGTGAACGTAGGCCGCGCGCATATTCAGGGCATCGACCTGTCGTACAAGGGCACGCTTGGCAACTCGACACCAGTCAGTCTCGCGATTGGGATCTTGAATCCGCAGGACGTTACCGACCAGACGTGGCTCAACCGTCGTCCGCGCCAGACCGTCAGCCTGAACATCGATCACACGTGGGATGAGTTCCACCTGCACGCGCTTAGCACAGGCGTATCCTTGCTTTACGGAGGATCGACCTACGACGACCAGTTCAACGCAACGTACCTGCCGTCTTACACAACCGTTGGCCTGCGTGCCGCGTACAAGGTCAATTCACATCTCACCGTGTCCGCCAATCTGTCCAACCTCTTTAACCGGCAGTACGTGACGGCATATGGCTACAACACATTGGGCCGGACCGCATTCGGCAAGGTCGCATACACGTTCTGATCGTTCCGGGTACTTATCATCATCACTTGACTGAGACATGTTCATGAAGCGGATCCTGATCATTGGTATTGGCGCCGGCAACCCCGACTATGTGACGATTCAGGCGGTCAACGCGCTCAACGAAGTCGATGTTTTCTTCGTGATGGACAAGGGCGTTGCCAAGGAAAAGCTGGTTGCGTTGCGCAAGGAAATCTGCCGTCGATTCATCAAGGGCAACGACTACCGCTTCGCCGAAGCGACCAGTCCCGAGCGGGTACGAGACGCCGCGAATTATCGGGCGAGCGTCGAGACGCTCAATGATGACAAGGCGGCTGTCTTCGAACAATTGATCTCAGAAGAGATGTCCGATGGAGAATGTGGCGCGTTCCTGACATGGGGAGATCCCGCGCTCTACGACAGCACTATCCGGATCATTGAGTCGATCCTCAGGAAGGGCGGTCACGATCTCGAGTATGAAGTGATTCCGGGGATAAGCAGCATCCAGGCGTTGGCAGCACAGCACAAGATACCGTTGAATCGCATTGGAGAGTCGATCGAGATCACAACGGGGAGGCGGATAGCCGAAGGTTTTCCGGACAACGTCGACAGCGTCGTGGTGATGCTGGATGCCGAAGACGCGTACAAGCGTTTCGTGGATCAGGACATCCATATTTACTGGGGTGCTTATATCGGCACGCCGGACGAGATCCTGGTGTCCGGAAAACTCAAGGACGTAGCCGGGGATATCGAACGGATTCGAGCGGAAGCGCGCAAGGCAAACGGCTGGATCATGGACACTTATCTGATGCGAAGGAACAGGCATCGCGAGGATAACTAGCGGTTTCCAAAATCACATTCTCCTGGCTTGCCTACCGGCGCACGTTAGCCCGCGGATATGTCGGGTTTTGCGTGTTCCCCCGACGCGCCGTTTATTTCGCGCGGGCCGGCGGGGCTATCGCGTAGACTGCGCTGTTCCGGATAAACGTAAGGTCCCAGGCGGCATATCGAAACGACCGATAGCAGCACTAACCCGACGAACACCCACAGCGCGACGTGATACGAGTGCAGCAGGTCATAACACAAACCCGATGCAAAGATCATGATGCCCGCGCCCCAGCCCCAGCAGGCCCACATTCCACCGCATACGCGCCCGAACAGCCGCAGGTCGAAATAGCGACTCACAATAAACGTGATGATGTCCGCTTCCGCGCCGATGCTGACGCCTATCAGCCCCGCCGACACCATGGCCGTCGCGCCAGTTGCGCCTGCCGCGAACAGGAGCACGCCGCACAGTGTCAGCGCAAAAGACATCGCGGCAACATAGGGTGCGTGGACCCGGTCCATCAAATACCCTGCAAACAGCCGGCCGAATGCGGACGTCAGACCTGCTATCGATAGCATGACCGCGGCGGCGCCCACGGTTTCGCCGCGGTCGGTCATCATGGGCATGAGTTGGGACAGCAGCGCGAGCAGCACGCCCGACATGCAGAAGATCGCCACGCCCAGCCGCCGGAACGTGCGGTCGTGTCTGAAGATGCTCCATAGCGAGGGCAGTTTCTCGGCCGGCCGGTGCGTGCGAATCACCATCTTCCGATCGATGTCGGACGGCATCTTCACGAGAAAAAAGAGCGCGGGAATCGACACCGTGGCCATCAATACCGCCACGCCGAGGTACCCGGCGCGCCAGCCGAAATGACGCAGCAGATAGCCCGCGTATTGCGGCATCAGCATTGCGCCGATAGCCGTGCCGCCCACGGCGAGTCCGAGGGCGAGGCCGCGCCGGTGATCAAAGCGCGCGCACACGACTTTTGCGTAGGGCAGTGCATTGCTGCCCGGCGCGAAGAAGCCGACCATCACGAATACAAGGCAGAAAAGCGGCAACGACACGGGAATGATGCCGACCAGCGCAATTGAAAGAGCGAACATTGCGAGGAAGAATATGGTGGGACGCCGAACGCCGAAACGGTCGATCAGCGAACCAAGCACAATCGTGCCGGGGCCCATGGCAAATTCGAAAATCGTAAGGCCGAGCGACACCTGAGCGCGGCTCCAGCCACTTTGCGCCGCGATCGCCTTGATGAAGGTGCCGAACATGAACGCCGAAATCACGCCTGCGCCGACCGACAGGCACAACGCACCGCCGACGACGGTCCACCATCGATTAATATCCTGCTTCAACTGTCTCTCTCCACATCGTGCATTCGCGTCTGCATCTTGACGGCAGTTGTATCGCGGTGCGGGTTGGTGCGCGGCGGTCCGCGTTTCAATGGTTGCCACCTGCGCAGTTATGGGGCGTGCCGGTTTCAGGACGCGCCAAGCGCGTTCAGCAAGTCTCCAAGATATTCGTGGCTGTCTGCGTGAACCAGCATCGTGCACCAGGGGCGCAGCAGGTCAGCGGTCCGCAAACGGGGCGCTGAAAGTGCGCCGGCTGGATGCGCAGGCGCAGGGCGAAGCACCGCCGATACAGTCACGCCGCGCCTGTTCCAGGTTTGTGCGGCGAGCGCCGCAATCAATGCTTCGTCGCCTTCCCGGCCAACGATGATCACTAGATCCGGCGCATCAAGCCATGTTGCAATCGCGCCGGATGCGGCGTTCATCGCACGAGGCCAGTCGCTGTCTTGCATGCTCGTGGTGCCGAGTAATGCAGTGAGTTCAGCCGCGCTGGAGAGCTCCACGTTTTGACCGTATGCGCCGATCACCGTGCGGATTTCCTCGTCGTGGTCGTCAAGTGCGACGATACGGACACGGCGCGGCGTGGAATTCGCAGCACCGATCCGGAAACGGACTTCGTGCGCCTGTTCGGCAGTAGACGTATGAGGCGCGAGCGCGAAAGGGTGAGGGCGCATCATTTCCATGGATCGATCGTCATATGGATCGCGTCTTCAACACCTTCGCCACGCAACGTGCGCAACGCGAGGTCTGTTTCGTCAAGGCCAAAGGTGTGGGTGCTCATGCGCTTGACGTGGTGCCGGTCCGCGGCGATCAATTGCAAGGCGAGTTCGACTGATTGATAGCTATGCCCGCGCATGCCTTTCACGGTCAAGAACCGCGCGATGATCATGTCGCTGTTGAACTCGGGGATCGGCTTGCGTTTCTGTCCGCCGAGAATCACGGTGCCGCGTTTGCGCGCCAGCTGGATTGCGGTCGTGACGGTTTCGGTGCCGCCTGAAGCGCAGTCGATGGTGAGGTCGGCCATTGCGCCGCCAGTCAGGTCGGCCACCCGTTCGAGCACGTCTTCGGTATCGACGGTGATTGTATGATCCGCGCCGAGCTGTCTGGCGAGTTCAAGACGGCGCTGGTCGGTCGGCGTGGACAATCCCGTGATGATGATTTGCGCCGCGCCGGCTTCACGGGCCGCGATTACACACGACAAACCTTGCTGCCCCGGCCCTTGAATCACGACGGTTTGTCCGGGTCCTGCGCCGCCTTGCAGATAGGCCCATTCAATGCCGTTGCCAAGCGGCAGCGCGAGTGCCGCATGCTTCGGCTCGACGCTTGGCGGTATTCGATGAAACACCGTGTTCAGTTCGAGAAATTGATACTGGCTGAAGCCGCCCCAGAATCCTGGCCCTGTTCGCAAGCCCGTCGCACCGTAACGCATGCCGCCCAGGCGCCAGTCGGTTGCATCGCACAAACGGAATTCATTGCTCAGGCAATACTCGCAGTGACCGCACGGTAGATATTCTTCCAGCGCGACATAGTCACCTTCCTTAAGGCCCCATCGTTTGCGCGCGAGTTCGCCGGCCTCTTCGATGTGGCCGACGGATTCGTGACCCAGAATCAACGGCCCTCGGCTTTGCGGCAATTGCTGATAGTAGGGGCCGTCGCTGCCGCACACGCCGGTGATGGCAACGCGCAGCAGCCCCGTAGAAGGAGTAGTGACGGGCCGCTCGAAGCGGCGGATTTCGGTGCGCCCGGGTTCGACCGCCACGGCCGCCTTGAAGCTGGCGTGCAGCGGCGAGGGCGAAGGCGATGTTGAAGCAGATTGCGATTGCATGGGGTTCGGTCCTTATCGCGCGTGCAGCACTGCCGGAACGCTGCGCGCGTCCTCGCTAGATCGTAGTGTGGGCTTTTCCGGCTTCGGCGTGCAACGCGTCCAGCGCACCTTCCTTGAAGGGTACGTCGCGCTGCAGCACGATGGCGACAGAGCGGACCTGCTGCGATTGCGGGTCGCGCCCGGGCGGCTGGACGCCTTTCTCCGCGAGCGCTCTGGCGGCTTTCATCAAGCGGTGACGGACCATGATGATGCCGTTGTCGGTCGATACAAGATTTTCGCGCGTGCGGTCCTGAATCGGTCCCATGCTCTCCTGTAGCGAGGCGTCCTGCATGCCGATGCCTTCGACCCCGCTGTAGGTCGTGCCCGCCTGCTGTGCCGCCCGATCCATCAGATAGTTGTTCCCCTTGTTCTGCAACGGAAGATACGTTCCCGGCACGTAGCGCACATGAATGCCCTTGCCATCTTTCATTGCGTCGACCTCCGCCGTGCTCAGATCGCGCGTGGGATGGTAGTCAAAGCTCCACGCCCAGCAGTGTTCGTCGTCGATCGGCACCCAGAAATGACCATGCACAGGATGATCGCCACGCGGCGGCACCATCGTGAAACAGGGCATGACCCACGGCGTGATGCGCCAGTAATATTTATCGTCTTCAGCATTGCGGCGCGCGCCAATGTACAGGCCGCCGGTGGTGTCGACCACTTCGAAAACGGGGCTGAAGTCGCTGAGGTTGTACTGGTTGCCGCGCGCACCCTTGAAGAGCGGGTCGGAGTTGAGCGCGCCGCGATGCAGGAACGAAACGTGGCTCGAATCAACACCACCTTCCAGCGCCTGCAGCCAGTTGCTCTCCTGCAGGCGCTTGGTCATGAATGACTGGCTGTTGGGCACGGTGGAGAACTCGTAAGCCGGCAATGGCGGCTGATGTTCGGGCGGCCCCATGTACACCCAGACCACACCGCCTTGCTCGACGAGCGGATACGACTTCAGCTTGATCTTCTTGCAATAGCCGCTTTCCGCTGGCTCCGAAGGTACATCCACACACTGGCCGTTCACGTCGTATTTCCAGCCGTGATACGGACAGCGGATGCCGCCTTCCTCATTGCGGCCGAACCACAGCGACACACCGCGATGCGCGCAAAACTCATCGATCAGGCCGAGCTTGCCGTCCGAATCGCGAAACGCAAGCATGCGTTCCGACAGCAACTGCAGACGCACGGGCTCGCCACCCGCTTGCGCGACTTCCTCCGATAACAACGCCGGCAGCCAGAAGCGCCGGAAGAGTTCGCCCATTGGGGTGCCGGGGCTTGTTTGGGTGAGCAGGTCATTGTCCTGTTTCTTCAGCATTCGGTCGCCTCTGATGTATGCGGGATGTCTGGATGTACTTAGAAAGGTTCGTTCCATATAACGGAACAGTGTTCTTTCAATAGGAACAAAGTTATCATTCGCCTCATTGGCTGTCAAACAGAGAATGGAGGATGAAGATGCAGAAGACGTGTTCGCGAATCGCGCTGTGCCGCAAGGAAGATGTTGCGCAAGGACAGGCAATCAAAGTCGAAAAGCACGGCCTCACGCTGGCCGTGTTCAATCTCGACGGCGAGTATTTCGTGACGAACGACGCGTGCACGCACGGTCCTGGATCATTGTCGGAGGGGTGTATCGACGGCGACACGGTGGAGTGCGATTTCCATAACGGCGCGTTCAACATTCGCACGGGTGAGGTCGTGACCCCGCCTTGCATGATTCCGCTCAAGACGTATCCGGCTGCAGTGGACGGCGATGAAATCACAATCAATGTTGAGGGCTGATAACGCGGCGGGACGCTGAATGTGCGGCGTCCGTCCCACGCTTGGGCGACCGGCGTGAGCGGTGAGTCCGTTCGCTTGATTACCGGGATCGAAGGATCAATGTCACGCCACTTGGCATGCCTGTGAGTGCCGTTTGCATGGTTTCCGGTGCTGGGCTTATCTGAACTTTTTCATCGCCGCGCGTGAACTGCACGACGACGGACGTGCCATCGGCAAGTTGGACGATTCCCTTCATACGCAGCAGCCTTGTGCGATGTCGCGCGATCATGCCGGCCAGCGAGTTGCGCAGTGAATCGGCACTGACCTCATCCACAATGGTTTCGAACCGTGTGTCGGCATTGTGCGGCGCGATGGCTCGCCGAACGAGTCCTGCTGCAGTTACTCGCGCTTTGACCACGCGCCAGGAGCGGTCTTTTGGCGAGCGTTGCGATGAATCGATCGCGCTTCGCGCAGCGTGCCAGACCTCGTCGGCACTCAGACTGCCTTGCGTGGAGAGGAGAATGTGGGTCGCGGGATTCGAGCGTCGTAGCGCCTGGCTGACTGCATCCAGCTGCGCGTCTGCGGCCAGATCCGTTTTCGTCACAACGACGACACCAGCAGCGTCCAGTTGTGAGCGCGCCTCGGCGAACTCGGTCATGATCGCAAGCGCCGTCGGCGCACCCAGCGTCGTCACGATACCCGCAAGGCAGAAGCGTTCACTGACGAACCGGTGCGTTTTCAACGATGTGACCAACGGCGCAGGATCGGCGAGTCCGGTGGTTTCTATCACCACTGAATCGAATCGCGCGACGCCGCGATGCAGGCGCGCCCAGAACAGGTTCTCAAGCGCCTCGTGCAGGCCCGGCAAACCTGTGCAGCACACGCACGAATCGGCAAGCAGTGCCGACGCGTCACTCGCATACCCGAGCGTGGCGTGGTCGAGGCCGACCGCTCCTATCTCGTTGACAATCAAAGCCGAGTGCTGCAACAGCGGCTCCTGCAGCCAACGCTTGAGCAACGTTGTCTTGCCGCTGCCGAGAAAACCAGTGAGCAGGTAGATCGGAATCTTTTCGATCATGGGCTATGAAGCTGGGCTATGAAGCGGCTCGTGGCGCAGTTTGCCTGCATGGTAGTCCCACACTTTTTGCAGCAGATTTGGTTTCCAAAGGTTTTGCCCGATGGTCTTCACCTGTTCCGCCGACAGCACCATTGGTTCGCCCAACTGGCTCGCCAGATATTGCCGTTGTGCGTTCTCCTCCAGATAGAACGCGAGCACGAAGGTTTCGAGAATGCCTTCGGCGGCGATCACAGCGCCATGCGATTTCAGCATGATGACCCGATGCGAACCAAGTGTTTCCGCGAGTTCTTCCGCAAGCGTTTTGCGATTGATCGACACGGTCTTGCCGAACTGGCGGATCTCGCCGAGCACCGCCGCCTGCATGATCACGGGCTCGACGGCGCGCCCTGTCATGCTGAAGAGCGTCGACCACAGCGGATGCGAATGGACAACCGAATTCACGTCCGGCCGCCGCCGGTAGATCTCCGCGTGAATCGGAAATTCCATGGGCGGAACCGCGTCGCCGTCGATGAGGTTGCCCTCGAAATCGATCGTCACAATGTCGTTCGCGCTCAAGGCACTGCGTACTGATTTTCCCGAGTTGATCAGCATGTGGTTCCGTCCGGGGATGCGCCAGCTGAAATGCCCGTTGAAGTCGATCACTTGTGCCCGTTCGAGCATCAGGATCGCGTCGGTGAGCAACTGCTTTTCTGTTTGATAGTTGTCCATGATCGATGAGCGGATATCGCTAAACGCATTTGAGAGAGGTGAGGTCAGCGCGACGCTTTCCAGGGAATCAGCTTGCGTTCGAGTTCGGTCAGCAATAGGGAAATGCCGTAGCCAAGGAATGCGATGACGAGCAAGCCAACATACATCGACTCCACCGAAAGCAATTCCCATGCATTCCAGATCATGTAACCAAGACCGCTTTTCGAGCCGATCATCTCTGCAATGGCGATGAGCATCAGGCCAAGGCCGAGACCAAGCTTGATGCCGCTCATGATGTGCGGCACGGCGCCAGGCAGCGCGATCGTGCGGAATACCTGCCATCGGCTCGCGCGGAAGTTGCGGCCTACGTCCAGGTAAATCTTGTTGATTTCAAGCACGCCGGTTGCGGTGTTGATCAGCACTGGATAGAACACGCCGATCGCTACCATCGCGATCTTCGACGCTTCGCCGAGTCCGCAGATCAGCAGCAACAACGGGAAAATCGCGCTTTTCGGCACCGGGTAGGTCGCTGCGATCAACGGGTCGAAAACAGCGCGTAGCGGGCGCGACAAGCCTGTTGCGACGCCGAGCAGCAGCGCGGGAATGCCGCCGATCAGGCAGCCCCAGAAAAGCCGCTGCAGAGTCGCCCAGGTGTTGTCCCACAACGAGCCGTCGTTGACCAGCGCGATAAAGGTCGCGAAGATTTTTGTTGGAGCGGGGAAGAAGCGTTCGTCGATCAATCCAGTTTGCGCCGCTGTCTGCCAAAGAAGGAGCAGCACGACGGGTGACGCGACGCTGATCAGCCGGTCGCGATGCCTGCTTGATACGAACGAAAAGCGCTTGCTCCGGGGTTGACTGTTTGCTTTCCCGGTTGTGGCGCCCGGCAGTTGCCGTGCTGACTTCACGATGGTTTTCACGGTGCTTTTCCGCCAAGATCGAGAGTGCGGGCACGATCGACTTCATCGCGCAACTGGCCCCAGATGGAATAAACGAATTCGCCATACTCAGGCTTCGCGCGTAGTTCAAGAACTGAACGCGGGCGACCGAAGGGGACGTCGACAATTTGCTTGACGCTGCCAGGCTGCGCGGTCATCACCATGATCCGGTCACCGAGTGTGACGGCTTCGTCAACGCTGTGCGTAATGAAGAGCACGGTCTTGCGCGTCTCTTCCCAGATCCTCAACAGTTCTTCCTGGAGCAATAGCTTGTTCTGTTCGTCGAGCGCTGAGAACGGCTCATCCATCAGCAGAATGTCGGGGTCGTTTGCAAACGCACGCACGATGGAGACGCGCTGGCGCATGCCGCCCGAAAGTTGATGCGGATAGGATTTGGCAAAGCGAGTCAGCCCGGTGCGGCTCAGATAGTGTCCAACGATCTCGCGAATCTCGGCTTTGGGCACGTGCCGTAGCGCGAGACCGTACGCCGCATTGTCGTAGACCGTCATCCAGGGAAAAAGCGAATCGCCCTGGAACACCATGGAATTACCCGGCCGGAATTGTGCGGGCGCACCGATCTCGACGCTTCCCGAGGTCGGCGTTTCGAGGTTCGCGAGGATCCGCAGCAGCGTTGTCTTCCCACAGCCGCTTGGTCCCACAATCATGAAAAAGCACCCGGACGGAATGTCGAGCGACACATTATCGAGCGCGGTCACGAGGCCGCTTTGTGTCTCGAATGATTTGGTCAGGTGGCGCAATCGAATCTTTGCGAGAGAGTCGCCATTCGCTTGTTCAAAAGAAGAGGCAAACGACGGCGGGGAAGTGAGCGGTGTTGCTATCACGGAAAAAATCCTCGGCTATTTTGTGCGCGGCTTGTAGGGACCGAGTGCTGCGTCGGCTGCGTCGACGAACGACGTATCAACCACTTGCGCAACACTGACATTGCCTTTCACGACCCCCTCACGTTTAAAGAACGCGAGGTCGTTCTCGAGGCTGGCGATGTTGAGCCTGCCGTCCGGGTTGGTCCCTTGAGGCACGATGCTCCGGTATACGGACGCGTCCTTGATCGGTGTGTACTGCGTGAGTATTGCGATCACTTCGTCGGCATTTGGACCTGCTATCTTGCCGTTTGCAAGCGAGTCGTTGTAGTCGCGCGCAGCACGCAGATACGCACGCATGAAAGCCTTGGCCGTATCCGGATGCGCGTGGATGAAGACATTCGAGTACAGGACCACAGCAAGCTGATGGTTCGGGTAAATCTGGTCGTCTCCCATCACACGCACCGCGGCGCCGCTGCGCACAGCCTGGGTGGCGGATGGCTCGGTCGTCAGCGCCGCGTCGACTGCCTTGTTTTCCAGCGCCATCACATGTTGCGGAAAGCCAAGGTAGATGCGTTCGACGTCACTTGTCTTCAGGCCGGCCTTTTTCAGCGCTTCGTTCATGGTCGACGTCGACGCGCTGCCGGTCGCACTGCCGGCGACCTTCATGCCCTTGAGGTCAGCGAGTGTCTTGTAGCGTCCGCTTGCCACCAGATCCTTGCGCACCAGCAGCGGTTGATAGCCGTAGCCTGGCGGCGTTGACCCTTTGTCAGCGACGACCTTGATGCCGATGCCGCGCGTGACGGCGTTATATAAGCCCGCCGATGGGGAGCCACCGGCTACATCGAGTTGCCCGGCGCCGAGGGGGGCGACCATCTTCGCTCCGGAATCGAACGATACAAAATGTGCGTCGATACCCTCTTGCCGGAAATAGCCTTTCTTGTCCGCGATAAAGAAAGCAACGTCGCTGCTTGCATTGGCGATGCCGACGTTGACCACGGTCGGGGCGGCCGCGCTTACGGCGGAGGCACCCAGCACCGCCGCTACGGTAACGCTGGCGTAGGTGAGTGCGGCGAACCGCAACAGAACTGAATTCTTCACTCTGCTCTCCTTAGAAACGATGCCGCATCGAAAACTTCAGTGCGATCTGCGTGGGCGTCGTGGACTGTCCAAGTGAGCCGATGGCGGCAACGGCAGGCTTTCCGGTTGAGTCGATGCCCGACGCGTGCTGCCACACGCCGACGGCGAGAATGTCGGTGGACTTCGAGAGGAAATAGTCAGGACCGAAATCGACCTGTTCGTATTTCGCGTTTCTAGCCTGGGTGTAATCGAATGACACGCCAAGGATGAATGACGGTGTGAAAAAGTAGCGCCCGTTAGCTTCATAGCTGTTAAACGTGGCTGAGCCGGTGTTTGGCGTCGACGCAGTGCGCAGGATGTTGTGAAAGCGCGTGTTTGTGTAGACCAGACCGATCTTGGCCGAGGCAATGCTGTATTGAAATCCGGCGCCAAAGATTTCCATTGTGTTGGCCGAGAGATAGCCGCTGAATACGGGACTCTTGCCCGGCGAGGTATAGCCGGGCGCCCCAGGCTCGATGGTTCCGTCATACGCGGACGTGGACGGATTGTTCAGATGGTCGTAAGCCACGGCAACCGTGAACGGGCCATGTGCATAGTTGGCGCCGAGTGTGTAGATCCGCTTACTCGCAAGATTGCCAGCCACGCCGCCTGGCGCGTAAATGCCGCTGATTTGCAGGCCCGCCATGTCGGGTGTCGTATATTTCACCGCGTTGTCCACGCGGAAGTTCGAATTCAGGTTGTCGAAGTCACCGGGGTGGGTTGCGACCCACGCCCAAAACGACGTTGCTGCAATTTCGCCTACGTATGCGGTCATGGGATCATATTGGCGGCCCAGCGTCACCGCTCCGTAAGGGCTTTTCAAGCCGACATACGATTGCCTCCCGAACAGCCGGGCACCTTGCAGCAGCTTTCCGTTCGAGGGGTCGAAACCATTTTCGAGCACGAACAGCGCTTTCATTCCGCCACCCAGGTCTTCCGTGCCACGGAAGCCAAACCGGCTCCCGTTGGTTTGCCCGGTCACGGTTTCGATATTGGAATGCCCGGACTGATTGTTGATATAGACGACCCCGGCATCGACCATTCCGTACAAGGTCACTGAGCTTTGAGCGTGTGCGACGCTTGCCATGACCGGCAAGGTGAGTAGCGCGACGGCTTTTTTCATGTTGTCTCCATCCCATTGATTAAATGAATCCCGGTCGGATGCCGGGTTGACTGAACAGGGGTAAGCGATAGTCCTTTTTTTATAATCGATATGGATAACTAAGCGCATGGATAACCAGACTTTTCATTTGGTCTCGTCACTGGCAGGTCACCGTACTTTTGCTGTTGCGGCGAGCCGTCCTTCGTGCCAATCCGCCAGTTGCCTCGAGCGCCGCGCCGCACTTTTATAAGCGATACGGTACTATCGGACTGTGTTCCTATATACGGAACGTCGTCCCAATCAAGAATGGTATGAGTGTGGCTTTGTTTAGGAACCTAAGTCAAGAAAAAGGCTTTCAGGGTATGTACTCATGTTTCCTGTTCGTTGCGCCTGGCGGAACACTACAACTCCATATGGAACAGTGGCATGTTTTCGAAGGGGTCTGAGCGCTACCCGTCTGAGCAGCAGAGCTTGCACTTACGCCTTGTCGCACTGAGGCTCGCGAGCCAGATATCATGATGGTTTGAAAGCGCAGGGGCATGTCCGGCAGCATCCTGTTCGATGCCAGCTGACAACTGGTTGTTAGTTTGTTCCTTTATACGGAACGTTGTTCCAAAATAGAAGACTGAGATATATTCCATGGAAAGTTTTGAACCACAGGCAGCGTCCGAAGAAAAAAGTGACCCGGGCGACGGCAGGTTGTCGTCGGTAGCAGCGGCAATCCGGGTATTGAAGGTCTTTTCGGAGCAGGAGCCGGAAATCGGCATCAGCAATCTGGCGAAGCGCATGGGACTGGCGAAGAGCACGGTTCATCGCCTCGCCAGCACACTGGTCTCCGAGGGCCTGCTGGAGCAGAACGAGGAAAACGGCAAGTACCGGCTTGGCATCCAGTTGTTCACGCTGGGCGCTCTGGTGCGGCGGCGTATCGACGTGTCGAAGCAGGCGGTGCCTTTTTTGCACGTATTGCGTGAGCACACCGGCGAGACCGTTCATCTCGCGGTGCTCGACGACACCAGCATCGTCTATCTCTTCAATCTGGAGAGCGACCAGGCGATCCGGATGCGCTCGTATATCGGTGTGCGCAAGCCGGCGTTCTGCACCGCCGAGGGACAGGTGCTGGTTGCTTTCCGCACGCCGGATGTCGTTGCGAAAGTGCTGAAGGCGGGGCTCGTTGCCCGTACGCCGAACACCAACACCGATACGCAAGTGTTCCTGAAGACGCTCGAGAAAGTGCGGCGCGAGAATTACTCTATCGACGACGAAGAGTCGGAACTGGGCATGCGTGGTATCGCGGCGCCCGTACGCGACCTGAGCGGCGCGGTGGTGGCGGCGGTGGGCGTAGGCGGTCCGTCGCAACGGTTGAGCAAGAAGGCGCTGCGCGCATGCGTGCCGCACCTGTTGAACGCGGCTGAAGGTATCTCGTCCACATTGGGATACCGGCCGCCTATGTGACACCACTCCAATGAAGGGAACCGTATGTCCGACGTTGTGCATCGCATCACCCTTGCTGGTTCTGATCTCTCGTTCGACTGCGATCACGCGGACACGGTGTTGCGCTCCGCCTTGCGCGCAGGCGTCGCGTTTCCCTACGAATGCAACGTCGGCGCATGCGGCAACTGCAAATTCGAACTGCTCGAAGGTGCGGTGGACGTCAAGTGGCAGCAAGCGCCTGCGTGGACGGACAAAGACCGCACGCGTAACCGCTATCTCGGTTGCCAGTGCTCGCCGCGCGGCGATTGCACCATCAAGCTGCGGCCAGCCGCGCACTATGCGCCGCTCCATGCACCGCGCCGTGTCACCGGTACGCTGACCGGGCGTCGCGAGATCACGCACGATATCGACGAGTTCTGTTTTGGGCTGTCAGCCGACATGCAGTTCGAGCCTGGTCAGTACGCTTTGCTCCAGTTGCCCGGCGTCGCTGGTGTACGCGCCTACTCGATGAGCAACATCGCCGACCAGCCGCGCGTCCTTCATTTCCAGGTGCGCCGGGTCCCGAACGGAAAGGGCAGCGCCGTGCTATTCGACACCTTGGAACCCGGCGCGCAGGTTGACATCGACGGACCGTATGGCATGGCCTATCTCAGGCGCGATGTCGAGCGTGACGTACTTTGCCTCGCGGGAGGATCAGGACTCGCACCGATGATCTCGATTGCGCGTGGTGTCGCCGCCGATCCTTCACTTGCTAACATCAAGCTGCACTTCCTATACGGCGGCAGGACCGCACGCGATGTCTGCGGCCGCGACATGCTGGCTCAATTGCCAGGCTTCAACGAACGCCTGCACTTTGACGCTGCGATCTCCGAAGACTCACCGCAAGACGCCTGCGCCCCGTGGACCGGCCACGTGGGTTACGTCCACGATCTCGCGGACTCGCTGTTTGGAGATCGTCTGCGCGACATGGAAATCTACTTCGCGGGGCCACCCGCCATGGGCACGGCGATTCAGCGCACGTTGCTGGCCCGCCAAGTCCCGTTCGAGCAGGTTCACTTCGATCAGTTTTACTGATTAGATGATCAGCATTTCAGACGTCCAGCACGATCTCGTCAGAGCGCGCCCGCGACACGCAGATCATGATCGCGCTTTCGTATTCGTCTTCATCGAGGACAAAATCGCGGTGATCAACCTCGCCTGCGATAAGCCGCGTGCGGCACGAACCGCAGGTGCCCGCCTCACACGAACTCGGCGTATCGATGCCATGTGCGCGCAGTGCGTCGAGGATCGTTTGGCCTGGCTGCACATCGACACAGCCGCCGCTTCGCGCAAGACGCACAGTGAACGCTTTTTCGCCCTGAACGTTGCCGTCGGCGCCGGTGAATTCGCTCGTGCCGAAGTCTTCGAAATGCACGGCCGACGATGGCCAGCTTGCAGCCGCTTCACGTACCGCCTGCATCAATGGACGCGGTCCGCAACAATAGAGATGTGTGTTCCCCTCGCGTGTTGCGAGCAGGGGGGCGAGCGCAACGGATCGGTCGCGCTCGCCGTAATCGTGATGCAAGGTAATACGCGCCGCGCGTTCGGGAGTCGACAGCTCGTCGAGGAAGGCGGTGGATTCCGGCGTGCGGGTGCAATACAGCAGTTGATAGTCTGCATTGCGCGCCTCGAGTTCAGCGATCATTGCCCGCAACGGTGTGATGCCGATGCCGCCCGCAATCAGCAAGTAGCGGGACGCGTTGTCGTTCAACGAGAAATAGTTTTCCGGCGGCGATACTTGAAGTCTGGTGCCGACCATGACGTCGCGCACCATGCTGCCCGAGCCGCCGCGTCCGTTGGTATCGAGCTTGACCGCGATGATATACCGGTCTCGCTCAACTGGAGCGTTGCACAGCGAATAGCGGCGCTCGCTTCCTGCCGGCGTGCGGACCAGCACATGCGCGCCCGGTGTGAATGCGGGCAGCGTGGCGTGATCCGGCGCCCGCAGTTCGAACAGAAAGATGTCCCGGGCGATCTCGGTCCTCGCGGTGACGTCGAGCCACAACAGACTCGTCGTGTCGTTGTGAGCGACGTCAGTCGAAAATTCGGGTGCGACGAGGGGTTGCATCAAGGTAGCTGTCATCTTCAATCAGGCAGTTGGTGCTGCCGCCTTTGGGAAAATCCGGCACGGCCGCGCTCGTGCGCTGGCGCATCTCAGCGTCGGTTGCTTGTGTTCAGCGGGACCTGGTGTTTGAGTTCGACGTCTCGGCCACTTGCCGACGAAGCGATCGCGGCTTCGCATACTTCGAGATTGGCAACGCCCCATGCGCCGTCGTGCAACACGGCGCTGCGCCGGCTGATGGCGCCATGAAACTCGCTCATCACGCGCAGGCGCGGCGAGCCCCCGGAGGGCAACGGCAGATCGGTACGGCCTTCACTGGTGTAGACAATCAGGCCTTGCGGCGACTGGCGAATCTCCCCGCGTTCGCAACTGACGATCGTAAGACCGAAGAACGGTTGCCACGGGGCATCGCCTGGAATGGCGTGCTTTGCGCGTGCCTGCTTGGCAAGAAGCTCTTCTTCGGGAGAACGAACCTGTCTGGCCGTGTGCCGACTGGCGGCATCTGCGACGGGACGTCCGGCACTCATGAAGCCCCATTCGCCAACGCCTTCGCACAACTCCGTGCTCGAGAAACGGCCGTAGCCGTTGTAGATGGCGGTCGCTGCGGCGCCGTCATCGAAATCGATAAACACTGTGTGGGCGCCGGTCGCGCTGCGCTGCGAATCCCAGTTGAACGTTCTGGCGCGGACGCTGCGCGCGAGCCCGCCGCACAGCAAGCGGATGATGTCGAACTGGTGCGATCCCTGGCGCAGCGTGACGCCGCCGCCTTGACGCTCGTCGAGTTCGTCGGCCCGTCTCGGCCGGTACAACCAGTCGGTGAAGCACCATGTGTTGACCATTTGCACGCGCCCCAGCTCGCCTTCGTCGATCAGCTCGCGCATGGCGTGGATCGGCAGATCGTAGCTGTGCGAATGACCGACCAGCATGACGACGCCAGCTTCCCTGGCGGCGACGACCATCGAACGGGCGTCGTCAAGATTGGCGGCCATCGGTTTTTCAACGAGCACATGCTTGCCAGCGGCGCAAGCGAGAAGCACATGCTCGCGATGCAGCATGGTCGGCGACGCGACGTAAATCGCATCCACGTGCCCGTGCTCGAGCAGCGCCGCGAGCGTGTCATACGTCCTGAAGCCGAATTCTTCGGCAGCAGATCGCCGCACGCCCTCCGAAGGGTCGACGATCGCCGCGACCACGAAGCCGGGATGAGCGGCAATGGCAGGCACGAACGCGCGGCCCGCTGTGCCAAACCCGACGATGCCGATGCGCACCAACTCTGCGGCGTTCGTGTTGCCCATTTTTGCTATGCCTCGCTTGTGGCTGTGTCGCCGAGATCCAGACCGCTTAGGCCGTTGAGCGATTCAGCGGCACGCTCGGCGAAGAACGGGTCGCCCGCAAGGTTTTCCATCATCGCGAGCAACGTGCGGCGCATGGCGGCGATGTCGTCGGGAGGGATTCCAGCGAGTGCAATGCGGTTCACCTCCACGGCTGCGGGCACCAGCAACGCGCGCAGGCTCGTGCCTTTCGATGTGAGGAAAATGCGGACCTGCTTGCGATTGTCGGGCAGTTTCTGGCGTGTCACGTATCCGATCGCCTCCATGGCCTTCAGCGCAGAAAACGTGGTTGGCTCGGCGAAACCCGCCTGTTCGCTTAGCTGCCGCTGTGTCAGTCCGTCGGTTTGCCAGAGGATGCGCAGGAATGTCCAGTGGCCGTACTGCACTGAGTGTTCGCGCAGCCGTGCCTGGAGTGAACGCGAGAATCCGCGAGCGGTGTCCTTTACGAGGTGCGCCATCCGTTCTTCGGGCAACGCTTCGCGCCAGCGCTGGAGGGTACCAGGCAGCGCGTCGCGTTGAGACTTGTCACTCTTGCTCATGCAGTCACCTATGTTGTGGCATGTGTCCATGCGTTTTTAAAATTAGCCAACTAAGTTTATGTTGTCAAGATCATCGTAGGGGGAGCGATATTTCCTCCCTCGAAAGGGTCTGGTGACGTAAATTTTAAATCGCTATGAAAGCCTTATGAGATAAGAGTAACGCCGGAGTAAAACCAAAATATGAGGCCCTGTTCCAGCATGCATCGGTGTTTTCCATAATTGAGGCTTAGTTACCTAAGTATAAGATGGATTCACAGGCGGATGCGGTGATCGGCGCGTTTCACGGAGATGGTGTTCGGACTCCAGGCGCACCCGTCGAGTCCATCAACCGACTTCATCGAAAATTGGGATCCAAAAAACCATGCTGACGGCTGAACAGAACGAGACCTTAACGCGAGTTGGACCGGGAACGCCAATGGGCAACCTGATGCGGCGCTACTGGCAGCCAATCGGGACCGCGACCGAACTCGAGAACCGCTGGACAAAACGCGTGCGACTGCTCGGCGAAGACCTGGTGCTCTTCAGGAATCGCCAGGGACAGGTTGGATTGATCGCGGAGCAGTGTCCTCATCGGCGTGCGTCGTTCGCACATGGCATTCCGACTGAAGACGGTATCCGCTGCCCTTATCACGGGTGGGAATTCAGCGTGGAAGGGAAATGCCTGAGCCAGCCGAACGAGCCGGACAACTGCGCGTTCCGCGACAAGGTTGCCACTGACGCGTATCCCGTCGAAGAACTGGGCGGCCTGCTGTTCGCTTACATGGGGCCGGAACCGCGACCTCTGTTGCCGCGTTTTGACGGCTTCATCGCACAGGGTGCGATCCGGATGATGGGCCGCGCGTTGCTGCCGATCAACTGGCTGCAAATCATGGAGAATTCGCTCGATCCCATTCACACCGAATGGCTGCATGGGCATCACTACGAATTTCAGAAGGAACAGGAAGGCATCAAGGTAGCAATCAGTGCAAAGCACGAGAAGATCGCCTTCAACGAGTTCGAATTCGGTATCACCAAGCATCGGCTGCTGGCTGGGCATTCCGAGGATTCCGACGACTGGCGCATTGGTCATCCAATCGTATTTCCGAACATGCTTGCGGTCGGCAACGGCGACGACGCATCGCGCTATTACTCATTCCAGATTCGCGTGCCGGTGGACGACGAACAGACGCTGCACCTCTGGTACAACGCCTACATTCCGCCGAAAGACGCCGAGGTGCCGAAGCACCTGACTGAACGTGTCCATGTGTACGACGTGCCGTTCAAGGACGAGCAGGGCGAGTTCATCGTCGATAACGTCGACGGTCAGGACATGATGGCGTGGATCACGCAAGGCAAGGTGGCGGATCGCACGCGTGAGAACCTCGGCGCCACTGACCAGGGCATTGCGATCTACCGGCGCGTGCTGCGCCGTGAGATGAAGAAAGTCGAGCAAGGTGAAGACCCCATGGGCATCGTGCGGGATGCGTCACGCAATGAGCGTATCGACTTGCCGAACGAACGCAAGAAACATCACAACAGCGACGGCTTCGCGAGCTTCATGTTGCGCACGCACGCAAAGTATTCACCTATAGCTCAGGCGCTCGTCGCGATCTACGAATAACAAAAACGCTTCACAAGCAGCAAGCAAACCGCGCGCTGCAAACCGTCTGCCTTGCAAGGCTTGCGGCGTGCGCGGAAGCAGTCCCCCCGAATACAGTCCGATGGCTAAAACGGACGCGAACCGGAGACAACCCCGTGGGCAAGCAACGTGGTGGTGTGGTGACGCGGAATCTGACTGACAGGAAGGTGTGGTGATGGGAGCCGCCGCGTTACATGCGCTGACGATGATTCTCGATCCGCTGCGCCTCGCGATCATGCTGGGTGGTGTGGTGCTCGGGCTTGCACTTGGTGTGGTGCCGGGGCTCGGTGGGATTGTCGGACTTGCGCTGCTGATTCCGTTCACCTATCACCTGGACGGCTATACCGCGTTCGCGCTGCTGCTCGGCATGGCGGCGGTAACGACGGTCTCCGACTTGATTCCGGCCGTGCTTTTCGGGGTGCCGGGAACCGTCGGGGCAGCCGCGACTGTTCTTGATGGACATCCGCTCGCAAGACGCGGAGAAGCGCGGCGCGCATTTGGTGCGGGGTATGCATCGTCGCTTGCAGGCGGCGTCTTTGGCGCGCTGCTGCTGGCGGTCACGATTCCCGTCTTGCGCCTGGTAGTGCTTTATATCGGCTCGGCGGAATTGCTTGCTTTATGTATCTTCGGCCTCTCGATGGTCGCGGTGCTGAGTGGCAAGGCGCCGATCAAGGGACTGGCGGTGGCGTCGTTCGGGCTCATGCTGTCGCTGATCGGCTCGGACCCGCAGACCGGCACGCTGCGATGGACCTTCGGCTCACTGTATCTGTGGGACCACCTGCCGCTCGTGCCAGTCACGCTCGGCATTTTCGCGTTGCCAGAACTGGCCGAGATGGCGATTGAACGCACGAGCATCTCGCGCACCGATGGCGCCGTTCGCGGCAAGCAGAGCACGCAGTGGGACGGTGTTCGCGATGCGGGCCGGAACTGGTGGCTGGTGTTGCGTTGCAGCGGCCTTGGCGCGCTGTTGGGCGCGGTGCCGGGCCTTGGCTCCGCAGTGATCGACTGGATGGCGTACGGTCACGCGATCCGCACCGAAAAGAACACCGAGAACTTCGGCAAGGGCGATATTCGCGGGGTCATCGCCTCTGAGAGTTCGAACAATGCCAAGGAAGGCGGCCACCTGATTCCGACGATTGCGTTCGGCATGCCGGCAGGCGCTTCGATGGCGCTGCTGTTAAGCGCATTCATCATGCACGGCTTCACGCCAGGTCCTGAGATGTTGACCAAGCATCTCGACGTGACCTACGCGATCATCTGGACGCTGACGATTTCACACATCATGGGCGCAATCATCTGCCTGTTCGGCAGCAGCCTGTTCTCGAAGCTTGCGACCGTACGGGTGGGGGTCCTGGTTCCCCTGGTGCTCGGCATCATCTTCCTCGGCGCATTCAACGCGAGCCAGAGTTGGGGCGACCTTTGCTCCATGGTGCTGTTCGGATTTGTCGGCTGGGTGATGAAGCGGCTGAACTGGCCGCGTCCGCCTCTGATTCTCGGGCTCGTGCTCGGCAGCATTTTCGAGCGTTACTACTTTATTTCGAGCGAGATATACGGCGTCAAGCTGTTTACGCGGCCGATAGTGATCGCCGTACTGCTCGCCGCGCTGTGGGTCGTCCTCGGACCGACGCTCAAGGGACTGCGCCGCGCGCTCAAGCAGGGACCGCTTGCGTCGGGCGTGCACTTCAGGATCAAGCGACTCGATCATCATTCGTTGTTCACCATCGCGCTGATCGTTGCCGTAAGCGTGGCGATCTGGACCGCTTCCGACTGGGCGTTCGGCGCGAAGCTGATGCCAATGACCGCCGCGAGCGCGGCGATGTTTTTCTCGTGCATCGTGCTGATCGGCCAGGTGGGGGCCCGTGACCAGCCGCCGCGCGAACTCAGGCCGGCCGTGATGCCGGCGACGATGTCTGCCGCGCAAGCAAGGGTGCAATTGGCGCAGTCGTTGCCGTGTCAGCCAACGGCCGGGCCGCGGCAGGACCTCGCGTTGAACCGCACGGGCGCATCGCTCTCAACGGCGTTGCCAACATCGGGGCCTTCGCTGTCGCAGGCGTTCGAAGGTGACCTTCCTGGAGCACCGCCGCTGCCGATATCGACGGTTCGCGCCCGCGGCTTGCGCTTCTTCCTGGCCATTAGCGGAGCGCTGGGCATTGCCTACCTGATCGGCTTGCTGCCCGCCTTGCTTCTGATGATGCTGGTGCTCGCGCGCTTTGAGTTCGGCGAACGGTGGCGCAATGCGTGGCTGCTGTCGGTTGCGATGACAGTTGCGCTATGGCTCGTGTTCGACCTGATCTTCGCGACACCGTGGCCGCCATCCCTGCTGGGCGATCTCGTGCCAGCATTGCGAAGCCTCAGCGGTCTTGTATGAGCCGGTTTCCCGCCAGTACAGAACAGAGCCGGCGCTGCGGGTCCGCCGTACGACCGGCCGTTATCGATGGAGACAAACGATGAAGAATTATCTATCGCGGTCGGTTCGAAGAGAGCCGCAGCGAAAATCACATTTGCAACGCCCGCGCACGATCTTGCGCGCGGGAGCCGCAGCCGCACTCGCGTTCCTGGCGGCTGCAACCTATCTGCCTGCAAGCGGTTACGCGGCGGAGACCACGGAGAGTTTTTATAGCGGTCGCACCGTCAATCTGACGATTGGCTATTCCGTCGGTGGCGGCTACGACATGTACGCCCGGTTGCTCGCCAAACACATCGGCAACTATCTGCCCGGCAAGCCGACGATCACGCCCCAGAGCATGCCAGGCGCGGGCAGTCTGAAGGCGATCAATTATCTATATAGCGTCGCGCCGAAGGACGGTTCCACGTTCGGCACGTTCGGCCGCACGATGCCGGAGGAACCGCTGCTCGGCGAGGCCGCTTTCGATGCCCGCAAGCTGACGTGGCTTGGCAGCATCAATAGCGATGTCAGCCTGTGCCTGACGTGGAACACCTCGAAGATCAAGACGTTCCAGGACCTCGTCACAAAGGAATCACGCATGGGCGGGCAGGCAGCCGGCTCCGATCCTGATGTGATGGCCTCGACAATCAAGACGCTGTTCAACGCAAAGATCCAACTGGTCACCGGCTATCCGGGCAGCAACGAAACGGCGCTTGCGATGGAGCGAGGCGAGATCGACGGCGAATGCGGTACGTCGTGGAGCACTATCCTGGTTCGGCATCCGGACTGGATCAAGGACAAGAAGATCAACATCCTCGTGCAGGTCGCCCTCGAAAAACATCCCGACCTGCCGAACGTGCCACTGCTGATCGATCTCGCGCCGAATGACGAAGCACGCCAGGTGCTGAAGGTGATCGTGGCGAGCCAGGCGTTTGCGCGCCCGTTCGCGGCGCCACCGGGTCTGCCGCCTGAACGCGCAGCCGCGTTACGCACCGCCTTCGCACAGACGATGAAAGATCCGGCATTCCTCGCCGAAGCAAAAAGTCTTGGTCTGGAAGTGCGGCCCGTACCGCCGGAGCGCATCGACCAATTGCTCGACGAACTGTACAAGACACCGCAGCCGCTGCTGCTGAAAGCCAAGGCGGCCGTGGGCGGGCGATTCTGACCAACCGGCGGCCTGGTACAACCGGCAGGCCGCCATCATTGAGAGGCGCTGGAGCACACCATGAACGCAGACGAAGCCAAACAGAAACTGATCGATGCCGGTCGCATTCTCGAAGCGCAAGGCCAGGGTGATCTCACGCGCGGCCACGTGTCGGTGCGGGTACCGGGCGATCCGGACCACTTTTTCATGAAACCGCATAGCTACGGCTTCGACGAGATAACCCTTGAAAACATCGTAGTGTGCAATCTCGACGGCGAGAAGGTGGGCGGCGCCGGACGTCGGCATAGCGAGGTTTTCATTCACTCGGAAATCTTCAGGGCGCGCCCGGATATAACGAGCGTAATCCATTCGCATCCCACGCACGCTGTCGCACTGTCCGCCACCGAACAGCCGCTCAAGATGATCAGTCAACCTAGCTGTCATTTCGCCGATGGCGTGCCGTATTACACCGACACCATGAATCTGATCCGCACCCAGGAAATGGGCTCGGGCGTCGCGCGCGCCCTTGGCACTTGCAAGGCTGTGCTAATGCGCAATCACGGTGTCGCAGTGACGGGACGTTCGATTGAAGAGGCGGTCGTGCTGGCGTTGCTGCTCGAAAGCGCCTGTCAGATCCAGCTCTTGACGCAGGCGGCCGGGGGCGCCGGCGAGGGTTTCTCCGACGAAGACATCGAGCGCCTGCACGATACCGTGACCCGCCCCGAACAATTCACTGTCAACTTCGAATTCCTGCGTCGGAAGGCTCGTCGCAGTCTTGCAGTGAACTGAGCCGAATAGAAATCTCAACTTGCGGCGCGGCGATCGATGCCGTGCCGGCGCGCTTTTTAAACGCGCTTTTTAAACGTTTAAGGCAATCAAACATGAACGGAAAACTTAATCTTTCGATCGCCACCGGCGACTATGACCGCACGCGGCCGTTGATTTCTGGGCAGGTGCAGATGGATGGCGTCGATCCGGTCTTCATGACGCTCTCGCCTGAAGAAATGTTTTTTCGTGCGTTCCGCAACGAAGAATTCGATATCAGTGAGCTGTCGTTCTCGAGCTATACCGTGAAGTTCTCGGAAGGCACGTGTCCGTATATTGCCGTGCCGGTGTTTTTGTCGCGTGCGTTCCGGCACACGTCGCTCTACGTGCGCACCGATCGCATCAAACGTCCGGAAGATCTTAAGGGCAAGCGCATCGGCCTGCCGGAATACCAGTTGACCGCGAATGTATGGGCCCGCGCGATCCTCGAAGACGATTTCGGTGTCAGGCCGGAGGACATCACGTGGGTGCGCGGGGGTATCGATGAGCCGGGTCGTCCTGAGAAGATCAAGCTGCAGTTGCCGCGGGACGTGCGCCTTGAAGCAGCGCCCGACAACGACACGATTTCAGCGATGCTCGATCGCGGAGATATCGACGCGTTCATGGCGCCGCGCCCGCCGTCATGTGCCGCCACGAACCCGAATGTCGGCTGGTTGTTTCCCGATCCGACAGAGGCCGCGAAAGACTATTATCGTCGCACCAAGGTGTTTCCGATCATGCACGTGGTGGGAATCCGCAAAACGCTGGCTGAAGCCCATCCGTGGCTGCCCGCTGCCGTGCTCAAGGCATTCGAACGGTCGAAGCAGATAGCACTCGACAAACTCTCCGATACGTCGGCCACGAAAGTCACGCTGCCGTTTGTCGAAGAGCAACTGAAGGCTGCACGCGATCTGCTCGGCAACGACCACTGGCCCTACGGGGTGCCGGCAAACCGCAATACGCTCGAGACGTTCCTGCGCCATCATCATTCCCAGGGCCTTTCCAAGCGGCTTTTGTCCGTCGAAGAAATCTTCCATCCGGCGACCTATGAAACGGCGAAGATCTGAGAATGCGGGCGCCGTACTGGAACGAACGAGAGGGCGCGTGCCGGTACGTAGTTGCCATCGCGGCGCCTAGCCGACGTATCGCCTTGATCGTTGTCCGAACTCGCTGATGACAGTATCTGTTTTCGACCCTGCCGGCCGCCCGCTTCCCGGGCTGCCGCTGCGTCTCACTCCACTCCGTGTCCGTGCTGGCTGCGCAAATGCGCCGCGTGTTCATCGCCGAACTTGGGGTGAGGCGCAGCGAACTACGAGAACATAAACCAAAACATGGCGATGGCCGCAATACCCATGGCAGTTGTGGCCAACCAACCCACCACACGTAGCCGCATCGAGATGACGAACTTTCCCATGATCTTTGGATTGACGGCCATAAACATGATCAGTCCCATGATTGGCACGGAGACAACCCCGTTGATCACCGCGCTCCAGTAGAGCGCCTTGATCGGATCGATCGGAGTAAAGCCAATCACGACGCCCACGATCGTTGATAACACGATGATGCCGTAGAACCGCCTCGCAAGCTGCGGCTTCAGCGCGAGGCTGTTACGCCATCTGAACGTTCCGGCCATCGCGTACGCGGCCGACCCTGCCAGTACGGGCAGAGCAAGCAACCCCGTGCCGATGATTCCCACGCTAAAGAGCAGAAATGCGAATTCGCCTGCGATAGGCTTGAGCGCGAGTGCGGCCTGGGAGGATGTCTGGATGTGCGTAACACCATGAGCGTTTAGCGTGGCCGCCGTGGTCAAAATAATGAAGAAAGCGACCAGGTTTGAGAACCCCATTCCAATCCACGTGTCCATCCGAATGCGTTTGAGGCTTGACGGTCCCTGAGCCGGCGCGTTCTTCAAAGCCTTCTGACCGGTCTCGGCGCGCATCTCTTCGACCTCTTGAGACGCCTGCCAGAAAAACAGATAGGGACTAATGGTCGTCCCGAGGACCGCGACCACCGTTGTAACGTATTCGCTCTTCCAGGACCAGTGAGGAAAAATCATCCGGGTGACTACCGTCTGCCATGGAACCTGCACGACAAACACGGTCGCCACGTACGCAAAGAGCACGAGAGTAAGCCACTTCAACACATGGACATAGCTGCGGTAGGGGACAAACACTTGCAACAAAACGGATATCAGCCCGAGCCCGACGGTATAGAGGCGCGTCGGACCACCCACTACCAGGTTCACCGCCGCCCCCATCGCGGTCAGATCGGCTGCGATGTTGATGGTGTTGGCGACAAGAAGCAAGACGACCGAGCCGTAGAGCAGCCAGGCCGGATAGTAACGTCGGATGTTGGTAGCGAGTCCATGCCCGCTGACTCGCCCCAGTCTTGCGCTGATCACCTGGATGGCCACCATCAACGGGTACGTAATGACGATGGTCCACAGCATGTTGAAACCGAACTGTGCGCCCGCCTGCGAGTAGGTAGCGATACCGCTGGGGTCGTCGTCCGCGGCGCCCGTAATCAGGCCGGGCCCGAGCTTTTGCAGCCAGGATTGGACTTCCGTATCGGGCGCGTCGGACGGATTGAGGTCGATGGACATATAAGGCATCAGTTCGGTTGAACGGCCCCGCGATCGCTACGGGGGTGAGACGGAGTGTGCCTTACAGGGTTTCGGCGGATCTGGGACCGAGCGATGTTGCTCGATGACGCTGATTTGCTAGCTGGAATGGACAGACGGTGCAACTTTCGATGAGGGGAACTCATCATCGAATCTGCGGCCGATAAGTGAGTCGTAGTCGAGGGCACTGGTTTGAACCATGACTCTCAACATTTCCACGAACGCGTTTCCGTCCTCTAAATGAGCGACCAATACACGGGCAGTTCGCAGGGAAACTGATTCCGTATAAGGAGGCGCATCATTCTCAGCTTCGAGGACAAAGCCGAATCGATAAATCTGCTCGGATTCCCCATCTGGGACGGGGGAGTGGGACACGATGGTTGCCTTCATATCGCACCTCTTTAAAGGGTCATTGGTGACCACTCAGCAAACGGCGTACCGAGGCTTTGCGTTCGTCCTCCCTCTGAAACTCCCTCTGCGAGCGGGAGGAACATTCGGTCGGCCGCAGCCGGCCAACCGCGGACCTTCTGACGCGCTCGCCAATAAAATCCAAGATGTGGGAATGTCGGAATGGGAGGAGCGATGTTCGACGGCTTTCAGGAACAGACGATCGGATTGACCAACGCGACCTTGCACGTGCGCTTTGGCGGAAAGGGACTGCCGCTGCTTCCTACGCCTCCCGCTTGCCGCGCCCATACAGCAGCAGCATCGCCGCGATCACCACGCCGTAGATAATCTGGCGCCCCGCCTCCGGCATCTGCGCGACCGAGAGGATCGACTGCAGCAGCGTGATGAGGATCGCTCCCGCCACCGTGCCGAGGTACGAACCCCGGCCGCCCAGAATCGACGTGCCGCCGAGCACGACCGCAGCGATCGCCGGCAACAGGTAAGCATCGCCCATCGACTGCGCCGCTTTCGACGCATAACCCGCAAGCAGCACGCCGCCGAGCGCCGCGAACGCGCTGCACACGGCGAACGCGGCCACGGTCACGAGCCGCGTATTGATGCCGGAAAGATATGCCGCGCGTTCGGTGTTGCCGATCGCGTACAGCATGCGGCCGAAGGTCGTGCGCGCCAGCAAGAACATCGTGGCGCCGCCGATCAGCACCCACAGCGCGACGGCATTCGGCACGCCCGGTACGAGCCAGCCCGAAGCGAGCCATCGCATCACGTGTGGCGCCGAGTCCTGCGGCGACGATCCTCCCGTGTAGACGATCATGATGCCCTGCGCGACCGCGTTGGTTGCGAGCGTCGCGATCATCGAAGGAATGCGCAGGAGCGCGACAAGGATACCGTTGACGATGCCAATCAGCACGCCGCAACCGATCCCGACCGGAATCGCGAGGATGTGCCCGAGTTCGCCGTGCCCCGCGGCGGCGCACGCCATCATCGCGCCGACCGTGATTGTCCACGGCAGCGACAGGTCGATGTGTCCGAGCAGGATCACCATCATCAGGCCGGTCGCGATGATGCCAAGGAACGCGCCGACCTTCAGCTGCAGGAGGATGTATTCCGGCGACATGAAGTTCCGCGAAAACATCCCGCCGACGAGCAGGAGCGCGACGATGCACGCGAACGCGATAACGATCGGCGGGTCGATTTTGCGCTTGAGCCGCGACACGAACGAAGTCCAGCCGGCTCCGGAAACGTCGCTCATTGGAACCACTCCAGACGGTTGCGGACCCTGAACAGCCCGCACGCGCCGATCGCGACAGCGAGCAGAAGAATCACGCCCTGGAACAGCGGCTGCCACAGTGCGTCGACGTTGAACACGAACAGCAGATCGCCGATAGAACGGAACGCGAATGCGCCGAAAATCGCGCCGATCGCGCTGCCCTTGCCGCCGAGCAGCGACACGCCGCCGATGACCACGGCGGCAATCGAAAACAGCGTATACGAGTTGGCGCTGCCGAGGCTCGCCTCGCCGGTGTCCGTGAAGAACGTTAAAAAGAGGCCGCCAATCGCGGCAAGCAGGCCGGCCAGCGTATAGCTCGCGAACTTCGCGCGGCGGATCGGCATGCCGGACAGGAACGCTGCGGGTTCAGACGAGCCGGTCGCGTACGCCGCGCGCCCTACCACCGAACGTTTGAAAGGAATCCAGA
>NZ_JAQGMM010000195.1 GCF_028292365.1 Caballeronia sp.
GCGCTGATCGACGAATTGCTCGACTATCTGGAGGAAACGGTGGCGGGCGAGGGTGCATCGCCGAACAAGCTTGCGAGCGCGCGCAGCCGCTTCGTGTTCGAGCATCCGTTGCAGCCGTTTGCGCCTGAGTACTTCAGCGCGCCGTTGTTCACCTACGAGCCGGAGCGCGCGGAACTGGCGCAGGCGCTCGCGCTTGGCAAGATTGAACCGGCAATGAAATTCTTCAGTGAACCGTTGCCGGCAGAAGAGGTGGAACCCGTTGCATTCGATGACTTCGAGCGTTTCTGGCGTCATCCGGCGCGCGCCATCTTGCGTGATCGGCTCGGCATCTCACTCTTCGACGCTGAGACCGAACTCGGCGATACGGAACCGTTCGAGCTCGAATATCCGGGCCGTGCGGCGCTGGCCGATCGCGTACTACCCGCGCTGCTTGCGCTCACCGCTGACAATGAAGCGCGCGGGCTCGATCGTGCGAGGCGGGTCGCGCGTGCGAGTCCCGAAATGCCAGGCGGCGCGACGGGCGGTGTGTGGCAATCGCGGGAAATTGGCGCGTTGCATTCGCTTGCCAACCGGGTGCGGGTCGCGACAGGAGAAGGCGCGGCGCGCTTGCCGTTCACGCTGGATATCAAGCCGCATTGGCCGGACGCCGAGTTGTTCGGCCGTCACGACGCTACGTTGCAAGCCAACGCTTTGCAGCCGCTGCAGTTTCACGGCACGTTGAATTTGCTTACCGATGAAGGCCAGATCATTTACCGATACGACGTGCCGCGCGCCCGCGATTACCTCTCCGCATGGCTTGCACATCTGGCCTATTGCGTCGCGTTGCCTGATGGCCCGCGACGTACGGTGTGGTCCGGTCGCGGTGCGCAATCGAGCGGTTTCGAACTGACCCCTGTAGACGATCCTCACGCGCACTTGGCAACCCTTGCCGCGCTGTATCGCGCCGGGCGGCGCTTGCCGCTGCGGTTTTTTCCGAAGAGCGCCTGGACATGGGTCAAGGAGAGTGAGTCCAAGGCGCAGGGTGTGTGGATATCGGACCGGACGCGAGGCGAATCCGACGATCCCGCGTTACGCATTGCGTTTCGCGGTGCTGAACTGAGACTCGATGAAACCTTTGCCACGTTAGCGAGGATCGTCTTCGAACCGTTGATCCAGCACATGCGGAGCGAGGCATGATGCACACCGAATCGCCCACACTAACGGTCGACACGGCCGACGAACTCGACGTCTTCGAATGTTCGCTCGACGGCGTGAACCAGATCGAGGCGTCAGCGGGAACGGGCAAGACGTGGAACATCTGCGCGCTGTACGTTCGCCTTCTGCTTGAAAAGAAGCTCGCCGCGGACGCGATCCTGGTGGTCACGTTCACAAAAGCGGCCACGGCCGAACTGCATGAGCGCATCCGCTCGCGGCTCGTCCAGATCGCGCACGCAATGGAAACTGGTGACACTTCGGGCGACGCGTTCCTTGAGCGCCTGTTCGAGACTACGCTCGAACGCGTTGATCCTGATGAAGCGCTCAAGCGCATCAAGATTGCCCTGCATACCTTCGATCAGGCTGCCATCCACACGATCCACGCATTCTGCCAGCGTGCATTGCAAGAGGCGCCATTCGCTGCAACCATGCCGTTTGCGTTCGAGCTGGAAGCTGACGACAGCGCGTTGCGCTTTGAGATTGCAGCGGATTTCTGGCGTGAGCGGGTCGAGCCGGCGGCAGCGCGGGATACATCGTTCGCGGCCTGGCTCGTGAGCAAGGGCGCGGGACCGGCATCGCTCGACGCACAGCTTTCGCGCCGGCTGAAAAAACCGCTTGCCACTTTGCGCTGGGGTGAGTCAGAGCTCGCCCACCGCGAGGACGCACAAGCGTTGTTCAATACTGCGTGCGCGGTGTGGCATGCCGAACGCGACACCATTGCGCAGTTGCTGATCGACGCCGAAGCGAAGCTCAGCAAGACCACGCACAAACGCACGCTGATCGACGCGGCAATTGCTGCATGGTCCGACTATTTCGCCGACAACGATTGTCACGCCGCACCGCCGAAAGAAGCGCTGAAGCTCACGGCGAGCGCGTTGAAGAAAGGCACGAAGGTGAAGAACGAGCCACCGCTGCATCCGTTCTTCGATCACGCCGAGACGCTTGCTGCCGCCGCTGCTGCCGCGGAAGCGGCGCAGCGCGCGGCATGGCTTGGCATCGTGCGCGAGTGGCTCGACTACGCGCCGCTGGAGCTGGCGGTGCGCAAGCGGACGAGGCGCGTGGTGTCGTTCGACGACTTGCTGTCGAACCTGTATCAGGCGCTGGATGCCAATCCGTGGCTTGCCGATGCACTTCGGGCACGTTATCCGGCTGCGTTGATTGATGAGTTCCAGGACACGGACCCGCTGCAGTTTGCCATCTTCAACAGCATCTTCGCGCCGCAAGGGCCGTTGTTTCTGGTCGGCGATCCGAAGCAGGCCATCTACAGCTTTCGCGCCGCCGACCTGCACACGTATTTGACGGCGCGCAAGCAGGCATCGGCGAGATATACGCTTGCGGTGAACCAGCGCTCGACTGAGCCGATCATCGATGCCTGCAACCGCATTTTCGGTGCGAACCCGGCGGCGTTCATCCTCGACGGATTGACGTATCAGCCGGTGCGCGCAGGCACGCGCGAGCGCAAGCCTTTTAACGACAACACAGCGTCGGCCGCGTATTCCGATACCGCCGATTTCTGCGTGTGGATGTTGCCTCAAGGCGATTCCGCGCTGTCGAAAACGAACGCCAACCGCCAGGCGGCGGAGGCCTGTGCGGCCGAGATCGTGCGGTTGCTGCGCGGGGCTCAAAACGGCGAAGTGACGATAGGCGACAAGCCCCTGTCTCCCGGCCAGATTGCTGTGCTTGTGCAGACACATCGGCAGGGCAGTCTCGTGAAACGGATCCTCGCAAGCTGGGGCGTGGGCAGTGTGGAACTGGCGCAGGCATCGGTATTCGGTACGTTCGACGCGGAGCAGATCGAGCGATTGCTGGCCGCCATCGATACCCCCGGCGACTTGCGTCGCTTGCGCGCAGCGCTCGCAACTGACTGGCTCGGGCTTGATGCCGCCGCGTTGTGGAACATGGAGCATAGCGAGGCCGTCGAAGGCTCCGCCGCAATCGATGCCATGAGCTGGGTCGAACGTTTCTCGCGCTACAGGATGCTGTGGCACGAACGTGGTTTTGCGGTGATGTGGCGCACGCTCGCGCGTGAGCTGCTGCTCGCGCAACGGCTGGTTGCCGGGCCGGACGGCGAGCGCCGCCTGACCAATGTCGATCATCTGGCCGAGTTGATCCAGGCGCGTGGTGCCGTTCAACCTGGCATTGCGCCCACGCTGCGCTGGCTGGCCGCGCAGCGCGCGGAGCAGGGCGGCGGAGAAGACGCGCAGTTGCGCCTTGAGTCCGATCGCAATCTCGTGCAGATCGTCACGGTGCACAAATCGAAGGGTCTGGAATACGCGGTCGTGTTCTGTCCATTCCTGAACGATGGCGCGTTGCGTGACCCGCCCTCCACGGGTCTGCCCGATGCCCGTGAATATCACGACGACGGCACGGCCATATTGCATTACGGCTACACCGACGAAGAGGGTGAGCGCGCGTCCGCACTCGCCACGCGCGAACAGGCGGCCGAACGCGCGCGGCTCGTGTATGTGGCGCTCACGCGCGCTGTGTACAAGTGTTATCTGGTCGGAGGCGTGTATCTGATCGGGAAGTCGGCGAAGGAATCGCGGCGCAGCGTGCTGAACTGGCTGGTCGCGGGCGCTGGCCATGCGTTCGGCGATTGGCTCGCTGAGCCGCCCGAAGAAGACGACGTGATCGGAAGTTGGCAAGCGCTTGCGACGGGCTCCATCTCCGTCGAGCCCTTGCCCGTGATCGACGTGCGTGAGCCGCTCGTGGTGAACCGCGACGCGGGGTTCACACCGCAGCCGCGAACCAGTCGTCGCGTGTTGCGCGACAGTTGGCGGACTGCCAGCTTCAGCTCCATGATTGCGGCTGGCGCGCGTGAGGAATCGAATCAGGCCCAGCCTGCCGATGAACGTCCTGACCACGACGAGCGTATCGATGCAATCGCGGCGCTTACGCCGGTGACGGCAATCGAAACGCCGTTGTCTCCAATCCAACCCGGCGCGGACGATATTCTCTTATTCCCGCGCGGCCCGTCGGCGGGTGAATGCCTGCATCGTATGTACGAACTCGCCGATTTCACTGACTCCGCGAAGTGGCCCGAAGCGATCGAGCGCGCGTTACATGAGCATCCCATTCCAGTTTCAACATTCGACGTGCTGGCCGCCGACCTGCCCGCGATGATGGCGCGTCTGCTCGCCGATACAGTTGCAACCGAACTCGTGCCTGGCATGCGCCTCGATACCATTCCGGTCAAGCGGCGCATGAATGAACTCGAGTTCCTGTTCCCGGCAGAATCGCTGGATTTTACGGCGTTGCGGCGTGTGCTCGTCGCGCATGGCTTCCCCGACGTCGCGCTGGAAGCCGGAACCTTGCGTGGCTTCGTCAAGGGATTCATCGACTTGATTGTCGAACATGAAGGGCGTTTCTGGATCGTCGACTGGAAGTCGAATCATCTTGGGCTGACACCCGCCGACTACAACGAGGTAGCTCTCCACGCCGCAATGGCCTCGCATGCCTATCATTTGCAGGCGCTCTTTTACACGGTCGCGCTGCATCGTTATTTGCGCTTGCGGCTGCGTGACTACGCGTTTGAGCGGCACATCGGCGGTTATTTGTATTTGTTCGTGCGCGGCGTACGACCCGATTGGCGCGATGGTGACAGGCCAGCGGGCGTGCATGTCGGCAAGCCATCGCTGGAACTGATCGAGGCGATCGATCGACTGATGCAAGGAGTTGCCGCATGAACGCGCCCGACCTGACTCTTGTCTCTGACGAGAACATTGCGCTCGCCGACGGATTCGCGCGCCGGATAGGCGGGTTATCGAAGCGCCTCCAGGGAAACGCCGACAACGTACGCTGGGCTCAGCGCGCGGCGTTTGCAGTAAGCCGCGCGACGACCCAAGGGCACGTATGTATCGCGCTCGATGCACTCGCGCAACGGTATGGCGAAACTACGTCTACGGTACATGCCGCGTTGCTTGCAAGCGGCGTGGTCTGCGATGGCCATGAAGCCGCCGAAGACCTGCTTCCTCTCGTTATAGATTCGAGCCGGCGTATTTATCTTGCCCGCTATTTCGACTACGAACGACGGCTCGCGCGTGCGCTGGTCGAGCGTGCCCAGGTGTCTGCTGATGCGCCCGATCCGGCTGAATTGAAAGCGCGTGTAGGGCGCTATTTCGCGCCGTCAGAGAACGACGATGACAACATCGACTGGCAACGCGTGGCCGCGCTCGTCGCATTGTCAGGGCGTCTCACGATCGTGAGCGGTGGTCCGGGAACGGGCAAGACAACGACGGTTGTCGGCGTGCTCGCTTGTCTGCTCGACGAAAACCCGGCTTTGCGCATCGCGCTTGCGGCGCCCACGGGCAAGGCGGCGCAGCGTATGCAGGAGGCACTGGTCGAACGCGCCAGTGTGTTGCCGCCGGAGCTGGCTGAGCGTTTGCCACGCACGTCGTTTACGCTGCAGCGTCTGCTTGGCACGCAGGCGAACGGGCGCTTCCGGCATCATCGCGACAATCCGCTGCCGTTCGATGTGATCGTGATCGACGAGGCGTCCATGATTGACGTCGCGCTGGCCGCGCATCTCCTCGAAGCGGTCGCGCCCGGCGCGCGGCTCGTAATGCTTGGCGACAAGGATCAACTTGCCGCGGTGGAAGCAGGCGCTGTGTTCGCTGAACTGAGCGCGAGACCGGTTTTCAGCGATTCAGGTGCGGCGCGAATTGCTGCAGCGCTGTCGATGCCGCCAGATCAGTTCATCGCCGCGTTACCGGGCGACCGCGAAGCTGACGCGGATGGTCAGGCCGCGCAGCCTGAAATCGAGCCCATGTGGATCGACGAACCCGGTTATCTGATCCCGGACGCCGGCAACGAGGCTTACGAGGTGTTCGCGGGCTTGCCCGAAGTCGACTGGCATCCGGTAGCGCCCGTTGCACTCGATCAAACCGCGATAAGTCCGTTGACCGATTGCGTCGTGTGGTTGCAGCGCAATTATCGGTTCGGCCTGGATTCGGATATAGGCAGATTGTCAGTTGCCATCCGTCGCGGTTCTGTCGACAACGCGCTGGGCGCCTTGACTCTCGGCACACAAGACAACCAAGGCAGCCCGACGAAAGCAGCTTTGCTTATCGACGACGCAGGATCTCATCTCTCAGAGCGCACGCTGGCGCACCTGAACGCCGGTTTCGAACCGTACGCGCGAACGCTCGCCGAAACGCTCGAAGGGGGAACCGGGGCAGCACCGCTTTTCGATGCGCTCAACCGCTTTCGTATTCTCGCCGCGACGCGTCATGGGCCGCGTGGCGTCGATGAAATCAACGCGCGTGTATCGGCGTGGGTCCGGGCGGCTGCATCGGTCACCCTGAGTGCGGGCGCTCAATGGTTCGCGGGGCGGCCGGTGATCGTGACGCGCAATGACTACGCGCTGGGCGTGTTCAATGGCGATATCGGTATCGCGCTGCCGGCGGCCAGCGGCGCCATGCAGGTCTGCTTCCGGATGGCCGACGGAACGCTGCGGATGCTCTCTCCCGCTGCGTTGCCGCCGCACGACACGGCATTTGCGCTGACGGTCCACAAATCGCAGGGCTCGGAATTCGATCACGCCGCGTTGGTATTGCCGAGCGCGTTTGGACGCATATTGTCGAGGGAACTGGTTTATACGGCGATCACGCGGGCACGTAGCCGCATCGATGTGATCGGCTCGACGGACGTCTTCGCGCAGGCCGTCCGTACACCTACGCGGCGTGACTCGGGTCTGGCCGCGCGCATTGCGGAGGCGGCATTGTGAATCATACGATCGGGTATGTGATCCAGCCGAACGAGGTCGAGCTGAGCGCCGTGCGCGCGCAGGGGGCGGGCGGGCAGAATGTCAACAAGGTGTCGAGCGCGATTCACCTGCGTTTTGACATCCAGGCGTCGTCGCTTCCGGAAACGATCAAGATGCGCCTGCTCGCATTACGCGACAGTCGCATCACGCGAGACGGGGTGATCATCATCAAGTCGCAGGAACACCGCACGCAGGACATGAATCGCGCGGCGGCGCTTGCGCGGCTCGACGAGATGATCCAGCGCGTCAGCGTGACACGCCGTACGCGCGTGGCGACGAAACCCACTCGGGCGTCGCAATTACGAAGGGTCGATGGGAAAGTGCGGCGAGGCGCGGTGAAGGCAACGCGGGGACGCGTAGTGGGGGAGTGAGGCGCAGTTAGCCTGTCGCATACGGCGATCCGCTTCGGCTAGCGGTGAACGATTGAGGCTGCCCTTCGCCGGCGTAAGTCCCGATCCGGGCGGCCAGACCCATACCGACTCGTAGCGCGTATGCGCCGCAGGTTGAACGGCGGTTCCTTCCACCGGCATTCGCGCGCGACAAAAGCCCAACGCATCTGCGCCGGCGCACGAAAACCGTGCCCCGCCACCCGCATCCACGGATGACGGGAACACCAACGTTCAGCACAACCCTGCAAACAACGAGCAGTTCGCCCGTTTTCCCTTCAATGCGGAATCATCCACGTCAGCACATTCTGCTGCAGCCAGACCAGCACGCCGAGCAGCACAGTCAACAGAATGGAGTGCTTGAAGGTCTTCGCGAAAACCACGCCTTCCTTGCCTTTCAGTTCGGTGGTGGCTACACCGGTAGAGATGTTTTGCGGCGAGATCATCTTCCCCATCACGCCGCCGGATGAATTCGTCGCGGCCATCAGGATTGGATTGAGATTGAGCTGCCGTGCCGCGACCACTTGCAGATTGCCGAACAGCGCATTGCCGGAGGTATCGCTGCCGGACAGGAACACCGCCACCCAGCCGAGGAATGCCGACACCAGCGGGAAGAACGCCCCCACCGACGCCACGCCCAGTCCCAGCGTGTAGTTCATTCCCGAGTAGTTCATCAGGTACGCCAGTCCGACAATGGTCGCAACCGTCAAAATGGCGATGCGCGTCTGGACCCACGTATCCACGATTGACGCACCGAATTCGCTCGCGGGCAGCCGCACGATCAAGGCGGTGATGATCGATGCCAGCAGGATCGCAGTGCCGGTGGCGAGCGGCTGGAAGTCCCAGATCGCGCCGTAAGGCTGGTTATAAAGCGTGATGAAGACGGCGTTGTGGAGGCCCGGCCACGGCACCTTGACATCGCCGATCAGGAAGATCTTTGCGATCGTCCACACGATCACGACCACCGATACCACGATCCATGGCACCCAGCCGTGGCCCCCGGAAAGCTTGCCGCGGACCTGCGCTGCCCGATCCACGTTGACGGCGAAACGCTCATCGTGGGCAGGTTTCCACACGCGCAGGAACGCAATCGTGAGGATCAGCGACACCATCGACGCCAGCACGTCGGTCAGCGAGTAGCTGATGTAGTTCGACGTGACGAATTGCGTGAGCGCGAACGTCCCGCCGGCCACCAGCAGCACCGGCCAGATCTTGAGCATGTTGCGAAAGCCCGCATACACGCCGATCACATAAAACGGCAGCAACAACGCGAAGAACGGTAACTGGCGGCCGACCATCTTGGCTAGCAGGTCGGGGGAGAGATGGGTCACGGCGCCGAGCACGGTGATCGGCACGCCGAGCGCGCCGAACGCGACCGGTGCAGTGTTGAAGATCAGCGTGAAGGTGAGCGCTTCGAGCGTCGGAAAGCCGAGCAGGATCAGCAGCGAACTCGTGATGGCGATCGGTGTGCCAAATCCGGAGATGCCTTCCAGCAGCGCGCCGAAGGAGAAGCCGATCACCACCAGCACGATGCGCCGGTCGTTCGGGAGGTTGTCGATCATCCATATCCGGAACGCTTCGAAGCGGCCGGAGCGTTGCGCGATGTTGTAGAGCAGGATCGCGGTGAAGACGATCCACATGACTGGCCAGACGGCGAACACGGCGCCCGCCGCGACCGAATCAATCGCGAGACCCACGGGGAAATGCCACACGGCGATGGCGATGACTATGCCAACGATCAATCCGGCGAGCGACGCTTGCCAGGCAGGCCGGCGCGCCCAACCAAGCAGGATCAGCACGACTGCGATAGGCAGCACCGCGACGAGAAAGGACAAGCCGAGCGAGCCGCCGACAGGCGTCAGAATCTGATGAAACATATCGTCTCCTGGTCTTATTTTGATGGTTATGTTGCTGAACGCGTGGCGTTCCCCGGTCATGGCGACCGGTGCTGACAGCCCCGTGAGCTTCGTTCGCCTTGCAAAAAGCGCGCCGCCGCCCGACGCATGGCGGTAACTAAGCGCTTGCCTAATGCGTCTGGACTAAGGATAGGGCGAGGATGGCGCACGTCAAGGAAGGATTAACCATACCCTTGGGGGTGGTCATAAGCTTCAGCGGGTTAAGGATTCGTGTATTTCTGGCGGGTCGGTCTCGGGTGAGTCGTGCGAAACCGAGCGCAATACCCAGACGGAAATTACACCAAGACAGGCGGCAAGCCAGAGTAGGACCAGCGCGAAGACCAGCATGATGAGAATTCCTGCAGCGGCAGCGTCCGGAGTGGCGCTGCGAACAGGTATATCAGCGAAAATCGTGCCATATCACGTCGACTGCTATAGAGCCGACCGTGCCGCGCTAGCCCGGCGCGATCGGACGCTGCGAACAACAAGCGCGCAAAACATAAACCGCGCAGTTGCAGCGCGGTTTATGTGAAAGGGTTACATCGAACGGGTAAGGCTCGCCCAAGGGGAAACGCGGAGGCGAGCATTCAGCGATGCCTTCAGTGCCGATAATAATGCCCGCGCCCACCGCCACCGTACCAGCCGAAGCCGACCGACAGCGAAGAGCCGTACCCGTACGCGGGATAACCATAGCCACCGTAATAGGCCGGGTAAGGTGCGTAGACCGGATAGCTCGGGTAATAAGCGGGATACGGCGCATAGACGACAGGCGGGGCCGCGGCGTATTGCTGCGTCGTTGACGCATACGCGGACGTCGAGGTGTTATCGGCGCCTTGATAATTCTGCTGCACATAGCCGGTGTCAGGCACTCCTGTTGGCTCGACAGGAATTTCTTGCTGCGTTTGTGCTGTGCTGACTACCGGGGCGCCCGGGTAGGCTGGATACGCCGGGTAATAACCATACGAGCCGTACGGCACGACATAACAAGCACTCAAGCTCAAAGCGCCCACGAGGGCGGATAGTGCGAGCTTTGGGCTCATGGTGCGACTCCTCATTGCGTCGAAACGCGACCGTTCGAATGAACGGGATGCCAGGAGCCTAGCGCATCGCCGAAATGCGGGAAAGTACGGGGGCGTTACCCAATGTTTCGATCGGTTTCACTGAACGGGATTGTGGGCGCACCTAAGCATTGAGATTCGTCGCTGCCCGATCACCGCGGTGTTTTAGCGCGGCGACCGGGCAAAACGGTTCGGACAAAAAATCATCCGATACACTGACGTATCAACTTACCTGCCAACTTACTTGCCGACCTGATTCCCGATCAGGCCGCCTGCGGCTGCGCCACCCACCGTCGACAGCGCGTTGCCGCCGATTGCCGCACCCGCCACGCCACCGACGCCCGCGCCAATGGCGGTATCGCGTTGACGGGTGCTCATTTGATCGCATGCAGACAGGCCGCCGAGAAGTGCGGCGATGAGAGCAGCAGCGCCAATCTGTTTGATCTTGTCCATTTCAACTCTCCAAAAACGATGAATCACGAAGGCGTAACGGGTTGCTGTCAAACCGGCGAGGCTCCGGATTGCACATACCCACATGCCGCACATGGTTTGCGCTGAGCAGATGAGCCTGACTGTCCACGCCCAACCCGGCGACGAAAAGACAGTTCCTGCCGATTCTTTCAACATAGAAGCAGAAACGGTGCCCGACCATCGCATTCAGCAGACAAATGCGGGATTGCGCGGCCTCCAGATCTTCTAAACCCTTCAAACGAAAAAGCGGCCTGTCGCACATGACATGCGACAAGCCGCTTTTATTCGTCACCGGATCCTCGCGCCTTTGCGGGTGCCCGGCTTGCTCGTTGCCTGCTCGTCCTTAAGTGCGCTGGTAAATCTCAGAGCCCTTCTTCACGAACTCGATCGCCTTCGTTTCCATGCCTTGCTTAAGCGCCTCGATATCCGATACTCCTTGTTTCGCCGCATATTCACGGACGTCCTGGGTGATTTTCATCGAACAGAAGTGCGGGCCGCACATCGAGCAGAAATGCGCGACTTTGGCTGAATCCTTCGGCAGGGTTTCGTCGTGGAATTCGCGCGCCTTGTCCGGGTCCAGTCCGAGGTTGAACTGATCATCCCAGCGGAATTCGAAGCGCGCCTTTGACAACGCGTTGTCCCGCACCTGAGCACCCGGATGACCCTTTGCCAGATCGGCCGCGTGAGCCGCGAGCTTGTACGTGATGATGCCGGTCTTCACGTCGTCCTTGTTCGGCAGCCCCAGGTGTTCCTTCGGCGTGACGTAGCAGAGCATGGCCGTGCCGAACCAGCCGATCATCGCTGCGCCGATCCCCGATGTGATGTGGTCGTAACCCGGTGCGATATCCGTGGTGAGCGGCCCAAGCGTGTAGAACGGCGCTTCGTCGCACCAGTCGAGTTGCAGGTCCATGTTCTCCTTGATGAGCTGCATCGGCACATGGCCCGGAACTTCGATCATCACCTGCACGTCGTGTTTCCATGCGATCTGCGTCAGCTCGCCGAGCGTCTTCAGTTCGCCGAGCTGGGCTTCGTCGTTGGCGTCGTAGATCGAGCCGGGACGCAAGCCGTCGCCAAGCGAAAAGCTCACGTCGTAGGCCTTCATGATTTCGCAGATGTCTTCGAAGTGCTCGTACAGGAAGCTTTCCTTGTGATGAGCCAGACACCATTTCGCCATGATCGAACCGCCGCGCGACACAATACCCGTCATGCGGTTCGCGGTCATCGGCACGTAGCGCAACAACACGCCGGCGTGGATCGTGAAGTAATCGACGCCTTGTTCCGCCTGCTCGATCAGCGTGTCGCGGAAAATTTCCCAGGTCAGGTCTTCGGCCTTGCCGTTGACCTTTTCGAGCGCCTGATAAATCGGCACCGTGCCAATCGGCACCGGGCTATTGCGGATGATCCACTCGCGCGTTTCGTGAATATGCTTGCCAGTCGAGAGATCCATGACGGTGTCGCCGCCCCAGCGGATGGCCCAGGTCATCTTGTCGACTTCCTCGCCGATGGAGGAGGTCACCGCCGAATTACCGATGTTGGCGTTGATCTTCACCAGAAAGTTACGGCCGATGATCATCGGCTCGCTTTCGGGGTGGTTGATATTCGCCGGGATGATCGCGCGGCCGCGGGCAACTTCCTCGCGCACGAACTCTGCCGTGATTTCCTTGGGCGCGTTCGCACCGAAAGCCTGGGCGCCGAACGCCTGGCCGGGATGCTGGCGGCCCATCATCGTGGCGAGCTTTTCGCCGTTCGGGCCGCTCGTACGCAGCGATTCCAGATATTCAGCACGGCGCTGGTTCTCGCGGATCGCGATGTATTCCATTTCCGGCGTGATGATGCCCTGGCGCGCGTAGTGCATCTGCGAGACGTTTTTGCCCGGCAAGGCGCGGCGCGGCGTGCGATGCAAACCCTTGAAACGCAGGTCGGCGGTTGCCGGATCGGCGGCGCGCTCGCGGCCGAAGCTGCTTGAGAGGCCACCGAGGGACTCCGTATCGCCGCGTTCTTCGATCCAGCCCTGGCGTACGGCCGGCAGACCCGAGCGGATATCGATCGTGGCTTCCGGGTCCGAATACGGGCCGGAGCAATCGTAGACATAGACCGGCGGATTTTTTTCGCTGCCGAAACTTTCGTTGGTATCGGATTGAGTGATTTCCCGCATCGGCACGCGGATGTCGGGGCGTGAGCCCGTCACGTAGATCTTGCGTGAATTGGGCAGCGGCGCGATGGCGGCAGCGTCGACGACAGCGTCGTCGGACAGGAATTTCGGATTGGCATTCATGCGGCTCTCCTGTGTCGACCGGCGTTAGCGTGTCGGCCGGAGTTGGCCCTTAGTGCCTGCTCCGGTCCCATACGCTTCTTCCGGTCCCATGCAGTTGGTTGCTGTGGGGACGGATGTTTCCCAGCCGGCCGGCGAAAAAAGGCCACGCGCACGAAATTGCGCCAAATGGCACGAGACCGCACGAGAAACGGCTGAGTCAAACGCTAGCGACGGGAGACCGAAGAAAAACAGAGAAGGAGGCGAGCGGACTTGGCGGGGAAACGCGAGGAGGAGATAGACCCTAAAGACCCCAAGCGCTGCGAAATCCGAACGCTTCCCTGCGCTGGCATTATCCAGATCAGGTTCAAAGGGTATTTCTCACCCGCGACACACGGACAATCCGGTTACGGATTGCGATGTGCAGCGCAGGACCCCCGCGTTAGCAGCCGCAACAATACACCTCGCCGTAGCGTGTTGGCAACCATCTGTAACACTCCCGCGTGCGTGTGCATTGCTTACTGCATAATGGCGACCACCGTGTTTTCCCGGATTCGGTTCGATATTTTTCACCGAAACGGTCCGGCAAACTCTCGGCGGCTCATGCCGGCTTCTCAAGCCGTTAGCGAGCTTCGGCACGTGTTGCCCGACCCCTATTTCTGCTTCCGACATGTTGTCCTGCCTTGCCCGTTTTGCCGCGACCCTCGAGCGGCATGCGCGCCGTTCTTCGCTTCCCCTGGTTTCGGGTGAAGCGAAACCGGCGGTTTTCAGCTTGCCTGCAAGCTTGGCCGTTTGGCCGGCTGACGTCGTAATCATCCTCGTCGCGGAGTAACGGATGTCTACACCGCTGCCGCCGCCGCGATTGCCGGATGCCGATTCGCCATCACAACTGTTCGTGCCGCCGCAGTCGCAGCCCTTGGCCGACGTGCTGCCGTTTCCGCATGCAGCCGCCGACGCGCCATCGCCATCGCCATCGCCGGACCTGCTGGCGGACGTGACGAGCCCGCAATCCCTGGCCGATATCCCCGCGCGTCGCCCGTTCAATCTTCCCGACCATTTCCCGTTCCGGCTTCCCGCAACTCGCAGCGGCCGCGTGGCGCTTGCCCTTTGCGTGGTGTATCTCGTATGGGGTTCGACCTACATGGCGGTGCATCTGTCGCTGGAATCGTTCCCGCCGTTAATGCTGTCCGGGTTGCGCAACCTGTTCGCCGGCATTGGTTTGTTCATCTTTGCTGCGCGCCGGGACCCGGTCTGGCCGACTTTCGCCGAAGTGCGAAACGCCGCGGCCGTCGGAACGTTGCTGGTGGGATTGTCGAGCGGGATGCTCGCATTTGGCATGCGCACGGTGGAGACCGGCACGGCTGCCGTCATGGTGGCAACCGTGCCGTTGTTCGCCACGGTTATCGCCGCCATTGCAGGCCGCAAAGTGGCGAAAGGTGAGTGGGTTGCCGTCGGGCTGGGGCTGGTCGGAATTGCGTTGCTGAATCACGGTGATCCTTCATCGGGTTCGACCGCCGGCAGTCTCGCGATCCTGTGCGGCGCGCTCTTCTGGGCGGGCGGCTCGTTTCTCGCGGGGCGTCTGAAGCTGCCGTCTGACCTGCTGGTATCGACGGCGTTGCAGATCAGCCTTGGCGGCGCGATGGCGACGATCGTTGCGTGGGTGTCCGGCGAACGTATCGTGAGCATGGGGTTCACGCCGTTCATGGCTTACCTCTACCTGATGCTCGTCGGCTCGATGGCCGCGTATGTCGCGTATGCGTACCTGATTCGCCACACGAGTCCGATTATCGCGAGCAGCTGCATGTACGTGAATCCCGTGGTGGCCGTGGTGATAGGCGCGCTGTTTCTCGGCGAAGTGATCACGAAGTGGACCGTGATGGCGACCCTCATCATCCTGGCGAGCGTGGCTTTGTCGTTCTGGTTTGATTACAAAAGGCGCGGGCTGGTTTGAGGTTCAGCGCGACAACTGGCAGTTCAAAAACGGCGGACCGTTTCGGAGCCTTCCGGAGACCCGGGCTGCCGTTTTTGGTGAACTGACCGGGTTGCCGGGCAAGCACGGGATCTCGGGCGACCTTGTTTAACCGGACAGAGCCGTAATTTGACATCGATTCATGTGCGAAATCCTCGAGCGACCAACGTCATAGAGCCTTGAAAACATTGGCTTCGACCCATTTATCGCTGAACTTCGTATCGAGAAACAGCATAAAACTCGAGTTATAGTGCGGCGCAAAACTCTAATTATGGTCTGGAGTCCGGAGCGAATCGCGTGGCCGTACTCATCGAAAACTGGCTGCTTCCCTGTTAACCGAAGTGCGCTCGCGGCTCTTCAGCTGACACACAAAAAAAGAACCTCCGCTGGGGGAGGTTCTTTTCGATCGTCGTTTTGATCGGATTCTGCGACCCGTTCCGTTGCCGGCACGTCGTCACAAAGCCCGTGAGCCGATGAAGACAGCGTCAACAAATTGCCGGCGGTCACTCACCGCCAACCCTCTGTCGCCCGCTTTGTCACTTACTCGGCGTTGTGCTTATCGGCCGAATTCGTGATGGCGTTGCCGCCCTTCGAAAGGTCCTGGCCGGCGCCAGCCACCGTGTTGCAAGCTGCGAGTGCGGCAGTTCCGGCGATCAACAGCAAAGCGATAAGTCGAGTCATGAGCAATTCCCCTTGAGTTTGATGCAGGTACGCTGGCTGTTCGGCCATGAAAGCGTACCCGATGTTCGAATCCTGGCCACCCGATGTCCAGCAGCGAAAGCGAAAGCGGCTGCAAAAGCAAATGCCAGACACGTCGTGGCCTTGGCTACGACCGATCCTTGAAGCGGTTTTGCCGGGATTGAACCAGCAACGAAATCCGCGGCGACTACCTCTGCGATCGGCCACACCGGTCTGATGAATCATAAAAAACTGCGCGTTCGTAAGCTGTAGGCGCGGATGTTTTTATCGTGTAGGCGCAGTCTGCAACTTGTGTCGGCGCCGTCCTACAAGCTCAATGCGGGCGTCAGAGAGGAGCCGACAGTCGATGGACTCTTAATCCACTCATCATCCTTACGCGTCGAAGTTACGCGAGCGGGGCATAGTGACACGGATATCGGTACCGTGCGGCTCACGTCGTTCAATTTCGATACGCCCGCCGCGCGCACTGACTCTCTGGCGCATCCCCAGCAGTCCATGCGTGTGCGTGCGCTGCAGATCCTGTGGGCGGATGCCGACGCCGTCATCGGCTATATGCATTGATACCCTCTCGTCATCCAGCGCCAGCGCAATCGACACGCTCGATGCCCGCGCGTATTTGGCCGCGTTCGTCAGCGATTCCTGCGCGACCCGGAACAACGCGATTTCGACTTCTTCGCCGAGCTTGATGTCGTCATCGGGGAGCGCGAGTTCGAGCGTCCAGCCGGTGCGTTGCGCGGTTTCATCGGCGAGGGTGCGCAATGCCGTGACCAGCCCGAAATTGGCAAGAACGGTTGGCCGCATGTCTTCGATAATCCGCCGCTTCAACGCAATCCCCTGATCGAGATTCGCAAGCGCACGGCCAAGTTTCTCGGCCATCGCGGGCTCGACACCCTTGAGCTTGTTGTTGACCCAAGCCACATCCATCTTGCTGGCCGTCAGGATTGAACCGAGTTCATCGTGCAGTTCGCGGGCAAGCTGGGTCTTCTCGTTTTCACTCACCGATTGCAAATGCCACGCGAGCGCTTCAAGTTGCCGCGTGCGGTCGAACACCAGTTGGTCGAGCTCTTCTTGCTGCGTAATCAGCTTTTGCTGCACACGGTCTTGCTTGTCCAGCTGGATACCGAGATTGCGAAACAACAGCAGGAACAACACGATATTCAACGCGCACAAGGCGCCCACGCAAAACGTGGAAATGCGCTGGTCGGCGCGGCTCGCGTCGAGTGCGGACTGCGCCCGTCGTTCTTCATTCAGACGCAGCAGGGCGAGCGCGCTGTCGAGGATATCGGTACTCGATGCACTGTCGGAACCCGAGCGAGCAGCGAGTCCCGAGCTGATTCGCGCATCGAGGATCGCGCTGACCTGCTTGAAACTGGCGAGCGCGGTGTCGTCTGCTTTGCGCCGATAGTACGCATCCAGCGACGCAACCGTTTGTTTGATCCTCGCTGCCGCTGCGTTGTAGTGGACGGTGTAGGTGTTATCTGGCGCCAGGCGGAACGCGCGTTCATCGGCAGTCAGCGACGCGATGTCCGCCGCCAGCGCGGTCAACTGCGTGGTGGCGCCTTTCGCGTCGAGCGCGGTCTCGTATTCCGAGGCAATCCGCATGCGGCCGGACTCGAGTATCACCAGGCCGCCAACGGTAATCACAATGGCTACGGTCATCGCTACGGCCCAACTCCAGCGGCGCATCCAGCCGTTCAGACGCGCGCTGAACCGGGTAGCGCGCCGCGTGATGCCCGCTGCCGGATTCGCCGCGCCGCCTTCGTGCAAAGAGGAAGTCATAGGAAGCTGCCGGGTTTTCTGTCCGGCCAGTGTAACTTTTCACGCCGTACCAGGCTGATCGAATTACGTTGATAGCGCTTGATTGGCGACAGGCCGGATTAGCCCGAAGTGAATTGAAATTGAAAGCGTTTGTCGGTGAAGTCCTACACGAAAAACGGCGTGCATCCAGATGCCGCCTCATGACTGCCTCGCTAACATCCTCTTACTAGTCCATCCTTATTGGGGAACCCATCATGTTGAAGTGGGCATTGTTTTTCGCCATCGTCGCCGTCGTCGCGGGCCTGCTCGGCTTCACCGGCGTGGCCGCGGGCGCGGCCAGCATCGCGAAGTTCCTGTTCGTGCTGTTCCTGATCTTGTGCGCGGTATTCCTCGTGCTTGGTTTTATCGTGACGAAAAAAATAGTCGATTAGCGGTCTTAATCACCGTTACTTAAAACTGTTTAAAGCTACTTAAAGCTCGCACGCTCCGGCTGGCTTTGCCTGAATCCTGTTCTGCGGGTGGCCGACTCCACGCCTTACGGCAATCGTCCACCCGAGTCATCCCGAAAGCCGGATTCAGTGCTCGATCCGAAGCCTATAAGAACCAACAGGAGGGAAGATCGCCATGCTTCATTACGCCGTTGTTTTTTTCGTCATCGCCATTATCGCGGCTGTGTTCGGCTTTACCGGCATTGCAGCAGGCGCTGCAGAGATCGCAAAGATCCTGTTCTATATCTTTCTCGTGGTTTTCGTTGTTACGTTGCTGCTGGGCGTCTTCCGAACGTGACATTCGCGAGCAGGCACGCCGTATGCGAGCGGTGACGAGAGTGACTGCGGACGGCGGTCCGCGCCTTTATCCAGCGAGGCCGCCGTCACGAACCCGTCGAACCGCCGAACAAAAAATCCATTCTCTTTCTGGAGCACATCAATGTCGAAATCCTCTGCTGTAAAAACTGCACCCGCACAATCGAAGGAAGCCGGCGGCAAGTCGGATCCGTTCGTACTGGACATGGAAAAAATTCGCGCCAGCGCGCGTCAGCACATGGACGATGGCTCGGTCACGTCGACGTATGGCGCAGACAAAGAAGTCGTGCTGAAGCTGTTGAACGACTCACTCGCCACGGAGATTGTCTGCACGCTGCGCTATAAACGCCATTACTTCATGGCGAAGGGCATCCATTCGGAAGCTGTCGCGTCGGAATTCGCGCAGCACGCGACTGAAGAGCAGGAACACGCCGACACCATCGCCGAGCGCATCGTCCAGTTGGGCGGCGAGCCGAATTTCGCACCCGACAGCCTCGCGTCACGCGCGCATTCCGAATACAAGGAAGGCGCCAATCTGATCGACATGATTCGCGAGAATCTGATCGCGGAACGCATTGCGATCGATACGTATGCTGAAATCATTCGCTACCTCGGTGAAAAGGATGTCACCACGCGCCGGATTTTCGAAACGATCCTGGCGGTCGAGGAAGAGCACGCCGACGACATGGCCGACTTGCTCGATGGTCTCGACGGCTGATTGTGCGTTGGCCGTAAAAGCGCGGTAGAAAGAATGCTGAAGCTCCAGGACGGCGCGCGGCGGGATGATTCCCGCCGCGCGTCGCCGGTACAATGATTCATCATAAAAATGGCCGCAGGCAGCGCAGATGATTCGAGTGTTGATAGCGGACGATCACGCCATTGTGCGAAGCGGATTCCGGCAATTCGTCGCCGATGAACCCGACATGGAAGTCGCCGCCGAAGCGTCCACCGGCGACGAAACCATCGCGCTCGTGCGTGAACGCGCGTTCGACGTTGTGTTGCTCGACATCGCGATGCCGGACAAGAACGGTATCGACACCTTGCGCGTGATCAAGCAGATTCGCCCGGAGCAGGGCGTGCTGATGCTGTCGGGTTATCCGGAAAGCCAGTACGCGATCAATTTGCTGCGCGCCGGCGCCAATGGGTATCTGAACAAGGACGCGGCGCCCGACGAAATCGTGCGCGCCATTCGGACGGTGGCCCGGGGCCACCGCTACCTGTCGGAATTTATCGCCGACGCGCTCGCCGACAAGCTCGAAAAACCCGCCACGGAGCGCCCGCACGAAGCCTTGTCCGAGCGGGAGTTCCAGATTTTCTGCAAGCTCGCGGGCGGCCAGATTCCGACCGAAATAGCGGAGGAACTGCATTTATCGGTGAAGACGATCAGCACATATCGCGCGCGTGTTCTTGAAAAAATGCGGCTCGCGAACAATGCCGATCTCACGTATTACGCGATCAAGAACGGTTTGATCGAGTAAGGAGGATGCCGGCCGTGGGCCAACATACGATCGTCGACAAAACCGGTCTCGCGCATAAGCGGCCACTGAGCGTGCTGTTGATCGAAGACTCGCCGTTGATCCGGCGCAGCCTGGTGGAAGCGATCGATGCGTCCGGCGAACTGCAGGTCACCGCTTGGGCGGACACGCCCGAGACGGCGATCGGGCTGCTGGAAGCGCAGAGCTTCGACGCGATCATTGTCGATCTGCAACTCAAGCACGGTTCCGGCGTCGAGGTGCTGGCGTACTTGCAACGCACCGGAATGACCGAATCGACCTTCGCCGCCGTGCTCACCAACCATGCACTGCCGGCGTACCGCGAGCGCTGCCTCCAATACGGCGTGCGCCACTTCTTCGATAAATCCCTGGAATTCGATCGCGTTCTCGACGCGTTGCATCATTACGCCCGAGCGCGGGATCAATCGGAATAGCCGGGATCAGAAGCGGGATTGATCGCGCGGGCACGCCAGCCTTTCAGACCTCTGGCACGGCGCTTTTCGAACGGCTTCGCGAATGGCTCAAACCGGCAAGCCCGGTGGCCGCGAGTCCCGCGATACATACGCCGACCCATCCGAACGTGTGCCATGCCAGCGACGCAACAGCCGAGCCCACCGCTCCGCCAATGAAATAGACCACCATATAAACGGTATTCACGCGGCTCCGTGCTTCCGGCTTGAGCGCGTAGATTCTCGATTGATTCGATATCTGCGCGGCTTGCACGCCGATATCGAGCACGATCACGCCGATCACCAGGCCCACGAGGCTGCGTCCCGATAGCCCGAACACCACGAACGAGGCGGCCACAAGGACGATGCACAGCGACACCACGGCCCGCGGCCCGCGCTTGTCCGCCGACTTGCCGGCGAGCGGCGCGGCCAGTGCGCCTGCTGCACCGACAATGCCGAACAGGCCGGCTGCCTGAGGGCCGAGATGGAACGGCTCGCCCGCGAGCAACAACGTGAGCACTGACCAGAAGATGCTGAACGCCGCGAACAAGGCGCCGCCGGTCATCGATGCCTCGCGCAGCGCCGGCGACTCGACCACGAGATGCCACATCGACACGAGCAACTTCCCGTAGGGCAGGGTCGAAGTCGGCTTGCTGCGCGGCAGGCGCACGACCACGAGTACGGCGAGCGCGATGGTCGCGGCCACGGACGCGCCATACACGGCTCGCCACCCGAAATACTCTGCGACGAAGCCCGAGACCGTGCGTGCAAGCAGGATGCCGATCAGCAAGCCGCTCATTACCGTACCGACCGCATGACCGCGTTGCGCCGGCGGCGCGAGTTCGGCGGCGAACGGCACGGCTTGTTGCGCGATGGTCGCCACAATCCCGAGCGCCAGGCTCGCGGCGATCAGCACGCCGAGCGTGGGCGCGGCTGTTGCCGCGACGAGCGCGATGCCGAGTGCGGCCAGTTGCAGAAGAATGATCAGGCGGCGGTCAAAGCGGTCGCCGAGCGGCGCCAGCAGTAACATGCCGATCGCATAGCCGAGTTGCGTGACGGCCGGCACCGCGCCGATCAGCCCCGCACTCTCCGGGAACGACGCACGAAACGCCGCAAGCAGCGGCTGATTCGTATAGATATTAGCGACCGATACGCCTGCGATCGTCGCCAGGACGAGCAGCGTTGTCCGCGAGTAATGTTGATGCGGCTGGTGGTGCGGGGCGTTGGAATTTGAATCGGTGGCGGCAGCGGACATGGGCGGGGGCTCGAGGATTCAACGCATGAAGCGAGCCGCTGATGATACTAAAGACGATGGAGGTCCGCTGGCGGTGCGGCCGTCGCAAGTGACGCGAGTTGCAGCGTGTGCAGGGTCAGCCGTTACCGGGGTAAGTGGGTGCATTCATTGACGCGTCGACGCGGCCACGTCTTCCGGACCTGCCGCAATGCATTTATTCCGTCGCGTCGGTGCTTGATTTCAGCGGGTATTTTTCAGCGAGATCCGCCGGTGTCAGCCACTGGAACGTCTTGATCTGGTCGCCTTCGAACGTGCATTCGACGGCTGCCGCTATAGGCACCGATGTCAATTTGATGGGGGTCACGCCCACGGGTGGAATCTGTTTGATGTAGCTGCCTTCAACCACCACGCGGGTGCCTTGGTACGAGACGCGCGGTATTTCGTAGCTCAGCTTGGGCTTGGAGGCCGGGTAGGTCTCCACCATCTTGGCCTTGCACTCCTGGCCGTTGCGGTACGGGGTCGTGCAGCCTGCGGTGCAGGTAAGGACGGCAGCAGCGGCCACCGCATAAAAGGTTCGATGTTTCATGATGGCTCGCGCTAGGTGGGACGCGCAGTCTACTTCAGTCAGTTAAGCGAAGACAGGATGACTGGCGGTTTCGGCATCGATAAAACGGGTCTGCAGGTCCGCGATCGGCGCTTCTTTCGTTCGCTTTCTCGTTTCCTTTGTCGTTTCCTTTCAGCCAGGCCAAATGAAATCCGGGAATAGCGCGCAACGGCGTAGAACCGCTTTTGTATGAATATACAGTGATCATCGCGTTGATCTTCAGGGACGTTCAATCAATCTGACGCTGGTAGCGGGGACCGGACTTGAACCGGCAAGCCGTTAGGCGGCGGATTTTAAGTCCGCTATGTTTACCAATTTCATCACCCCGCCAAGCGGACGGGATTCTACCATCGGATGGCCGGCGGGCCAATCCAGACAGGCGCGAGCGCCCTTGTCTGGGACTCGGGCCGGCAATTCTCGCAGCCAGGGCAGGGTTGCAACTCCTGCAATGGCTTCATTCCTCCGTTCCAGGGTAATGTCCGGCGTTCCCTGGTGGTTGGGTGCATTGCATTTCATCGATACACCAAGCGGTCCTTTCTCTCTTTCACGCTAAATCGACAACGCCAGGTTGCTCGCGCATAATTTGCTGCGCGCGGCAGGGGCGGGCTGTATCAGGGGCATCCGGGTCTCCATGCGGAGTGCCTCGCTTCAGGGCCGGCACGCCAGCACCTGCGCGCCAGATTATTGGGCTTGGCGCCGTAACGAGCGATCACAAGAAACCACAAGAAAGCACGAGTGAGGGAGAGGATGGGCACGAATCGGATCGAGGCATTCAGCGACGGCGTGATCGCCATCATCATTACGATCATGGTGCTGGAACTCAAGGTGCCGCACGGCGCCGATCTGGCGTCGCTCGGCGCGCTTGGTCCTGTGTTTTGCGCCTACGTGTTGAGCTTCGTGTATGTCGGCATCTACTGGAACAACCAACATCACCGGATGCACGCAGCCAAACGTGTCAACGGCAGTGTGCTGTGGGCGAATCTCCACGTGCTGTTCTGGCTATCGCTGTTCCCGTTCACTACCAACTGGATGGGCGAGAACCACCTGGCGTCGTTGCCCACTGCGCTCTATGGTTTCGATCTCTTCATGACGGCGGTCGCGTGGTACATCCTGACGCGCGCGCTGATCGGCCTGCATGGCGCCAACTCAATGCTGGAGCGGGCAATTGGCGCGGATCGCAAGGGAAAAATCTCGGTGGTGCTGTATCTCGTCGCCATCGCCGCCTCATTTTGGGAGCCGTGGGTTGCCGCAGCCATATACGCGATCGTTGCGATCGTATGGCTCGTCCCGGACCGGCGCGTGGAGAAAGTCCTGCTGACGGAAGAGTAACGGCCTGCGCCAAGAGTGCTACGCTCGGGCCATGAAGTCCTGCGAGCGAAGCCCATGTCATCTGTGATCCGCATTGGCATCATCTCCGATACCCACAACCTCGTGCGCCCCGAGGCGCTCACGGCTTTGCGCGGCTGCGAGCACATCATTCACGCCGGCGATATCTGCAATCCCGCTGTCCTCGATACGCTCAACGAACTCGCGCCCGTCACCGCGGTCCGCGGTAATAACGACTCGGGTGCGCGGATCGATGACCTGCCGGAAGCGCTGACGTTCCATATCGGCGCAACCGCGATTCATCTCGTTCATGACATAGCGGACGTTCCGGAGCGACTCGACGGCATTGACGTGGTCGTCACCGGGCATTCGCACAAGCCAGCAATCGAACGCCGCGGCACGGCGCTTTTCGTCAATCCGGGAAGCGCTGGGCCGCGTCGATTCAAACTGCCGGTGACGCTCGGCATCATGCTGATCGACAAGGGCGAGGTGCAAGTCGAGATCGTGCAGCTGATCGAGTGAATGGCGGGCCGGCGTTGGCTCCGCTTTGAGCGACAAGCAAAGAGGCCATCAAGCGTTTGCTTGATGGCCTCTTTGTTCAACAATCACATTGATGACCGTTATGCGTGTGCGGTTGCTTCCGGCATCCGGTCGTCCATTTCGGCTGCTTGCCGAACACCGCGCAGCACGGCATGCGCTTCCGAGCGCGAACCCACGCACGGCGGCGAACCCTTCAGCGGCTTCCTGGCTGTTTCATGAAGCGCCAGCACCGAGACAATCCCGATCACCGATGCCCCCATCAGGTAGTACGCCGGCATCATCAGGTTTCCCGTCGACGAAACCAGCCACGCGGTGACCAGCGGCGTCGTGCCGCCAAACAGCGAAACCGACACGTTGAAGCCGATCGCGAGCGCGCCATAGCGGATCTTGGTGGGGAAGAGCGCGGGCAATGCCGACGGCATGGCGCCGGTGAAACACGACAGCAACACGCCGAGGATCAGCATGCCGCTGAAAATCGGCAGCATGGTGCCCATGCGGATCAGGTTCAGCGCGGGTATCGACAACAGCAGCAAGCCGACGCATCCAAACAGCATGACTGGCTTGCGCCCGACCTTGTCCGACAGATGGCCGGCACCCAGCGTCATCGGCATCATCAGCACCATCACGAGCAGCACAATGAAGAGCCCATGCGTTTCGTTGAATTTCAGCGTGGCGGACAGATAACTCGGCAGGTACGACAGCGCCATGTAATCGGTCACATTAAAGATCAATACCAGCCCGACGCATTGCAGCATGGGCCGCCATTGCTTGACCAACATGTCGCGGAATTGCTCTTTGGGCGTGCTGTGCGCTTCGCTTTCGCGCTTGTCGGCTTCGCGCTGGAATGCTGGCGTTTCTTCAAGCTTCAGCCGGATATACAAGCCGATTATCCCCATCGGTCCGGCAATCAGGAACGGAATGCGCCATCCCCAGGAGAGCAGCGATTGCTCGGACATCGTCGCGGTCAACACGGCAACACATCCCGCGCCCAACACGTAGCCGACAAGCGTACCGAACTCGAGAAAGCTGCCCATGAAACCGCGCTTCTTGTCCGTCGCAAATTCCGCGATAAACGTCGCTGCGCCGCCATACTCGCCGCCCGTTGAAAATCCCTGGACCAGACGCGCGACGAGCAGCAGGATCGGCGCAAAAATGCCGATGCTCCCATACGTCGGAATCAAGCCGATACAAAACGTGCCGATCGCCATCATGATCATGGTCATCGCGAGCACGCGCTTGCGCCCGATGCGGTCTCCCAACGGTCCGAACACCATGCCGCCAAGCGGGCGCACGAGAAACGCCGCCGCGAAGGTCCCGAACGTGGCGATCAATTGCGCGCCCGGATTGGCCGACGGAAAGAACACTTTGCCGAGCGTCACCGCGATATAGCTGTAGACGCCGAAATCGAACCATTCCATTGCATTGCCGATTGCCATGGCGCCGACTGCGCGCTTGAGCAGCGATTTATCGACGATGGTGATGTCGTCGAGCGACAGGTCTTTTTCGGGTTGGGGTTGTCGCCATAGGCCGTCGTTCGGTATTGCCATGAAGAGAAGCTCCAGGTTTGTTGCCGAGCCGCCCACGGGACGGTTCGGCGTGCGCATGAGCGCACGTTGCCGGGAAAGTGCAGTTTCGCGACGAGGCGAGTGTCAGTGCGTGCACTGAAGGTCACTGAATGCGATTGGCCGCACGGTGAGCGCGTGGAAAACGCGCTGACAGTGTCTCGATGCAAAAAGCCAATGCTGACGCCTCGCGGCGATGTCGCGAAATGGCACTTCGTGGATGGTGCACAGGTGCACGAGTACTACTCGGTGCTACGGGGATAGATGGCTGGACGCAGCTAAATTGAGCAACGGAGGCGCGAGGAGTGCATGAAAGCGCGGCAGTCCGGTTGCGTGCTGTGTCACGGATTGAGAAGGCTTGAGAGCAACTTGTCCACGGGCAAATCCAGACCTGTGGAAGCCTCCACAACCACTCGCCGATATCTCGAATTAGCGCTTGAACGAATGCTTCAGGCGCGTCATTGCTAAGAAATTGACTTTGAATTGCAGTTGGAAAGACGAAGATGATAGCAGAATGCAAGACGATGCGCAAACCGGGGTGTTGAGAAGGGCACTCTCGCCCGTATGGGCGACTCCCTCAAAAATAAAAAGCCGGCCTCGAAAGGCCGGCTTTTTATTGCCAGAAAACAGCTCTTCCGATCAGCTCGGCGTCGGTGGCACGTAGCCTTGAGCGGTATCGGCGCCTTCACCGAAAAAGTACTTTTCCGTCTGCTTCAGCAGGTACTGACGCGCCCGCGGATCAGCCATGTTCAGGCGGTTTTCGTTGATCAACATGGTTTGCTGCTTGAGCCAGCCTTGCCATGCTTCCTTCGAAACCGTTTCATAGATCCGCTTGCCGAGTTCTCCCGGCAGGGGCGGAAAGTCGAGTCCTTCGGCTTCCTTGCCGAGTTTCGCGCATTGAATCGTTCGGGCCATCTGTATTTCTCCTGTAGCGGGGTAACTGGACGCCTCTCTCCGGGCCGCGCACGAGTGCGCCTTGAAACCGGACGAACACGCCTCGAAATAAGTTAGAGCTGCTTCATCAGCACAAGCGATTTACGTTGCCAGTTGTAGAGCCGGCGGCGGTCTTCGGGCAGGTCGTCTACAGTGACCTTCACGAATCCGCGTTTGAGAAACCAGTGCTCGGTGCGCGTGGTCAGCACAAAAATATGCGTGAGGCCGCGCGCTCGCGCACGCTGTTCGACCCGCTTGAGCACGCGTTCACCGTCGCCGGAACCTTGCGCTTCGGGCGAGACCGTCAGGCAGGCCATTTCGCCGATACGTTCCTGCGTGTACGGATAAAGCGCCACGCAGCCGAACAGCACGCCATCGTGCTCGATCACCGAGAAATGGTCGATATCACGCTCAATCTGATGCCGGCCGCGCCGCACGAGCGTGCCGTCCATTTCCAGCGGTTCGATCAGCGTCAAAATCC
>NZ_JAQGMM010000199.1 GCF_028292365.1 Caballeronia sp.
GCGCCGTTCTCCGTAGCACGTGCCTTGGCTGACTCCATAGCAGCCGAAAAGTAAGGCGCATTGAGCACCTTCATGGAAATACCTACTTTCATCTTGTCGGCAGCAAACGCCGGGGCCGTTGCACCCACGCTTGCCACTGCCAGCGCTACACCACACATCACCTGTTTCACGAACCGCGTCATGTCTCCTCCTTTTGTTGGGGTTTGGCGGTTTTAAAAAACATCAAGACTGTTGAATCAGTGCGGCAACAACTTTCCGGGATTGAGGATATTCAGTGGATCGAGTGCCGCCTTGATCGCACGCATGGCGGCGAGTTCGGCAGGCGTGCGCGACAACGCCAGCACCTTCAGTTTCTTCGTGCCAATGCCGTGTTCAGCGGACACCGAGCCGCCCATCTCGCCGGTCACGCCGTACACCACGGCTTGAACCTTGGGCGCGGTGTCGGGCGGCCAGTCCGGTTCCTGGACGACGATATGCAGATTGCCGTCGCCAAGATGTCCGTAGATCAGGATGGTCGCGTTGGGCCAGTGTTCGCGAAGCTGCTGTTCGCATCGGCGGGCAGCCTCGCCCACGTCGGCGATCGAGAAGCTGACGTCGAAGGACACGCGGCCGGGAATCAACCGTTGATATTCACCGGGTGCATCGCGAATGGCCCAGAACGCGGCGGCATCGGACTCCGACGAGGCGAGCGCGGCATCGCTAAGTAGTCCTTCTTCCAGCATGCCCGAGAGAAAGTCTTCAAACGCAGCGGCCTGACGTTCGGGATCGGCGCCGCTGCTTTCAAGCAACACATAGAACGCATGTTTTCCTTGAAGCGGTGCACGCAATTCGGGTAAGCGCGACAGCACGAAATCGTAATAACCCGGCCACATGACTTCGAATGCGGACACACCCGCCGGCAGGCTTTCCTGGGCGCGTCGCAACAACGTAGTCACAGCGTCGTAGTTCGGCAGGCCGCACCATGCAGTGGACACCGCGCGCGGTTTCGGCCGCAAGCGCAGCACGGCGCGCGTGATGACGGCCAACGTTCCTTCGCTACCGATCAACAGGTTGCGCAGGTCGTACCCGGTATTGTTCTTGATCATCTTGCGCAAGCCGCCGACGATGCTGCCATCCGCGAGCACGGCTTCTATATCGAGCACCTGGTCGCGCATCATCCCGTACTTGATCACGCGGTTGCCGCCCGCATTGGTCGCGAGATTGCCACCGATCGTGCAGCTTCCACGTGCGCCGAGATCCAGCGGAAACATGAAGCCCGCGGCGTCCGCGGCTTCCTGGACGATCTGCAGCGGCGTGCCGGATAGCACCGTCATGGATGCGCTGATCGCGTCGATACTTTCGATGCCGTTCATCAATTCCAGACTCAACGCCACTTCGCCGCCGAGGAAAGTCGCGCCGCCTGCGAGTCCCGTCAAACCGCCTTGCGTGACAACGGCTTGTCCATGCTCATGGCAAATCCGTAGCGCAGTGGCGACGTGTTCCGTATTGCGCGGCCGGACCAGCGCAATCGGCTCCTCGCACGGCATGCGGCTCGAGTCCGAATTCTTCCTTCCGGCGAACTCGTGCGGCAGGCTGACTACATCGGCTCCGAGCGCCTCGCGCAGCTCGTTCACAACGTGCTGGGAAGGGCTGCGCTCAGGGGACGGTTGTTCGTGCATCAAATCTCTCCGGCGGGGTTGGCGTACGTCGCTCTTAAGGTGCTGTCTCGCCTTGCTTGCGAATTTGCGGGTAACACAACGTTAGCGGGGATAACGTTGTGTCTGCACACCATGAACGATAGTATAGCTATCATTAAGCGGAAAAACAGAGCTTTAGGTCTGGGGAAAACCCCCATGTTTTGAAATTTCGTTGAAGTTATCATTATTAAAACTAACGTTACGCCTTCGATAACGCTCACTTAGGTTGATCAAGGCGAAGCGACTTGCAATTTCAAGGAGATGGACCCCATGCAATGGCCTGAACCGCGTTCCTTTGACGTCGACTTGCAGACCGGCTTGATGACCGGCACAGACTCGCGCTATCAGAAGTTCCTGCGCGACCTGGGCGGGCTGTATGCCGATGCCGCCGCATTCGACGCGCTCGCAGCCGCTCGCGGTGACGAACTGGTGTATGAAGTCACGGATCATCGGCCCAATAGCAACCCGGGCGACCTGATCACTGGCGTGACCCGCATGAGTCCCGGCAAGGTGGGTGATGAGTTCTTCATGACGCGAGGCCACATTCATGCGGCTATCGACAGGCCCGAGTTGTATTTCGGGCTCAAGGGTTTTGGCGTAATGGTGATGGAGTCGCCGACCGGCGATACGCGCGTGATCGAGATCAAGGCAAACACGGCGTGTTATGTGCCGCCGCGATGGATTCACCGGTCAGTGAATCTTGGGCAGGACGACTTCGTCATGCTGTTCTGCTATCCGGCGGATTCGGGTCAGGACTACGCGATCATCGAGCAGTCGAACGGCATGAAGCTGCGCATTGTCGATGACGGTGCGGGTTCATGGCGCAGCGTGCCCAATGCGCACTACAAGCCGCGCACGGAGCAGGAAGTCGAGGCCTTGCTGGCGCGTGGCGTTGCTGCGCAAGGAGTGTCGTCATGACGGCTTATCAAGCCGCTACGCGGCCTACGTTTTACTTCATCGGCGTGACGACCGCGCAAAGCTCGATCATGCGCGTGTTCCCCGAGTGGGCGAAACATCTCGGGCTTGGTGACGTAGAAATGAAGGGCATCGATTTCCAGCCGCATGCATCGCCCGAAGCGTATAGGGAAGCCGTCGAATTCCTCAAGCATGATCCGTTGTCGCTCGGCGCATTGGTCACCACGCACAAGATCGATTTATATGCGGCTTGTGAGGACCTTTTCGATGTCATCGATCCGACCGCGCAGATCATGGGCGAAACGAGTTGCCTCTCCAAGCAGGATGGAAAATTCATCTGTCATGCTAAGGACCCGATCACGTCGGGTTTCGCACTCGATGGTTTTCTTCATCAGGATCACTTCGCCACCACTGGCGTGGAAGTTTTCTCGATGGGCGCCGGCGGGTCGACCATCGCACTGACCTGGCATCTGATGCAAAAGGAACGCGGCGCAAACCGGCCGTCGAAGGTCATTGTGTCGAATCGGTCAGCAGGCAGGCTGGAGGAAATTGAACGGATCCATCAGGAGTTGAAATTCGATGTTCCGTGCGAATATATCGTTGCGCCGAACGCGGAAGATAACGATGCCGTCTTGCGGCGTTTGTCGCCGGGCGCGTTGGTGATCAACGCCACCGGACTGGGCAAGGACGCGCCGGGTTCGCCGTTGAGCGACGCAGCCGTATTTCCCGAACGCGCGGTTGTGTGGGACCTGAACTATCGCGGCAACCTGGTTTTCCTCGATCAGGCACGGGCTCAGGAAACGGCGCGCGCGCTGCAGATTGAGGACGGCTGGACCTATTTCATCTATGGCTGGACCCGCGTGATTGCCGAAGTCTTTCATGTCGACATTCCGGTGCACGGCCCCGAGTTCGACGAGATCAGCCGGATCGCGGCGCAAGCCGGCAAGCCGGCGCCCGCCAAACCCATTTAAGGATCATTGCATGTATCTCGACAAGTTCAAGCTGACCGGCAAGATTGCCGTTGTAACGGGCGCGGCGCGAGGCATCGGTCTCGCTGCCGTCGAGGCGCTGGCTGAAGCCGGTGCGCTGGTTGTTCTCACCGACATGGACGCTGGCCTGCTTGCGAAGGCGGCTGAAACAATGGCGTCGAAGGGATTCCGTGTGGAGACCGAACTATTCGATGTAACCGATCCGGGCGCGGCCCAGCGTGTCAATGATGCCGTGGTCGCACGCCACGGCCGCGTGGATGTACTGGTCAATAACGCGGGCATTGCGATCTCGAATCATCCGGCTGAGACCATGACCGACGAGATCTGGAACAAGGTCATCGACGTCAATCTCAATGGCGTGTTCCGGGCCTGTCGCGCGTTCGGCAAAGGCATGCTCGAGCGCGGCGCGGGCAGCATTGTCAACGTGGGTTCCATGTCGGGGTTTATCGTCAACCGGCCGCAGGAGCAAGTGAACTACAACGCGTCGAAGGCGGCGGTGCATCATCTGACGAAGTCGCTGGCCGCAGAGTGGGGCGCGCGAGGCGTGCGCGTGAATGCCGTCGCACCAACGTATATCGATACCGAGATGAACGCCTATGTCTACGAGGACAAGGAAAAGTTGCAGCACTGGGTGGGCGGCACGCCAATGAACCGGATGGGACGCGTTGATGAAGTGGCCGCAGTCATTTTGTTCCTCGCCAGCGACGCGGCGAGCCTGATGACCGGATCGATTGTCCTGGCCGACGGCGGTTATGTCTGCTGGTGATGTGACGACGCTGGGAGGCGTTTGCGTTGAGACGTTCCATACGTCATTGCGTGACCGGTTGCTTGATCCGCGCTCGGGACCTCGAATCGGCGAGCTGACATTGCACTGGTTGGGGCAAGCGGGTTTTGTGATCGAGTTCGATCGGTTCAGGATGTTGATCGATCCCTACCTGTCGGATTCGCTGGCGGAGAAATATAAGGGCACGAAATTTCCGCATACGAGAATGATGGCGGCGCCCATCTTGCCCGATGAGTTGGACAGACTGGATGTCGTGCTGTGCACGCATCGGCATACGGATCACATGGACCCGGGGACGTTGCAGCCGCTGGCGCGGAGGTTTCCGCGAGCTCGCTTCGTTGTGCCTGCGGCAGTGGTCGATGAGGCAGTGAAACAATGCGGCGTTGGCACGGATCGCCTGATCGCGGTGAATGCGGGCGACCGGACGGAGATCCTGGACGGTTGTTTCGTTTCACCGATACCCTCGGCGCACGAGACGCTGGACCGGGACTCAAATGGCAACTATCCGTGGCTTGGTTATTTGATCGAGGTCGGGGGCATTCGTTTATATCATTCGGGCGATTGCATCCTTTATCCGGGTCTTGCGGAAGCGGTCGCCGCGCATGCCCCACATGTTGCGTTGTTGCCGGTCAATTTGGGCGCGATGCACAGCGTAGCGGCAATGGCGTGCCAGGTAACTTCACGCTTGACGAAGCGGTGGCATTGGCGCGTAGCAGCGGCGCTCGCGCGATGATTGCGCACCACTACGGCTTGTTTGATTTCAACACGATATCGAGCGATGCGATCGACCGGCGCATCGCGCTTGAGAAAGCCAATGGCTTTGAGATGTTTCGTGCGCAGCAGGGGTACGGTTGGCGCGTGCGGTAACACGTTGGTTGCCGCTCGCGCCGGTGGCCGGTTTTGAAATCCCGTTGCGGCCAGGCCGTACTGGATTCCCTGTTTTAGGCTTGAGACCGGGCTATAGAAGTGCTCCTTGCAGGCAACACCGCCGACAGCACGACGGTTAACACAATATTGACTGCCAGAGCGAGCAAGCCAATATAGACCGGGTACGTTGCGTCACCCAAATGAAGCGCGTAAATGGGCTTGATGCCTTGCATGAACGCGAGCGTGGTTCCCAGTCCAATACCCGCCAGCCAGCCAATAAACAGTGCAGGCAGTTTGAGCCAACGCGTATAGAGCGAAAACACGACAGCGGGAAACGTCTGCAAGATCCAGACGCCGCCAAGCAATTGCAGGTCGATAGCGAACTGCGTTGGCAGGAAGATGATGAATACCAGCGCACCCAGTTTCACCGCCAGCGATACCACTTTCGCATTGGTCGCTTCCTGCGACGGCGTGATATTCGGCTGGACCAGTGGCTTCCACAAATTGCGCGTGAACAAATTGGCCGAACCAATCGACATGATGGCGGCGGGCACAAGCGCGCTAATCGCAATCGCGGCGGCTGCAAAGCCGACGAACCACGATGGGAACAATTTGAGGAATAGCGCAGGCACTACATCGGTCGCCGACGTTACTTTCACGCCCGCTGCAATTGCCATGTAGCCGAGAAGTGCGATCAGGCCCAGCAGCAGCGTATAAGCGGGCAGGGCGATCGCATTTTGCTTGATCGTCTTTGCGCTTTTGGAACTTAGCACGCCCGTCAGCGTATGCGGATACATGAAGGCTGCCATCGCCGATCCGAATGCGAGCGATGCATAGGCCGTGAACTGGCTAGCCTTGAGCGTGATGCCCGTCGACCCGCCTTTCGCTGTGAAGAAATGATCCGCGGCGTCGAATACCGACGCATAACCGCCTAGCTTGCTGGGGATGAGCCAGATTGCTGCGATCACCACAATATAAATCATGATGTCTTTGACGAAGGCGATCATGGCCGGCGCGCGCAAGCCGCTTGCATAGGTGTACACGGCAAGGATCACGAAAGCGACGACGAGCGGCAGCTCGCCGGTCACGCCCAGGCTCTTGATCACCACCTGCATGCCGACGAGTTGCAACGCAATATAAGGCATGGTTGCGATGATCCCCGTCAGGGCAATGGCCGCTGCAAACCAGCGTCCGCCGTAGATGCCCTGCACGAAGTCAGCCGCCGTGATGTGATTGCCCTTCTGACAGGCCGACCACAGCTTTGGCATCACTGCAAACACGAACGGATAGACGATGATGGTGTAAGGCAGCGCGAAAAATCCATAAGCGCCGACCGCATAAACCAGCGCGGGCACTGCGATGACGGTATAGGCGGTATAGAAATCGCCACCCACCAGGAACCACGAAATGACGGGGCCAAACTGCCGGCCGCCCAGACCCCATTCATGCAATTGGGTGAGGTCGCCTGCCTTCCAGCGTGCCGCGAAAAAGCCGAGCACCGTGACCAGCGCAAAAAAGCCAAGGAATACGAGACCGGAGGTCCAGTTGAATGTCGTCGGCATCATCGGACCCACCTGTAAACCACGTATAAGATCAACGACGTCAGCGGCACCCACAACAACTGGTACCAATAGAAAAACGGAAAACCCATCAATGAGGGGTGTGCATCGCTATAAAAAGGTAGCCACAATAAGGCCACGTAGGGAATCAACAACAACAGCGTGCCCGCTGTGCGTTTTCCGCCGGGAATGCTTTCTGATCTCACATCAATCTCCTGGATTCAGTTTCTTTTGGAACTGGAGCCGGAGTATTGGTGGAATTGCTTGAGCCGCCTTCCGTAGTAATACGTAGAGGGGTGCGGCGTGATCGGGCGGGGGCATGCAAGGCTTGCGCAGAGCGTATCGTTTGATCGTCAAGCGCGGAATCACCCTACGTAATACTACGCAGGCGCAGAGTCGCTAAAGAACACCTGGCGGTCTCGATGGCACAATCCGGAACGGGGCGGGGCCATTCGCCCGGCCCTCCAACTTATACGCGGAACCTTTTTGATGAGACTCTCTTTGCACGGAATGAGGCGTAAGTGGTTGGTGCTCGCCCTTCTGCCGTTCATCGGAGCAATGGCGACGATTGCGATTGCGGTGTCCTTGCAAGCCAACGCCTTGTCAAATTCGGAGCAGCGCGCCATTGCCGCCGCTTACCGAAGCAGCAAGGAAGTCGAACTCAAGAATTATGTCGCGTTAGCCGAAAGCGCAGTCGCGCCGTTGTACAACTCCGGCCGCGACGATCCTGACACGCGTGCCCAGGTACTAGCGGTATTGTCCAAACTCGAGTTCGGCAACGACGGCTATTTCTTCGTCTATGACCTGCAAGGCAATCTGCTGATGCACCCCAGATTGTCGGGGCTCGTCGGGACCAATCTATGGTCCATGCACGATCCTAACGGCGCGCTTACTATTCAGTCCCTATTGAAACAGGCGAGGAACGGCGGCGGTTTCGTGGAATATTTGTGGGAGCGTCCATCGACTCATAAGCTCGAATCCAAGCTAGGGTATGTCGTGACTTTCGAGCGATGGGGATGGATGGTCGGCACCGGCATTTATTTGGACGACGTCAACATGGCGCTCTTGCAAACCGGGCGGCAGGCATCGTCCAATATTCGTCATACCCTGTTCCTGATCGGGCTAATAGGTGCATTGGGTATGGGGGTCATTGGCGCGTGCGGCATCGCATTGAACGTGACCGACCACCGAAGCTCGGATGCACAGCTGAAGATCATGGCTCGCCAAGTGGTGGAATCACAGGAAGCGGAAAGAGGCCGCCTCTCACGCGAGCTCCACGATGGCATCAGTCAAATGCTGGTGTCGATCAAACTATTGCTGGAATCGGCGATTGCACTTAAGCCGTTGAACTCCGATCGAAACGACGCGAGCGCGCCACCCATACAAAATGCGCTAGCCCAGACTAATCGAACCTTGGCGGAAATCAGGCAGATCTCTCACGATTTGCGGCCGGCCATGCTCGACGATCTCGGCTTGGGCGCCGCGCTTCGCCAGCTAGCACGCGAGTTCAACGAAATGGGCGAGACGCCGCATACGAAAATTGACGTTGATGCTGCGTCAAGCGACGCGCATCCCTTGCCCGATGCGGTCAATACCGCGCTGTTTCGGGTGGCGCAGGAAGCGCTGACGAATATCCAGCGTCATGCGCATGCATCCAGCGCTCGCGTGACGCTGGCTTGCGCGCCGGGCCAAGTGATTCTGACCATAGGCGACGATGGCGTCGGCTTTGGTTATGACGCAGTACAGTCCGATCCCCGCCGGGGAATCGGACTGCGCAATATGCGCGAGCGGGTCGAGTCGCTTAACGGCGTATTCGTGATTCAATCGCGACACGGAGGAACCGAGTTGAAAGCGGTCATTCCCGTCGACCTTCCTTCAATTGCATCGGGCCGCGCCAGGACATGACAGGCACTATCGACATTTTGCTAGTAGACGATCATCAGCTTGTGCGCGACGGCTTGAAGTTGCGTCTGGATGCTATCGAAGGTTTTAGAGTGGTCGGCGAGGCGAGCAATATGCCCGAGGCGCTAAGCGTGATCGAGCGTCTTGGGCCGCATCTGGTCTTGACCGACTTGAGCATGAAAGGCGGCAGCGGCGTAGCGCTCACACGCGAAATTCGGGTGCGTCGACCGGAGATGCATGTTCTCGTTTTATCGATGCACAACAATGCGGAGTACATGGCTGAGGCGAGGGCGGCTGGCGCGAGCGGATACGTACTGAAAGATGCGCCCGCCACGGAGATCATCGCGGCTATTTACACCATTCTGGGCGGCGGCACCTACTTTAACGATCACTTCACTCAAACCGCCGCGCTGCCGAAAAAAGGTCTCGCACCCGACTCCGTCCGCTACCTGCAGATGAAAAAACTGACGCCTCGCGAGCAAGAGTTGCTGCGAGATATAGCAGACGGTTTGTCAAACAAGCAAATCGCAGTGTTGCACGCGCTTTCCATTCGGACGGTGGAGACGCACAGGATGTCCATCAAGCGGAAACTGGATATTGAAGGCCAGGCGGAACTCATCAAATTTGCTGTCGAGTTTTTCAACGTATAGCGGCGACCGTATTGGGCCTTGGGCCTTGGGCGAACGTCGAGTTCATTGACAACCGCCTGACAATCTCTAATCCGCAAGCCCCTCAAGCAACGCAACCGCAAGCCCTGCCGGCGCCGCTGCAATGCCATTCACATTCGAGCCTAGCGGCGCCCCGGCAAGGTCAGTGACCTGACCGCCGGCTTCTTCAACCAGCAGCGCGCCCGCTATCCAGTCGTATAAATCGTTGCCAGTTTCCCAATACGCATCCATCCGGCCCGCAGCCACATAAGCCAACTGCAGCGACGCGGAAGCCATCTGCCGCACGACAAACACACGCCTGGACATTGCGCCGAGTAGCGCAACCGATCGACGGTGTTCGCCCTCGTCGCCGTATCCAAAAGGAGGCAACGCCGTGGCAACAACCGCAGCGCGCAAATCCGACTTTCCCGATACCCGCAAGCGCACATCGTTAAGCGTCGCACCGCCGGACTTCGTAGCGACGAACAACTCACGTTGCGATGGATCGTAGACAATCGAAAAGACCGGACGTCCTTCACTAATCAAAGCCAGCGAACTGGACCATAGCGGCAGTCCCTGAATATAGTGATACGCGCCGTCAATCGGGTCATAGACCCAATACGGAGCCGCACCCGCTTTATCAGGACTATCCGGCTGCGCCTCCGAACTGGACCATCCAATATCCGGATACCGCTGGCTAAGTACAGTTCGCATGATCGTGTTAGCCCAAGCGCTTGCTTGAGTAACCCGTTGTATGAGCTGGTTGACTGTCTCGTCCGACTTGGGTGGCGTGGCCGATGCGGCTAACTGATCAGTAACGCCACGGAGCAATGCGGATAAAATGTTAGGATCGCTAATTATCATGAGATGTGGTCGAAAGGCAAAGGAGGCTAAAGGCCTGAAGGAATCAGTCAAAACATTCGCCGAAACGTTTGATAGATAATACGAGCACAAGCTCACATCGGCTACTCGCATTCCTGACATGACCCCACCACGTTCCGCTACCCGCCTCAACCCCAGGAAACAACCGGCTCAGCCGCGTTCGAGCCGAACTGTGAGCATCATTCTCGAAGCGGCGGCTCACATTCTGGAACAGCAGGGCTTCGACGGTTACACGACCAATTCAATTGCTGAGCGAGCGGGCGTAAGCATCGGCTCGCTGTATCAGTACTTCCCCGGCAAGGACGCGATCACCATCGCGTTGATCGAGCAGGAGTCGGCAGTCTTGCTGGACACCGTGGTGAAGGCGGCTCGCATGGACGACTGGGCAGACGCCCTGAGGTCAATGATCCGCGGGGCGACCGAGCATCAACTGACACGCCCGAAACTCGCACGGCTGCTCGATTTCGAGGAGGCCCGGTTGCCGTTTCCAGCGCGTGCCGTGCGTGTGGGCAGCACCATTCAGGCAGCCATTGCCGAGGTGCTGAAGAAGCGGTCGGAAAGTTCGTCGGAGGACGTTGCCGTCCTGGCCTTCGACATCCTCGCAATTACCCGCGGGTTGACCGACTCCGCGGGAGAGCGCGGTGAAACGGACATCGGCGAGCTGGAACGCCGGGTGATCCGCGCGGTCTTCGGTTATCTGGAACGCCCGTAACATCCGTAACGCCCGTAAGTCAGCGGCTCGCTATCCCTCAGTTGAATCATTCATCGCGCCAAGCACGACAGCCGCTCTATCTTCCGCAATTCGTCAGGGACGGGCCCAACCGCTCGCTCCACGGCTTTCTCCGCGTCTCCAAATTCATCTACGTACGCATCCAATATTATGGAATACCATAATATTGAAACGCTTGATTTGCGACATTCGATGGAATACCGTAATACCAGCCGCAACGTTCAAGCGGTCGACACGAAGCGGGACGCTTGAGTTCATCGCGCCCGCAGCAAGACGGACTGTTTCCCGCATGTTTTCCTGCATATAGGTCGATCATGAAATTCTCGCTGTTTCTCCACATGGAGCGGTACGACGCGCAAACGCCGCATCGGCAACTCTTCGACGAACTCACCGATCTCGTCCAGATCGCGGAACAGGGCGGCTTCGAAACCGCATGGGTCGGCGAGCACCACGCGATGGAATTCACGATTGCGCCGAATCCCTTCATCAACCTTTCGTACCTTGCCGCACGCACCGAACGCATTCGTCTCGGCACCGGCACGGTGATCGCACCGTTCTGGCATCCGATCCGCCTCGCGGGTGAAGCTGGCATGGTCGACGTCGCGAGCAGCGGGCGTCTCGACCTCGGCATTGCGCGCGGTGCGTATTCCTTCGAATACGAACGCTTGCTGCCGGGTCTCGACGCATTCGGCGCGGGCGCACGGATGCGCGAGCTTGTACCAGCACTGCAGAACCTGTTCAAGGGCGACTATGCGCATCAGGGCGAGTTCTGGTCGTGGCCTTCGACCACGCCGGTGCCGCGTCCGATCCAGCAGCCCAATCCGCCGATGTGGCTCGCGGCGCGCGATCCGAATTCGCATGAGTTCGCGGTGAGGAATGGGTGCCATGTGCAGGTCACGTCGCTGGCGGCGGGTGATGGTGAAGTGGTGAACCTGATGGACCGTTTCAACGCGGCCTGCAAGGCGAACCCCGACGTGCCACGTCCGCAGATCATGATGCTGATGCACACCTTCGTGGGCGCGGACGCCGCGGAGGTCGATGCCGCCGTGGCAGACCTGAGCCGCTTCTATTGCTATTTCAGCAAGTGGTTCAAGAACGAGCGGCCGGTGAAGCAGGGTTTCATTGAACCCCTGACAGAAGCCGACATCGCGTCGTTCCCGCAGTACATCCCGGAGCAGATTCGCAAGAACCTGGTGATCGGCCAACCCGCCGATGTCATCGCCCGGTTGAAGCAGTATGAAGAACTCGGCTTCGATCAATACAGCTTCTGGCTCGACAGCAACATGAGCTTCGAGCGCAAGCGCCGTTCGCTGGAACTCTTCATATCCGACGTGATGCCCGCGTTCGACGCCCGCTAAACCGGAGCAGATGACATGTTGCAGATGTTCCAGCATTACATCGATGGCAAATTCAGCGACGCGTCGCGGACCTTCGACAGTATCAATCCGGCCACCGGCGAGGTTTGGGCGAGCATGCCCGCAGCCAGCGCGGAGGATGTCGATCGGGCAGTCAGGGCGGCCGACCGCGCGCTCTTCTCGCCCGAGTGGACCAACCTGAATGCGAGCCAGCGCGGCAAGCTGCTGTACCGGCTGGCGGATCTGGTCGCGGCCAATGCGCAGGAGCTCGCTGAACTGGAGACAGCCGACACGGGCAAGATTATTCGCGAGACGCGCAGTCAGATTGGTTATGTCGCCGAGTACTACCGCTATTACGCGGGTGTCGCCGACAAGATTCAGGGAGCCTATCTTCCCGTCGACAAGCCGGACATGGAAGTATTTCTTCGACGCGAGCCTGTGGGTGTCGTCGCTGGAATCGTGCCTTGGAACTCGCAACTGTTTTTATCGGCGGTGAAAATCGGACCTGCATTGGCGGCGGGTTGCACGATCGTTATCAAGGCATCGGAAGAGGGTCCTGCGCCGTTGCTCGCGTTTGCGCGACTCGTTCACGAAGCTGGTTTTCCTGCGGGCGTGGTGAACATCCTGACGGGTTTTGGCGCGGACTGCGGTCACGCACTCACCACCCATCCGCTCGTCGCGAAAATTGCGTTCACCGGCGGTCCTGAAACGGCGCGCCATATCGTCCGGAACTCGGCAGAGAACCTCGCGGCGACATCGCTGGAACTGGGCGGTAAATCGCCGGTGCTGGTGTTTGACGACGCCGACGTCGAAAGCGTCAGCAACGCGGTCATCGCGGGGATTTTCGCGGCGACAGGTCAAAGTTGCGTGGCTGGTTCCCGGCTCCTCGTGCAGCGTGGCATTCGCGACCGTCTGCTGGCGAAACTGGTCGAGAAAGCTCGGGCAATCAAGCTAGGCGATCCACAGAATGTGGACACCGAAATGGGCCCGCTGGCTACGGCCAGACAACGTGACCACATTGAGGCGGTGCTGGCGGCGAGCCTCGCCGCAGGCGCAAAACTGCTGACCGGCGGGCATCGTCCCGAAGGCATGGACAAAGGGTTTTTCTTCGAACCGACCATTGTCGAATGCGCCACGCCGGATGTGCCGAGCGTCGCGCAGGAGTTGTTCGGCCCCGTGCTCAGCGTGATGAGTTTCGATACCGAAGAGCAAGCCATTGCACTAGCAAACGACACGCGATACGGGCTCGCTTCAGGCGTGTTCACGCGCGACCTGACGCGCGCGCACCGGCTGACGCGCAAGCTTCGCGCCGGCATCGTCTGGGTGAATACCTATCGCGCGGTCTCGCCGATCGTCCCGTTCGGCGGATACCAGTTGAGCGGTCTCGGACGCGAAGGCGGACTCGACGCCGTGCTTGACTACACCCGTACGAAATCCGTGTGGATCCGGACCTCGGACGAGCCGATTGCCGATCCCTTCGTCATGCGTTGAAGACAGACAGAGCCACCATGTACTACGAAATCCGTACTTACAAGATCCGCACGGGCGCGGTCCCGGCGTATCTAAAACTGGTCGAGGAAGAGGGCATCGCTTTGCAGAAGGAACATCTGGGAGAACTCGTCGGCTACTTCTTCTCGGAGATTGGCCCGCTCAACCAGATCGTCCACATGTGGGCCTATACCAGCCTCGATGACCGCGAAGCGCGTCGTCAGCAGCTCGCGGAAGACCCCGCGTGGCAGGCCTTCGCACCGAAGATTCAGGCGCTGCTGGAAACGATGGAAAGCAAGATCATGAAGCCCGCTGCATTTTCGCCGCTCAAGTAAAACCAGTCGTTCAAGCCTAAGTCCTCTCGAAGCCAGCCGTTTCCTTTCAAGGAGCAGTCGTCATGCAGCAACCTCTAAATCTGCCCGCCCTGGTGCGCGCATTGATCGTTACCGCTGTTGTTTCGGTTAGCGTGCCCGTGTTCGCGGCTGCCGCGCCGATCGTCTTCGCCAGTTGGGGCGGCACGACGCAATCGGCTCAACAGAAGGAGTGGGCGGTGCCGTTCACCCAGGCATCGGGAGTCCAGGTGCTGATGGACGGGCCGACCGATTACGGCAAGCTCAAGGCCATGGTCGACAGCGGCAACGTGCAGTGGGACGTGGTCGACGTGGAAGGCGACTTCGCGTATGCCGCGCTGCGCGACGGGCTGGTCGAACCGATCGATTATTCGGTGGTGAACAAGAGCCAGCTTGATCCGCGTTTCATGTCGCCGGGTGCGGTCGGGAGTTTCTATTATTCGTTCGTGCTGGGATACAACAAGGCTTCGTTCAAGAACGGCAGTCCTGCTAACTATGCCGATCTCTTCGACACCAAGCGCTTCCCCGGTAAACGTACGTTCTATAAATGGTCCGCACCGGGCGTGCTGGAAGTCGCGTTGCTCGCCGACGGCGTCGCGCCCGACAAGCTGTATCCGCTCGACCTCGACCGTGCGTTCAAGAAGCTCGATACCATCAAGAGTCAGATTGTCTGGTGGAGCGGCGGCGCGCAGTCGCAGCAGTTGATGGCATCGGGTGAGGCGCCGCTCGGCGTATTCTGGAACGGCCGCCTGCATGCGTTGCAGCAAACCGGCGTGGATGTCGGTGTGTCGTGGAACCAGAACCTGACCGCCGCCGACATGCTCGTGGTGCCGAAGGGCGCGAAGCACAAGGCCGAGGCGATGAAGTTCCTCGCTACTGCGACCAGCGCTCAGGCGCAGGCGAATTTCGCGGCTGAAACAGGCTACGCGCCGGTCAACCTGAAGTCCGCCGCGCTGCTGCCGGCAGATGTCGCGAAGACGCAGCCGGACCAGTACAAGGCGACGCAGATCAACCTCGACATGAAGTACTGGGCCGATCATCGCGACGAAATTGCCAAGCGCTGGTATGCGTGGCAATCGAAGTAACGGTGAGAGAAAGCAATGGCTGTCGATCATCTTGAAGGAGTTGTCATGTCGAACGCAGTGAGCACTGTCGCGGAGCCCAGGGTGTTTCTACCGAAGGTGAGCGCCGGTTTCAGGAGGGCGCGGCTGGTGCTGCCGGCCCTGCTGTTGCTGATCGTGTTCTTCCTCCTGCCTGTGCTCTCACTGCTGCTGAGGAGCGTGCTGGACCCCTCGCCCGGCCTGCAGAACTACGCGCAGTTGTTTGGCTCGACGACTTACCTGCGGGTCTTCAGCAACACGTTTTTCGTGGCCTCGGTGGTGACTGTCGTCACGCTCGTGATCGGTTTTCCGACTGCGTGGCTGCTCGCCATTGCGCCGCGCTGGGTCAGCAAGCTGGTATTTGCCATCCTGCTGCTCTCGATGTGGACCAACCTGCTCGCACGCACCTTCGCCTGGATGGTCCTGCTGCAGCAGACGGGTCCGATCAACCGCTTGCTGATGTGGCTCGGCGTGATTCATGAGCCGCTGACGCTCGTCAACAACCTGACCGGCGTCACGATCGGCATGACCTACATCATGTTGCCGTTCCTCGTGATGCCGCTGCACGCGACCCTGCGCGCCATCGACCCCACCACGCTGCGTGCGGCCGCTATCTGCGGCGCGAGCCGTTGGCAGGCATTCTGGCGCGTGCTGGTGCCGCTCGCCATGCCGGGCATCGCCAGTGGTGCATTGATGGTGTTCGTGATGGCGCTCGGGTACTTCGTGACGCCTGCTTTGCTCGGTGGACCCGAATACATGATGCTCGCCGAATTGATCGCGCAACTCGTGCAGCAATTGCTGAACTGGGGGCTCGCGGGTGCTGCCGCCTTCGTGCTGCTGCTCGTGACGTTGTCGCTCTATGCGGTGCAACTGCGCTTTTCCGGTCGTGCACCGGATGCTTCAGGAGTTCACTGACATGCTGCTCGATTTCGATCGTCTTGGACCGTTGCGCTGGGCGTTGTTAGGCGTTGGCGCAGCCGTGTCGCTGTTCCTCTTGCTGCCGGTGCTGTTTATCGTCGCGTTGTCGTTCGGCGATTCGCAGTGGCTGATGTTTCCACCGCCCGGTTGGACCTTGCGCTGGTACGCCATGCTGTTTACTGATCCGGGCTGGCTCGATTCGCTGATGACCAGCGTCGAACTGGGCGTGCTCGTGATGGTTTTGTCGGTCGTGCTGGGCCTCTTTGCCTCGCTCGCATTGACGCGTGGCAATTTCCGGGGCCGTGCGTTGCTGAAAGCGTTTTTCCTCACGCCGATGGTACTGCCCGTCGTCGTGCTGGCCGTCGCGCTGTATGGCTTTTTCCTGCGCATCGGGCTCACGGGAACGCTGGTCGGATTCGTGATCGGGCACCTGATCATTGCGTTGCCGTTTTCGATCATCGCCATCAGCAATTCGCTCGAGAGTTTCGATACCGCGCTCGAAGATGCCGCGCTGATCTGCGGGGCGAGCCCGTTCGAAGTGAAGTGGCGCGTCACGCTGCCCGCCATCCGTCTCGGCCTGTTCGCCGCGGCCATCTTCTCGTTCCTCGCATCCTGGGACGAAGTGGTGGTGTCGATTTTCATGGCGAGTCCGACGTTGCAGACGTTGCCCGTGCGCATCTGGAGCACCTTGCGGCAGGACCTGACGCCTGTGATTGCCGCGGCGTCGTCGCTGCTGGTCGGATTGACTGTCATCCTGATGTTGCTGGGACTTGTCCTTAAGAGAGGTAAATCGTGAGCGCACCGTTTTTGCAGATTCAACGGCTTCGTAAAACCTACGACCAGGTGGTCGCTATCGACCATGTCTCGCTCGATATCAAGAAGGGCGAGTTCATGACTTTCCTCGGGCCGTCGGGCTCGGGCAAGAGCACGACGTTGTACATTGTCGCGGGCTTTCAGTCGCCCACCGAAGGACGCGTGCTGCTCGACGGCAAGTCGCTGCTGTCGGTAGCTCCGAACAAGCGCAACATCGGCATGGTGTTTCAGCGCTATACCCTGTTCCCGCATCTTACGGTCGGGGAGAACGTCGCGTTTCCGCTGCGCGTGCGGCGTCTTCCCGATGCCCAGGTGAAGTCGAAGGTCGAGCAGATGCTCAAGCTCGTGCACCTCGGCGATTGCCGTGACCGCATGCCGGACCAGTTGTCGGGCGGGATGCAGCAGCGTGTCGCGATTGCCCGCGCGCTCGCCTACGATCCGCCAGTTCTTCTGATGGACGAACCGCTTTCAGCGCTCGATAAAAAGCTGCGCGAGGAACTGCAGACCGAACTTCGGCGCATTCACCAGCAGACCGGCGTGACGATCCTGTATGTGACCCACGACCAGGAAGAGGCACTGCGTCTGTCTGACCGCATCGCGGTGTTCAACAAAGGGCGCATCGAGCAGGTGGGCAGCGGCGAGGAGCTCTATGCAAAGCCGGCATCGCGCTTTGTCGCGAGTTTCATCGGCAACTCGAATTTCCTGCCGGTTACGCTGGCGGGCAGCAACGGCTCCTCGCGAGCGGTGTTTCCGAACGGCAAGCCGGTTTCCTTCGGCGGGTTTGATCACGCGCTGAACGATGGTGACAACGGCGCGCTGATGCTTCGGCCGGAACAGATCCGCATTCGCGCACAGCCGTCGGAGGTGGCGGACGGCGGCCTGCAGGTGATCGTCCGCGATGTCACTTATCTCGGCGACACCATGCACTATGCTGTCGCCACGCCCTGGGAACAGGAGATCGCGGTGCGGACATCCATCGGTTCGCATGCGCCGAGCCTGGCGGTCGGTACGCAGGCCTGGCTCGAATGGGAGAACGAGAGCGCAAGGGTATTCGCCGCCTGACGAGGCGAGCCCGATTAAGGCCCGCACAAAGGAATGCAATACGGGTGTGCCATACTTTGGGATTCCAAAAACCAGGGATTCCGGATATCAGACCGGAGACAAGAAAACCATGACCGATCAAATGCGTGTCGACCGAAGCGCGCCGACGTTGCGTGAGCTGACGCTAGAAAAATTGCGCGACGCTATTTCGCAGGGCATCTATCATCCCGGCGACCGTTTGATCGAGCGCACGCTATGCGACCAACTGGGTGTCAGCCGGACCGTGGTGCGTGAAGTTCTGCGGCACCTCGAAACGGAGGGCCTGGTCGAGACGGTGGCGCATTCCGGCCCGATTGTCGCGCGACTCGATCCCGAGCAGGTTCAGGAGATCTATGAAATCCGCGCGTTGCTCGAGTCCGAAGCGGCGCGAGCGTGTGCCGAGCATGCAACCCCGGCGCTGGTGAAACAGCTACGCGAAATCCGCAAGGAGATCGAAGATGCGTTCGACCAGTCGGATTTCAAGCGCGTGCTGACCTACACGGAGCGTTTCTACGAAGCCATGTTCACCGGCGGCCACAAGCTGATGATGCATCAGGTGGTCAAGTCGCTGAACGCGCGGATCAACCAGTTGCGAGCCGTGACTATTGCGTCGCCAGGACGGGGGGCGGACTCCAATCGCGAGATGAACAAGTTGCTGTCCGCTATTGCGAAGAAAGACGGCGATGCTGCCGCTGCGGCATCGCTTGAACATGTGCGTCGCACAGCAGGCATCGTGATGGCCACGCTTGCCGAGAGGGCTGCCGAAGCCAGCGTGTGATTGCTGCATAACATACGCTCGCACGCTACCAAAGCCGTCGACATCGACGGCTTTTTTTCGCCTCCAGGTTATCCCAGCGTGCTCTCGTAAACCCCTCAATCGTCGAAAATTCTTGCATCCAGTAATATGGAATACCATAATATTTAGACGACGCCATCGCATGAAGCCGCGGCGTTTTTGCCACCGGAGAAAACCCCATGAAACTTGAGATTCGCAAGCTGGTCACCTATGTGGAAGACACCTTCATTGAAGGCGGTAAAGCGGCTGAGCGGCCGTTGAAGCTGTTCGCGGCGGCAGCCGTGCTACGCAATCCGTGGGCGGGGCGTGGTTTCGTCGAAGACCTGCGTCCGGAGATTCACGGACTTGCGCCGCAACTGGGCGAGATCCTGACGGCTGAGATCCTGCGAATCGCCGGATCAGGCGCAGCGGTGGAGGGTTATGGGAAAGCGGCGATTGTCGGGACGTCGGGCGAAGTCGAACATGCATCGGCGCTGATTCACACACTGCGTTTTGGCAACAAGTTCCGCGAAGCGGTTGGCGCGAAGAGCTATTTGAGTTTCACGAATTTGCGCGGTGGTCCTAACTGTCCGGTGACCATTCCACTCATGCACAAGGGCGACGAAGGCATGCGCTCGCATTACCTCACCATCCAGTTCTCGATCATCGATGCCCCCGGCCCCGATGAACTCGTGATTGCGCTGGGTGCATCGATTGGCGGGCGGCCGCATCATCGGATTGGCGACCGCTATCAGGATCTGAAGGAGCTTGGGTCCAATGAAGCATGAAACCATGACTGGCCATGCGCCGATGAACGGCGTGTTCGACGGCACCGCGTATAGCGTGGCAGGCGAGGGGCCGGCGCTCATCCTGATCCACGGCGTGGGGATGAACCGAAGCGTGTGGGCGCCCCAGGTGGACGCGTTGCAGTTGTGTTTTCGCGTTGTGTCATATGACATGCTGGGCCACGGCGCAAGCCGCTTGCCGGCGGTCTCCCCCGCACTCGATGAATACGCTGCTCAGCTCGCAGCACTGCTGGACCATTTGCAGATCGACGTGGCGCATGTAGTGGGTCACTCGATGGGTTCGCTGATCGCGCTTGAGTTTGCGCTGCAGTATCCGCAGCGGGTGGCGAGCGTGGTTGCGCTGAACGCGGTGTACGACCGCACGCCAATGCAGCGGACCGCGGTAATGCAGCGCGCGGCGTCGCTGGAAGGCGGGGGGCTTGAGCAACCGAGCATTGATGCCACGGTGGCACGCTGGTTCGACGATCCCGTGCCGGGTCATCTCGCGCCGGTGGCGGAGCTTGTGCGTTCGTTGCTTGCGACGGTGAACCCTGAGGGTTATGCACGGACGTACCGGTTGTTTGCGAGTTCGGACCAGGCGCATGTCGGGCGTTTGCCTCAACTCGCCATGCCCGCGTTGTTCATGACCGGTGAGTGCGATCCGAATTCGAGTCCCGCGATGTCGCATTCGATGGCGGCTGCTGCGCCGCGCGGACGCGCCGAAATCATTGCGAATGAACGGCATATGATGAACGTCACCGCGCCGGCGATCGTGAACCAGCGGCTGGTGCAGTTCATTCGTGAAGCGAGTCGCGCCTGATCACGCGAGCCACTTGTGGTCAGTGTTTCAGTCGCTAATTCAAGGAGTAAAAGCATGAACGAGCCTTCCTTCGATACGAGCGAATTTCGCCGTGCATTAGGCGCATTCGTGACGGGTGTGACAGTGGTGACGACCATTCAACCCGATGGTTCACCGCGTGGTTTTACTGCGAACTCGTTCACGTCCGTGTCGCTTGATCCGGCGTTGATCCTGGTGTGTATCGCTAAGACGGCCTCCAGCCATCCGGTGTTTTCGGAGGCTCAGCGTTTTGCGGTCAGCGTACTTGCTGAGGATCAGCGGCCGGTATCGGGCGTGTTTGCATCGAAGAGTGCGGACAAGTTCGGGCAGGTCGGCTGGCATGCGCGACGCACCGGCAGCCCGGTGATGGACGGCGCGGCGGCGTGTTTCGACTGCGAGACACATCAGGTGGTGGATGCGGGGGACCACATCATCCTGATTGGGCGCGTGGTGGATTTCACGCACACGAGCGCGACGCCGCTGGGCTATTGCCGTGGTGCTTATGTGGATTTCAGTTTGTCGCAGGAGGCGTTGGCCGCGACCGGCCAGCGAGCCCAGGTTGGAGCGATCCTCGAGCATCCCGCGGGTCTTGTGCTGATCGAGACAGCGTCGGGGGCGTTGCAATTACCCATTGGGACGCGGTTGGAACCACTTGCGGACGCGGCTAGTTTGCGCGGCGTGCTGGAGCGGTATCGGCTGAATGCGAACCTGGATTTTCTGTTCGCCGTGTTTGAGGAGAAGGGCATCACCCATATTTATTACCGGGGGCGCATTGTTGATGATGCACCTGCGGGCGCGGATGTACGGTATGTGCCGCTCGGCGCAATCCCCTGGGACCGGATCCGCGATCCGGCTGTCGAGTCCATGCTGCGACGCTATGTGAAGGAGAGAACGGAGGATGCGTTCGGGATTTATGTGGGCGATGTGGAGAAAGGGATGGTGCAAGCATTAGGATGATGCGTTCGCACCCGCCCGGGTGTCTGGACGCAGATAACCCCGCTGACGCGTTGCTTGACGGCTTTCCCGTGCACATCGACTGCTTCAGTTTGGGCGGCCGTGGCGAACCTCCCCAAATTGACGGGGCCCGCCGAACCGATCGTGATGATGCCCGATACGTTCGGCGTAAATGAGCACAACGCGCACAACGCGCAAACTCAACGCGAACAATCAGAAGGAACTGCCGTTTCCGAAAATGACCGGGCGAACGGTTCCTGAATCTTCGTCCTCGGGTGGCGCTGCTCAATGGCCGCGCAGGCGCACATCGCCCGCTGCCGCAAGGCATGCGGGGCGCTGCTATTTGCATCAACGGTTTGCCCACCGGATGGTTCCCACCGGGCTCTGGCGAGCAGCTTTAAACCCGGTAAAACTCGATATCCTGCCCGGCATGCTGAGCGCGTTTCAACCACTCTGGCATGTCACCCGTCCCGTCCCACGTGTCGCCGTTTGCGCTTCTGAATACCGGCGTAGTGCCGTTGGCGTTCTCGGGCAACGAGGGCATTGACGGCAACGCGCGCTTCGAAGCCGCGCTCGAACCGTTGGTCATGGGAGGAGGGGTAACGGAAACCTGCACGTCGGCCAATGCTTCGGCCAGCGCTGTTTCGGTAATGCCAAACTCAGCCATTCGGCTGCGCAAATAGGCAATGATGCTGTCTCGCTTTCTTTCGTCCACGGCTGTCCTGATTCAGCTTTTACTTTCTTGAAGGCGAGCCATCTGCCCGCGCGGACCGGGGCGGCTCGAGGAATGTGTGGGTTGACTAAAATCGTGGCGCGCCGAGTGACGCGCGTCAATTAGTGTAATACCGCAAATTGCCGCTTTAACCCGCAGCGCCCGATAATCGGACTCTGGCGGGCAAGCGGCTCGACAAACTGGTTACTGTGTTTGAGATCGGTGCGAGATGCGTAAGCCGCCGGATCAGCGGCTGTAGCTCACGACCAGATCGGTGCACGGCTGGCGGCTGCGCATGTTTCAAATGCACCATGCATGCAACCGCTAATTTCAACAATTCGTCCAGACAACCGCGGGCGCCACAAGGAAATGATAGCGCCGAATGCCGCTATTGTATGCCTAAATCATTTTAGCGATTATGTTGCTCGCCCGGTAATTCCGCGCCGTGTGCACGAATTGCAGCGATGAGTTCGGCCGGCGTGATTTCATAACGCACTTCACGATGGATGCCGGCCTTCCTTTCATCAACCTCTATCAGCAGGACGGCCTTGCCGTCGGGCGCAGGTTCGAGGCGCAACGTCCGCACTTCCTGACCGGTGGCTTCATCGCGCTCCGTCAGCAAGGTCATGGATCCTGTGGCGGGACTTCTGGTCATTCATTTTCTCCCTTCCGATATCCAACATCTTATCTGTTGAGACCTTCGAACGGCTTACCCGCCGCCGCCATTCGCAGGAAGGCACTAAAAGCGGGCGCAGGACGGCGGATCTCAAAGCCGCCGTCCTCATTATTGCTTGTCAAAACGATACCCGTCCAGCGTCCGAATGCGTGTTCGCCGCGCCGCTTAACTGCTGACATCGGTTTGATATCTGCTTGACATCGGTGTGACATCCGCTTGATGTCCGGGAAGCAATGGAGCGGGCGCTACGCCGCTATCGCCGCGCGGGCCTGTGCCGTGATGTCAAACGAGCGCAGACGGGCCGCGTGATCGTAAATTTGTGCGGTCACCATCAGTTCGTCAGGCTGGGTTTGTTCGATCAGCGAGGCCAGTCCGGCCTCCACCTGACGCTGGTCGCCGATTACCGAGCAGGCGAGCGAGTGGTCTACGCCGGCGCGTTCGCCCTCGTTCCATGGAATCTGCTTGACGGGTGGCGGCAACTGGCCCGGCGTGCCGCGTCGCAGATTAATGAATTGCTGTTGCAACGATGTGAAGAGAAACTCTGCTTCTGCCGTGGTGTCGGCGGCAAAAACATTCACGCCAACCATCGCGTAAGGCCGGTCGAGTTGCTTCGACGGGCGGAATTGCGTCCGATAAACCTGCAGCGCGGTCAGCAAATAGTCGGGCGCGAAATGCGAAGCGAAGGCGAACGGCAGGCCGAGCGCGGCGGCGAGCTGGGCGCTGAAGGTGGACGAGCCGAGCAGCCAGATCGGCACGTTCAGCCCGGCGCCGGGGACCGCACGCACGCGCTGACCTTCCACCGGATCGGCGAAATAGCGCTGCAATTCCACCACGTCATCGGGGAAATTGTCCGCACTGCTTTGGAGATCGCGGCGCAGCGCACGGGCCGTGGTCTGGTCAGTGCCGGGCGCGCGGCCGAGGCCAAGATCGATACGCCCGGGAAACAGCGACGCAAGCGTGCCGAACTGCTCGGCGATCACAAGTGGCGCGTGATTCGGCAGCATGACGCCGCCCGAGCCGACGCGGATCGTGCTCGTTCCTGCTGCAACGTGTCCGATCACCACGGAGGTCGCGGCGCTGGCGATCCCGGTCATGTTGTGATGCTCGGCCAGCCAGAATCGCAGGTAACCGAGTTTTTCGGCATGCTGGGCCAGCTCGCGTGAGTGGCGGAACGCGTCGGCGGCAGTAGATCCGGCGGGAATAGGGGATAAATCGAGAACTGAAAACGGGATCATTGCGGCTTCCATGGCTTCGTGTATGGGCAGCGCGCGGGCACCGGCGATCCGGTCCCCGTCAAGCGCCGATCCCGAACGAAAAATCCAGGACGCACCTTACACGCGGGTAAGAGCCGATTGTGCCGAAAGTCAGGAAAGTTTGCCGTGACCACGCTCAACGCCGTCAGGCGAGGCGAGGATAACCGCGTTCGACGGCGTCCAGTTCGATTTCAAGAATGCTGGCGTAATCTTCGAGCGGACGCCTTGCAAAACCGTCGAGCTTGAGCCGTTTTGCCAACGGACGATCGTGCGCGATGGCGTCGGCGAGTGCGCTCACCAGCGCCTCGATACCCTCCGCCGGCACCCGTTTCGATGCAATCAGCGGCAAGCCCGGCGCACCTCGCGTCGTCCCGATCTCGACCAGACCATGGGCAAGATCGGGAAGGTGATCGAGTACGAACGCAAAGCTCACACAGTCGATGGCGGCAACATCGGCCCGGTCGTCCTGCAGGGCTTGCAGCGACGCCAGGTGCCCACCCGTTTCGATCACGGACGCGAAGAACGGTTGCCCGCCGGCAAGCGGCGCGACCGCACTGCGCAGCAAGTTCATGCCGCTGTTCGAATCAGGGGTGTTGAATGCCGCGCGCAGACCGCGGCATGGCGCGAGTGACGTGACCTTGGCAGCAGCCCGGGTGACCAGGATGCTGTGATAATTGCCGCCCTCGCAGGCATCGACGCTGAATACGGGCGTGGTGACCAGCTGCACGCGTCCGGCGAGCGCCTGAACCAGCGGATAGCCGCATGTCTGCGACAGCAGCAAGTCGTCGCGCAGCCAGAATTCCTGCAGGGACGTCCCGGGATCGACTATGGCGAGCGTGTCGCCGCGAGCGTCGAGCCATGGCCGCAAATGCTGGTGAACATGGTCGAGCAGAACGCGCCAATCACGGCCAAGCGCCGGCGTGACGTTGTACATCGGTAATGCAGCCACCCAGTTCATGCAAATTCTTTCCCATTGCGCCGGCTAGCATCAATACTTGGCTGGCGAGACAAATCAGACAGGCTGCGCGTCGCCGCCCAGTGCTGCTGAGCCGGCGGATCCAGCTTGAGCCTGCGCCATCTGATCGGCGGCGCGTGCATGAAGCGGATGCAATGCGGGCGCAACCGGTTGGAGGCCGTGCCGCACGAGCCATTCCTGATAACCTCGTACGACAAAACCGCCATTGCGCACCCGATACGCGTCGCGATGCCCATGATAAACGCTTGCCAGCGCGAACCACGGCACGCTCGGCAGGTCGTGATGAACGGCGTGAAAATTGTTGTTGAGGAACAGAAGACGCCACGCCCACGATGCTTCATTGATGACCGTGCGTTCGGCGACGTGATCGGCTGCGCGATGTTCCTGGAACGAACGGATCGCACTCAACGCGAGCGCGGGATACCCAACGCCAAATATGAAAAACGCGGGACTGATGCCGCAGCGGCGCTGAAGCCATGTCGCGAGCAGTGCGAGCAGGACGAGATGCAAGGCCCACGCGCCTGCAATACGGCCATTGCCCCGCGCAATCTGGGTGAATGCCGAGGCGATCGTTCTCACAATGGAAAACCAGGGGCCAAGCACAATGCGCCCGAAGAACGTGTTGCGGCAAACCAGCAGGAACCGTACGACCCCACCGGCGCCGCGCCAGCGTTCGGCGGAGACGAAATAGCTTTCCGGGTCCAGATCCGGGTCGGTGAGATGCGTGTCGTTATGGTGGCGCAGATGCGACTCGCGATACACCGCGTAAGGGAACCAGACCGCGAGCGGGGCGACGCCAAGCAGCGCGTTGAACCAGGGAAAACGTGTCGGATGGCCGTGCAGGAGTTCATGCTGCAATGACAGATACAGGCACGACAGCACAGCTAGAATGCTTACCGCCAGCGGCAAGCCGATTGACCGCGCGTTAAGCGCCGTCGTGAACCAGCCGCCATACACGGTTACGATCAGAAGCCAGGTGGGCCATTCGCTGCGCCAGCGCCAGGACGCGCGGTGTTGCTGTATTTGATGGCGTTGAGCATCGTCGATATAAAGGCTCATGGCAATTCGGTGACGGAACGAGCCCCGATCTTATCGGCGCTTCGTCGCGCGCCAAACCAAGCATTCCCGCTAAGCTTGTTCCCATGTGAAGAATCGGGGCTTGAGCGGTTGTATGCGCCGAGAGCCAGCGGGCGGGGCCCACGGCAATACGGCTACGAAACGCTGGAGCGCATCGCGATGCGCGATGTGGCCCTGGGAATGTTCGAACGACAGGCACGCCCGAAACACGACATCTGGCGGCCTGAAGGCCGCCGTCGATTACGCGCACGAAGCGCGATGGCGAAAGCGCCGTAGTTACGCCGCTTTCGCCCAAAGCCTGTTGGTTGTTCTTTTGCGCCCGGAATTGGGGTCGCCCTTTGGTTGCGAAAACGACTCCAGCACTTTGCGCAACGCATCGACCCGACGCCTTTGTGCCGGCACCAGCACGTAGCCGGTACAGACTGCGTTCAAGCGTTCGTGCCAGTACTCGACGTTAAGTGTACCGGCCGGCTTCTGACTCATCGCCCGCAATTGGCCGATGGCCCGTTCGATGTGCTGAAGCTCCGCGTCGGCTTGTGTCGACGTTCGTGGGCCTTCTGACGTCGGCGTTCTTTTGGCTTTCATCCTGCGCCCCCATTTTTGCCGGCCAGCTTCTGAGCGCGTTGTCGATTCTATCGACGACTAATGCGTTCATTGCTACGTCCAGCTATACCCCGTCGCCTGCGCGTTTATAGTCGCGTCGGGCGGTCCCCGGTTTGATTCGACCGTTGATAGATACTCGCCCAGGGCGGGACGCTTGCACCGTCTGAAATCGCACATTGAAGGCGCCGGGCGCGCGATAAACCGGGCGATGCAAACGTTTTCCGTGTGCTGGGGCACGAAGTGCGTGCGCCGAACGACGCTAATACCCGGCGGAACAATGCTTGGGAATGGCAATGGATAGGATGATCGAGAGATCGTAACGACGTCTTGACGAGGTCATTCCGGAGCGGCGTTGGAGCGGCTTCAAACATGAAGTAATGCGCAACTGCGCATCACTCGTCCTCTGTAGTCCGAGGTTTGCCGCTGCGTTTTATCTGCTCGTCCATGGCCAGATCGAGCTTGCTGACGCGCCGTGGCTTCTCTGGCTTGAGCGCGTTCACAAAGGCTACGAAATCATCCATGGTCTGCGGTGGGGAGAGCTTTTGCTCACCGCTTGCGGCGCGGTCGATGAGATAGAACAGACCGCCGCTCAGGCTAACGGCCGCATAGTGCGGGTTGCCGGAGCGTGTCTTGAGACGCTCGACGGCGTTAATGGCTTTAGTCGAGCGCACGATCCGCCTGATCAAAGCGACATGTGATGAACCCGGCGTCATGAAGCGCCCCACCAAGCTGCTTCGAGCTTAATCTCAAGGCGCGCATTTCTTGCTCGCGCCTTCGAGCCACAGATTCGACACGTGCCGCTCGCCCGGATAAAACCGGTACGAAGTCTCACCGTTATCGAAGCGAACCTTGATCACGTTGGAATCGCCGAATTCGAGCATCGTGCCCTGGGGAATGGGTGTTTGCTTGAACGTGGCGTCGTGTTTCTTTGCTTCATCCGTCAGGCACTGGACGATGCTTGCCACCGAAGCGTTAGGCGCCGTTTCGACCTCCGGCTGACCGGCATCGGCGTTGTGGAACTGGGTGGTACAGGCTTGCAACAGGAACAGAGGAAGCGCGAGGGCGCAGACAATCTTTTTCATGGTGTCCTTAAAGGGTTTGCGGCCGCCTTTCCGACGAGCTATTCAACTACAGCAATCCAACATTACAGCATAGCGGCCTTACGTTTACCGTCCGCGCGCGTCCCGGGTTCCATTCGCGCAGATCCCGGCCAGCAGGAACAAAACCCCGCCCCAGCGAACCGTTGCGGACGTTCACGCATCCGGCGGCACGCCGAGAAGCTGCATGGTGCCGCCGACCACGCCCGAAAACACCGGACCGGCTACGGTCCCGCCGTAATAGGCGCCGGCCGATGGCTCATCAATCATGACGGCCACGATCACCTGCGGGTCACTCATGGGCGCCATGCCGACAAACGACGCCCGATACTTGTTCGCCGCATACGTGCGCCCGATCTGTTTGCGCGCCGTGCCGGTCTTCCCACCTACGCGATACCCATCCACCGCTGCCGCACGTCCCGTGCCACGGGGTCCCATCGCGAGTTCAAGCATGTCGCGCACAGCCGCTGCCGTCGCGGGTTTCGTGACTTGCACGGGATCTCGCGCAGCCTGACCGCGAATCAAGGTGGACTGCCGGAACTCGCCACTGCCCGCGTAAGCCGTATAAACCTGTGCAATCTGCAGCAACGACAACGACAGGCCGTAACCATAGGCCATGGTTGCCTGCTCGATCGGGCGCCAGCGCTCGTATGCCCGCAGGCGTCCAGTGGCCGCGCCCGGAAAGGTCAGGTCCGGCGCCTGGCCAATGCCGTATTCGCGATACTTGTCCCACACCGTCTGCGGCCGAAGCTTGAGCGAGAGTTTCGTCAACGCGATATTGCTCGACATCTGCACGGCTTCGGAGACCGTGATGACACCGTGGTTCGATGTATCGTGGATCACGTTCGGTCCGAGTTTGAACGTTCCCGGCGATGTATCGATACGCGTGTCGGGCCGCACGTAGCCCAAATCGATAGCCAGCGCCGCCACCAGCGGCTTGATCGTCGAACCCGGCTCGAAGGTATCGGTCAGCGCGCGGTTGCGCAACTGCTCGCCGGTCAGGCGCGCGCGGTCGTTGGGGTCGAAAGTCGGGTAGTTCGCGAGCGCGAGGATCTCGCCGTTCTTCGCGTCCAGCACGACCACGCTGCCCGCCCGCGCGCGATGCTTCGTGATAGCGGCGGCCAGTTGCGTGTGGGCGAGTTGCTGGATACGGCGGTCGATCGTCAGATGAATGGTCTCGCCATTTTCCGGCAACTCCACTTCGCCGATCTCGGACACCACACGCCCAAGCCGGTCACGTATCACTTCGCGCTGACCGTGTTCGCCGGTCAGCCTGTCGTTCGCCGCGAGTTCGATGCCTTCCTGACCCTTGTCTTCGTTGTCCGTGAAGCCGACGATGTGAGCCGCCGACTCTCCTTCGGGATAGAAGCGTTTGGTGTCGGCTACAAGTGTTATGCCTGCGAGGCCGGTTTCAGCGATCCGCGTGGCGGTGTCGGCATCGACCTGGCGTTTCAGCAAGATGAACGAGCGCGCACCGTCAAGCCGGCGCGCCAACTCCGTCTCGGGCATGTCAATCAGCCGGGAGACTGCCGGCAGCGTATCGCGATCAAAGCGCGATGGCGTGGCCCAGATCGCATAGGTCGCAAGACTCACAGCCAGCATTGCGCCATTCCGGTCGACAATACGTCCACGCGTCGCGCTGAGTTCCAGCGTACGTTGATAGCGCTTTTGCCCCTCGCCGATATAGAAATCCTGGTTCACGACCTGCACCCACAGCGCACGCGTCGCGAGCGCGGCAAACGCGGCGAACATCAGCATCACGACCAGCGTGGAGCGCCATCGTGGCAGCCGGCTTTCGAGCACTGCGTTTTTCACGGGCGTCCGATAAGATTCATGGGCGCGCTTGGCGGTTTTACGCATCGTGACGATCAGGAGCTAGTGGACATGATGGACGTGGAAGAGCGGACGATGCGCTCGAGCACGGCATCGAGTGCCCCGGCCGACGTTTTCCCGTGGGTGTCGAAATCCTGGCCGGGCAGCGCCAGCCCGAACGTGTCTTGCAGCACGCGGCGCAATTCTTCGGCGCTTGCGAGCTCGCGTTTGGATTCTGTCTCGCCACGCTGGCTCAGGGTCGTGTCGAACAAGGTCTGCCGCTGTCCGGGCATCACCCGCGCCACGATCAGGTGGTTCAGGAAGATTGACTCGGGATACGTTGACACATAGTGGTTCGCCATGGCGTAGTCGGCGGGAAGTTGCGGTTCGAGGTCGAAACGGTAGATGGGTCTCCAGGCATCGCCGAGCTTCACTTGCAGGAGGAAATCACCGCGCTCGATCAGGTTGAGGCGAAACGGCTCATGTGGCGTTGCCTGTTCGCGGCCCGCGTCGAACAGCAGCGGAGCGCTGAGCGTCATGCTGCCAAAGCCGACGTCCGCGAGCCAGGTTTCGTCGGGTGTTTCGACCAGCAAGGTCATGTGGGTGCGCGGCGGAATGGCAGTCGGGTCGTTCCACACCACGCGCGCGGCGAGGCCGGTCGTGTTGAAGCCGAGCGTGTCGAGCACCGCGCGAAACAGCAGGTTGTGTTCATAACAGTACCCGCCGCGCCGCCCGCTCACGAGCTTCGCGAACACGGACGCGAGGTCGAGGCGCGGCGTGCGCCCGAGCAGCGAGTCGAGATTTTCGAACGGGATGACTTGCGGATGCAGCCTGTGCAGCGCGTGCAGCGTCTCTGATGTAGCCTGCTGAGGTCCGGTATAGCCGATGCGGTCGAAATACGCGGCGAGTTGCGCCGGGGAGAGTGTCTGATTCATGTGGAACTCCTGCACGGGTAATGGAAACGAGGCCGGGCGAGCCGCCGCGAGGTGCCGACATTCTACGGCACAGCCCACGCGGCGATTACATATTGCATACGACACACATCAGTCGAAAACGCAGAAGCAGACCAGAAGCAGACCGTTTGGGCAGGATTTTGAACTGTGACGCGCCCAACATGGTCTTTAATAGGCAGTGCGTTCAACTCTTCTTTTAAAGAACCCTATGTCGACCTCACTCGCTACCGCAACTTCCTCCCCGCAGCCTCCCGGCAAGCATCCCGCCCCGCCGTGCACGCTCGTCATCTTCGGCGCGGCCGGTGACCTGACCAAACGGCTGCTGATGCCGGCGCTGTACAACCTGTCGTCCGATGGCCTGCTTGACGACAAGATGAAGATCATTGGCGTGAACCACGGCGAGCTCGAGACGAGCGCCTGGAGAGACCAGCTGACCGAGTCGCTGAAAAGTTTTGCCGCCGACAAAGCCGGCGCTTTTCATACCTCCAAACTCGACGACCGGGCGTGGAACTGGGTCGCGGATCGCCTGCAATACGTGGCTGGCGAGTTCGAGACGGATGACGTATTTAACAAGCTGAAGCAGACGCTGGGTGACAGTGGAAATGTCATTTTTTATCTCGCTGTCAGTTCGCGCTTCTTCAAGCCGATCGTCGAGCGGCTCGGCCGAGTGGGATTGCTGAAGGAAAGTGACCAGGGCTTCCGGCGTGTCGTGATCGAAAAACCGTTCGGACACGACTACGCATCGGCGAAGGATCTCAACGAGAGCATTCTCAAGTTCGCCGGCGAGAACCAGATTTATCGTATCGATCATTTTCTGGGCAAGGACACGGTGCAGAGCATCCTCGCGGTGCGCTTCGCGAACGCGTTGTTCGAGCCCATTTTCCGGCGCGAGTACATTGATCACGTGCAGATCACGGCGGCAGAAACCATTGGCGTGGAAGCGCGTGGCGGGTTTTACGAACAGACGGGCGCGTTCCGCGACATGCTCCCGAACCACCTGTTCCAGTTGCTCGGCATGGTCGCCATGGAACCGCCGAATTCATTCGATGCAGAAGCCGTGCGCGACAAGAAAGCTGACATTTTCGACGCGATCCAGCCGCTGAAACCCAATGACGTGGTGCTCGGGCAGTACGAAAAATCCTCGACCATGGCGGGGTATCGAGAAGAGGCCGACGTCGCGCCGGACAGCCAGACGGAGACGTATGCGGCGGCGCGGGTGTTCGTCGAGAACTGGCGCTGGGCCGGCGTGCCGTTTTATCTGCGCACCGGTAAACGGATGACGGCGCGGCGCACGGAGATATCGATACAACTGAAAGCGGTGCCGTTCCTGCTGTTCCGCGACACGCCCGTGGACACCCTCGTGCCGAACGTGCTGACCTTGCGGATTGACCCGGAACACGGCACAAGCTTTGATTTCAATGTGAAGGTGCCTGGGCCGGTGATGAAGGTCGGAGCCGTCAAGTCATCGTTCAAATACGGCGATTTCTTCGATGAGAAGCCGAATGTCGGTTACGAAACGCTGCTGTACGACTGTATGCTCGGCGACGAGACGCTGTTCCAGCGCGCCGATAGCATTGAAACAAGCTGGGCGGCGGTTGACGGCGTATTGCATCCAGAAGGCGGGCCGTTGCCGGTACATGGCTACACGGCGGGCAGCGCGGGGCCGAAGGAATCCGACGAACTGTTGAAGGCCGACGGCCGCGCCTGGCGCCCGCTGGTAGCGGCCGATCACACGCAAAAAACCGATCACGACGACAAGAACTGAGGAGAACCGTATGGGGACAGCAGCACGCAAGGCCGCGGTGAAGAAGAGCGCGGCAGTGAAGAAAGCCACAGGCAAGACCGTAAGACGTTCGAGCACGAAAGAGCGGATTCTCGCCATCGACGTGGGCGGTACGGGCCTGAAGGCCGCGATTATCGACGCGCACGGAAAGATGGAAACCGAGCGGGTAAAGGTAGCCACGCCGCATCCGTGTCCGCCGGACGTGTTGGTGCAGAAACTGGTGGAACTGGTCGGGCCGCTGTTGACGCCGCTGCCTGCCACGCAGATCTCGATTGGTTTTCCGGGCGTAGTGCGGGACAACCACGTGCTGACCGCACCAAACCTTGGCAACGAATTCTGGCGCAACGTGCCGCTCGCGGACATGCTGGCCGAGCATCTTGGGCACCTGCCGGTGCGCATCATCAACGACGCCGAGATGCAGGGGCTTGCTGCTATCGAAGGGAAAGGGATCGAGTTCGTGCTGACGCTGGGCACGGGTGCGGGCACCGCGCTTTTTCGCGATGGCGAACTCATGCCGCATCTCGAGCTGGCGCATCATCCGGTGAACAAAAACAAGACCTACGATGAATATCTCGGCAATGCGGCGCGCGACAAGGCGGGCAACAAGCGCTGGAATCGCCGCGTGGAGAAAATTATCGGCATCCTGAGTTCGCTCGTGAACTACGACCGTCTGTGGATTGGCGGCGGCAACGCGGCCAACCTCAATTTCGAGTTGCCGGATAACGTGAAAGTCGTCTCGAACGAAGCTGGTATTGAAGGCGGCGCGCGGCTCTGGCACCCGCGTTCAGTGCGCGAAACGCGGCAATTGCCGGCAGGAGCGTTTGAATGACATCCATCGGTGCTACGGGTCTTAAGCTCAGTCCCGGTCACGACGACCCGGAGCAGGCGCTGGCGGCGCTCGCGAAGGTCGAACTCGTGATTTCGGATTGTGACGGCACCTTGCTCTACACGGATAAATCACTGGGGGAGCCCGCGAAGGACGCCGTGCGCACTCTCACGACCGCGGGTGTCCGCTTCACGGTGGCGAGCAGCCGGCCGGGCAAGGGCATGCATTCGATCGTTGAAACGCTTGGAATCCAGTTGCCGTTTGCCGCTTTCAACGGCGGCAAACTCGTCGATCCCGCCGGCTGGAAGACCCTGAGCGCTCACTACTTGTCGCGCGACGCCGCGCAAACGGCCCTGGAGAGCCTCGCGCGCGACGGAGTGGACGCGTGGGTGTTTATCGACGACCAGTGGTACATCACGAATCCCGGCGGCGAATACGTGCCGCTGGAGCGCCGGACCGTGGGATACGACGCGGTGGTGGTCAAGCGTTTCGAGGATATCGACCTGGACTCGGTCGAAAAGATCGTGGCGTCGACGAATGACGCGGCGCTGCTTCAACGAAAGGAGGCCGAGTTCCAGGACACGCTCAAGGGCCGTGCCATGGCGATGCGCTCACAGGCGTATTACCTCGACATCACGCATCCGCTCGCGAATAAAGGCGAGGGCGTGCGAGAACTGGCGCGGTTGGCAGGCGTTGCGCTGGAAAACGTTGCGGTGCTGGGGGACATGGGCAACGACGTCGCCATGTTCGATGTGGCGGGTGTTGCCATTGTGATGGGTCAGGCGTCAGCAGACGTTCAATCGCACGCGATGTTTGTGTCGGCCACGAACGATGAAGACGGCTTTGCCTTAGGCCTGAGCGGATTGGTAGCGGCCCGGAAGGGAAAATGATGGTGCGGCTGGACACTGGGGAACCGGACACGCGTGAGTTGAAAATGAGCTCAAACGACGTGATTCCAACACGTGAGAGAGCGACATCGGCGCCATGCGATGCTGACTGGCAGCATCAAGCGGTGGCGCCGACGAAGCGTTGCTCTCGACTCCGGTCAACAGGACTGTGCGGGACTCGCTTTAACAGCGCGTCACAACAGCATTCTGCTTAGCGGCGACGCATTTGCGGACGTTGACCACCGCCGGTTGCGCGTTCGTCCTTGTGCCGGAAGTTGATCCGGCCTTTCGTCAGGTCATACACCGACAATTCCAGCGTCACACGGTCGCCCGCGAGAATCCGGATATGGTTCTTGCGCATGCGGCCCGATGCGTACGCGCCCACGACTACGCCGTTGTCCAGCGTCACGCGGTAGCGGCTATCGGGAAGCACTTCGTCAACAATGCCGTCCAGCTCGAGTAACTCTTCTTTCGCCATATAAAGCTCCTTAAATCATCTATTCGTTGCGATTGTATGCGAGACCGGCCCGACCTCGCGATGCCTTTTAACGCCTAACAGTCGCGTGCAGTCACAGATCTGCAACAGTCTGGCCGTCGATTTGGCCGTCGATCAGTTTTTCCGCGTGCAACAAGCACGCCCGGCGAGCCTGGCCGCCGTTTTCAAACGATCCGGTCTGCTCAATGCGGAACACGCGGCTTTCGCCCGTTGCTTCCTCGCCGGCCGGCGGCGCGCGGCGGATGCGCACCGACGCTTCGTAACCGGTATCCGCTGCACGGACTGCGGCGCCGCCATCGCGGGCGCCACGGGGGTATATCAGCGGATGGATTTCATAACCTTTGTACGTCTTAAGCGGCTTGACCAGTTCTTTCATGTTTCCTGAATTCCTGTATTGCGCCCGCCCGGGCATCGAAATATGCGGCCGATGCCTTGAAAACCAACTCGGCAACCGTTTGGTGCCCCTTGGCACGCGCGGTCGACAGGCGTTTACGAGCAAAAATACGTGCGGCGCACACATGGCGCAGCCGCTCGCTGGGCTGTAGGTGTTGAAGAACGTCGCGGTAACACCGCGGTAACACGTGTGCCGCGCATGGCGCGCTGCCCATGCCACTATGCACGTATTACCCATGCAACCATGCGCGGTACAACGCGTGGAAGCAAGCAACCGTCGACGTCGCTGCTGTTTAAACTTTGAAGACGAATGCAGGGCCGCGACCGGTTGCGGAGCCCACACTGCCGGGGCGATGACATTCAGCCAAGGCGTTGCGCTGAAATGTTGGGTGGATCGCTGTTGCCGTGGCAAACACGCTGCGCCAGAAGCGCACTATGTATTATTAGACAGCAAATCAGAAAAAAGTTCCGCTGTCGCCGGAGGCCCCGCCTCTCGATGCTGCAATGTTGACATGCCCGGCCGACCGGCGCCGCGCGGGTTTTCGCGCGGTTTCCGTCGAATGGTTTTATGTCATCCAACCGCCTTCCAGCGGCACCGAAGCATCCATTATAACCATCATAGCCATCCTGCCTTGCGGAACCGCCAGTAAAGGCCAATGTCCAGCGCAAGCATCACGACAATCACCGCCGGATAACCATAGGCCCAGTCGAGTTCCGGGATGCGGTGGAAGTTCATGCCGTAGATCCCGGCGATCATGGTGGGCACGGCGAACAGCGCCGCAAACGAACCCAGCCGCTTGGTCACTTCGCTTTCCGCCAGCGAAATCATGCCCAGATTGACCTGGATCGCGGTCACGATCATTTCACGACGCCCTTCGATAATTTTCACGATGCGCAACAGGTGGTCGTAGACATCGCGGAAATAATCCTGCATGCCGCCGCAAATCCCCGGCGCGCGGCCGCCGTACAGTTTGCTGACCGCTTCCAGCAGCGGCGAAGTGTGATGCAGCAACAGGACGAGACGGCGTTTCAAGGAGTACAGATCCTCGATGATCACGCGTGACGCTGCCGAGCCGTTGCGCTCGAAAATGCGTTCCTCGAGTTCGTCGAGTTCCGCGCCGAGCGCCTCCAAAATGGGGAAATAGCGGTCCACCACGTTGTCGATCAGCGC
>NZ_JAQGMM010000213.1 GCF_028292365.1 Caballeronia sp.
AGGCCGTGCAGATGTTCGGTCCTGCCCAGCATGCCGTCGCGCTCGCCGTTGCGGATAGCGTTGAAGACGGCACGATTCCGAAGGACGAAGCCGACGATGTTTTTGTTTGCGTGGGCGTCTTCATTCATTGGGAAGCCGACGACGACAAGAAGATCCAGGAATACAACTACAAAGCTACCCGTGAAGCGATCCAGCGCGCGGTCGCCGGCGAACCGAGCGCAGCCGATGTAGTCGCGAAGAAGTCTTCTGTCGCGCATCCGTTCGCGGCTAACTGAAGCGCGGCGCGGTTCTATGGCGTGGTGTCAAAACCGAGCAGGTCTGGACGAGGCCGCCGAAGTCATTCATGAGTCGTTCATGACAGGCGGTCCGTCCACTCCTTCATTCAACCGAGGAATTATTCTTTTTGGAGAGGCTCCGGCATGACCTCCAGATGTCGCACGCGGCTGCTGATTGCCTGCCTTGTGCTTGCACCGTCGCTTGCATGGGCGGCAGGTCCGTCGTCCGATCCCGTTGTTCCGGCCGCCGGCAATCCGGCGCAAGGCCACGATTATCCCACTCAGGGCCGCGTGGAATACGTGCTCGGCTGCATGGATGACAACGGTCACGATTTCGCCAACGTATACAAGTGTTCGTGTGCAATCGACCATATTGCAGCGGTTCTTCCCTACGACGACTACGTCGAGCAAATGACATTCTCGAAATATTCGACGCTCGGCGGCGAGGGAGGCAACGAGTTTCGCGTGGATCGGGCCAAAGCCCAGACGAAGAACTTTCGCTCGATCCAGACCGACGCTTTCCGCGCATGTGGCGTGACAAAGTCCGCCGCCGCGACCAAGTAAAGCGCGCGGTAGGGGTAAGCACTAGCGAGGCGATTAGCTTCGCAGGACCATTAAGCATACTGGCGATCAGTTCGGGATAAGCCCTTTCCCGAGGAAAGCGCAGGTCACGGCTTGCGCGCTTATCGGCTCACGCCTGCGTTCAATCAGAACCCCGACCGATTCCACATCGGGAAACTTTGCGGGCTTCGCAAGCGACACCCGAACCCAATGCGCCCCGAAATCGGCAATGACCAGTTGAGCAATTTTCTCGGCAAGGCGTTCGAGCAACTGCACGCCGTGCGAGGCCAGCAATTTATGCAGCGCGTCGTGGACAGCCGCATAATTTACCGTGTCCTCGATACGATCCGTCGCACAAGCGCGGATCGACGGCACGCCAATCGTGAGATTGATGCGCACGGGTTGCGGGTCCCGCAGTTCGCTGACATCAATACCGATCACCGTTCTTCCGGTAAAACCCTTGATGTAGACCATGTCCATGGGCACCTCGCCGGTGGCTTGTGGCGGGGTATCGACGGCGGGATAGTGAGGAATCACCTCCGTTTGCGCGCTCTGCAGCGTGCCGGGCGAAGGCCGTGTGGGTCGAACCGCATCGAAAAGCTCCATGAATAATCTCCGTTGCCGATTGCCGGAAAAGTGCCGTGGACGTGCCGTTGACAAGCAGATAACCGCAACAGTGTGTGTCGCGAAATCGATACAGCCTGTGAGCGTCCTGTACCGCTTGGCCTGGGGCTTTCGGGCAGGCGCTTACACGCATGCACACGCACGCCCGTTGCCACGGTTTCAGCAAGTCGCAAGCAAAAATCGGGCGCACCGGCTAACACTTACGCGACTACTTATTGAACCCTGGCGTCATCGGAGGTAAAGTTTTGCGGATGCGGGTATGTTCATAAAACGTCAATACATACCGCTTCGCGCGCATGCGGACCCAGAAAAACGCAGCGCGGGGGAACACCATAGATACGGCGCCGCAGTGACCTGCGAATTCTCGCAGGCACGAACCGGACGCCCCGGAGACAAGCCCCATGTCGTCGTTTGCAGACAGTAACGTGCACGTCCGGGAAGTACTGAACATCGTCAATAATCAGTTGCCGACTCGCCCGACAAGCGACTCAGTCGCTCAGTCGTGGACCCGTTGCCTGAAGGAGTTCAGGCTCGATCCGGCGCGTTTTGTCATGCCGCCCGTGCTGACCCAGCCGGAGCTCGCCGCGCGGCGCGAAGCGGCCAGCGACCTGATCGCATGCTCGAAACTCGAGATGACGACGCTCTACCAGCAGCTCGCCGACCCTGAACTCGCTGTTGTACTCGTCGATGCCGACGGTGTGATCGTGCATCAGGTCGCCTCGGTGCCGTTCGGGGAAGCAATTGCCGCCGACGGGCTGCGCGTAGGCGCGTTATGGAGCGAGCGTGAGGCCGGCACCAACGGCATGGGAACCTGCCTTGCCGAGCGTGAATGCATAGCGGTCTATCAGCACGAGCATTTCTATCCGCGCTATACGTCGCTGACTTGCTCGGCTGCGCCCATCTTCAACGATCGCGGTGAAGTAGCCGGCGTGCTCGACGTAACCAGCCGTTCGAAGCTGCTGCAGCAGCACTCGCTGGTACTGGTGGGCATGTCAAGACAGATGATCGAGAATCGCCTGATCGACGCACGCTACCGGCACGCGAACATGATCCACTTCCACAGCCGGCCGGAATTTGTTGGCACGCTGCATGCCGGGAAACTCGCCGTCAGCGATGACGGTGTCGTGCTCGCGGCCAGCCGCAGCGCGCTGTTCCAGCTCGACTTCCGCTCGCATGCGGAGTTGTGCGGCAAGCGAATCGAGGAAGCGTTCAACGTGTCGCTCGAGGACATGATCGCCCGCAGTATCCGCGGCTCGTTTCACCCGGTGACCGTCTATAGCGCCAGCGCAAACAACCGGTTTTTCCTGATCGCCCAGACGCCGCGCGATGCGGCGACCAGCGCGACCCGCATCTTCATGAACGACCCGGCGAGCCGCGTGTTGTCCTCCGCCGCACGCGCCCGGCCTGTGCGAACGGCCAGAGAAACGCCCGGCCAGGCCGGTCGGCTGGAGAAGCTCTCGCACCTGGAGTTCGGCGATCCGCGCATGGCGTCGCAGATCCAGCTCGCTGTGCGGGTAATCCAGCGCAAGATCCCGATCATCCTGCGCGGCCAGACCGGCACCGGCAAGGAAGTCTTCGCCAATGCACTCCATAGCATCAGCCCGAATAGCGGCGGCGGCTTTGTTGCGGTGAACTGCGCGTCGTTACCGGAGAACCTGATCGAGAGCGAATTGTTCGGCTATCGCGCCGGCGCGTTCACCGGTGCGCAGCGTGAAGGACGGCGGGGCAAGATCGTGCAGGCGAACGCGGGAACCCTCTTTCTCGACGAAATCGGCGACATGCCGATGGCGTTGCAAGCGCGGCTTCTGCGCGTGCTGGAAGAGCATGAAGTCACCCCGCTCGGCGCTGAAACCACGGTCAAGGTGGATTTCCAGTTGATCAGCGCTAGCCACCGCAACCTGCTGGAGCTGGTGCAGAGCGGCGCGTTCCGCGAAGACTTGTATTACCGGCTCAACGGCATCGAGATCAACTTGCCGCCCCTGCGCGAGCGCGCCGACGCGCTCGCGTTGATCCACCATCTGCTTGCCAGCGAATCCGACGCCGACGGGCCGCCGTCGCTTAGCGCCGAGGCGCGGCATGCGCTGTTGAACTATGCGTGGCCCGGCAACATCCGTCAGTTACGCCACGTGTTGCAAATGGCGATAGCGTTATGCGACGGGCCGGAGATCGACTGCTCGCATCTGCCGTCCGAGGTCGTGCAATATGCGGGCGCAACGCCGGCCGCGCGCCTGGGACTGGCGACCGGCATGAGCGGCACGCCCGTGACCGGACCTTTCTTGCAAAGCACCGACGAAGCCGATACCTCCGAGCTCAACGCGATCCAGGTCAAGGAGCGCGAGACCGTGCTGGAACTGCTCGATGAGCATCGCTGGAACGTCAGCAGCGTAGCGAAAGGGCTCGGTATCAGCCGCAACACGCTGTACCGGAAGATGCACCGCTTGCATATCCGGTTATCGCATGACGGGTCCACCGCACCGTCAAACTCATGAGCGGGCCTTCGGGTTCGAGTCCGGGTTCACCCTCGCCCTCGCCCGCTCGCAGGCTTGACCAGTTCAAACCGGATGCGGGTTTTGCGTGGTGCGTGACCGGCTCGGGGCACATGATCGAGGAATCCATCGCGCTTGCCTGCAGGCTGCCGGGCGTGGACTTGTTTTTGTCGTCCGCGGGAGAGGAAGTGTTGCCGCTTTATGGATGGCCACTGCCGAAGTTACGCGAGCATTTTCGGGTGTTGCGCGACAACAGTGCGAGCGGGGTGCCGGTCGGCATGCTTTACGAAGGCAAATATCATACGGTCGTGATCGCGCCCGCGACGAGCAACACGGTCGCCAAGTGTGTCCTCGGCATTTCCGACACGCTGCCCACCAATTTGTATGCGCAAGCGGGCAAGCAGTGCATCCCAGGCATTGTTTTCGCATGTGACACGGCGCCGAGCGTGATCACCCAGAGCCCGCATGAATGGGTCGAGGTGCGGCCGCGCAGCGTCGAGCTCCGGCATGTGGAGCAACTGGCGCTGATCGAATACACGACGGTGGCGCGCTCGCTCGATGAGTTGAAGGCAGCGCTCGATCAACGGCTATCGACCCTCGGGCTCGCATGGACCACATCGTCTTCCTGACTGGCAGGCTTGCCGAACGCAGTGTGCAACAGGTGCTCGAGGGCATGGCGCCAACGCCGTTCACGTGGGAGATCCGTGAGATCGGACTTCAGGTAGCGGCGCTGATGACCGCCGACATGATCCGCCGGCGCGTCCCTCTGCCGCTTGCCGCCACGCGGATGATCGTGCCGGGGCGATGCCGTGGCGATCTCGACGCGTTGAGCGGGCATTTCGGCGTGCCGGTCGAACGGGGTCCGGAGGAGATCAAGGATTTGCCGCAGTTCTTCGGGCGTGAGGCGCGCCACTTCGATTTGTCCCGATACGAGACGGAGATTTTCGCGGAGATCGTCGATGCGCCGCGGCTCGATCTTGACGGCATTGTTGCGCGGGCTGGCGTGTATGCGGCTCAGGGCGCCGATGTGATCGATATCGGCTGCCTGCCTGAAACACCTTTTCCGCACCTGGAAGACGCGGTGCGTGTGCTCAAGGAACGTGGGTATCGGGTGAGCGTGGATTCCATGCGCACGGAAGAGCTTGTGCGGGGCGGCCGGGCGGGTGCGGATTACCTGATGAGCCTTAATCTGGATACCTTATGGATTGCTGATGAAGTGCCCTCTGTGCCAATTCTCGTGGCGCGGGAGCCGGGCGATCCCGGCTCGCTCGATGCAGCGATTGATGTGCTTCTGGGTCGTGGGCGGCCGTTTCTTGCCGATCCCATTCTTGATCCGATTCCGTTTGGACTGGCTCAATCGATTGCGCGTTATGTCGGGTTACGGTCTCGCTATCCGGAGATCGGCATCATGATGGGCATTGGCAATGTAACGGAGCTGACCGAAGCCGATACGAGCGGGATCAATGCTGTGTTGCTGGGCATAGCAGCGGAATTGCGGGTTAGCGCGGTGCTGACTACGTCGGTCAGTTTGCACGCACGGCGCGCTGTCAAGGAGGCTGACATTGCGCGGCGGATCATGCATGTGGCGCACGACGCGCAGGTCTTGCCGAAGGGGATTTGCAGCGACTTGTCGGCATTGCATGCCAAGCGGCCTTTTCCTTATGACGCGGCGGAGATTGCGTTGATCGCGCAGGCGGTGCGTGATCCGAATTTTCGGGTTCAGGTCGCGGCTGATGGCATTCACGTTTATAACCGCGACGGGCATGCCGTTGAGGGGGATCCGTTCGCACTTTATCCGAGGCTTGGGCTGGAGACCGATGGGGGGCATGCGTTTTATATGGGGGTGCAACTGGCCCGCGCGGAGATTGCGTGGAAGTTGGGGAAACGTTTTGATCAGGATCAGGCGTTGGATTGGGGATGCCAGGTGGAGAAATCCGCTCCGGATCTTGAACGGTGGGCTGAAGTTGGGAGTACGCGCAAGCGTTAATGAAGAGGCTATTCGCTGCCGCTGCCAACACGCCCCCTGACCCACCGCCCGCGACCCTCAATGATATTTACGTGCCATCACATCCAGCGCCAGCGGCTTGATCCTGTCAGCATGCCCCGCACATCCAAACGCCTCAAACCGTGCCACGCATAAATCCCTCGCCGCAGCCGTCGCTGCCTTCAATGCATGACGCGGATCGAACTCACCCTTCGCCATTGCCAGCGACCTTCGCATCGCCCCGGTC
>NZ_JAQGMM010000274.1 GCF_028292365.1 Caballeronia sp.
GGCTATCGAGATGGGCGAAGCCGATCGCGCCATCCTGCGGTGGTCCGAGATCGATGCAATGCGCCGCGCGGGGACATTCGAATTTCATAGCCACACGCACAGCCACGTGCGCTGGGATAAGGTTGCGCGTAGCCGTGAAGAGAAATGTGAGGCGTTGAGGCGCGACCTCCTCGCTACGCGTGCGGTGCACGAGATGCGCATGGGCGAAGCGTCTGACCACCTGTGCTGGCCTCAAGGCTTCTACGACGACGACTACCGGCAAGTCGCCCGCGAGACCGGTTTTAGATACTTCTACACGTGCGAGATGGGGCCCAACATTCGCGGGGAGAAAGAAGCCGGCGAACGATCGATTTATCGGCTGGAGGTGCGGGACCGGCCAGCGTCCTGGCTTGCATCAAGGTTGTGGGTGCATAGCCGGCCGGCCCTTAGCCGCGCTTATCTTGCACTAAAGCGATGACAGTTGATCCGTCGCTTCAATATCGCCCCGGCTGGGAATTGCTAGAATCGCGGCTCACACGCAACGTGGCCGCTCCTCATGAAAAATTACAGATGTCCGCCATCAGGCGTTTTATCGCTGGTGCTTGCCATCACGGTGCTTGGGTCGATACCGGTCCGCGCCGCTAGCGACCAAGTTGAAACAATCATCATGGTTCGGCACGGAGAGAAACCCGCCGACGGCCTCGGTCAGCTAAGTTGCCAGGGCCTGAACCGCGCGCTCGCGTTGCCTCGCGTCATCGAAAGCAAATATGGCAAACCAGACTTCATTTTTGCGCCTGATCCGGCCAAGCAAAAGAACGATAGCGGCACTAAGTACGACTATGTCCGCCCGCTAGCGACAATCGAACCGACTGCGATCTATTTTGGCCTGCCGGTGAATGCATCCATTGGATTTTCCAGGACTGACGACCTGCATGCGATCCTGCTGGCACCTCAATACAAAAGCAGCCTCGTGGTAGTCGCTTGGGAACATAAGATTATTGAGGCGCTTGCCCGCAAGATTGTCAGCGACGCAGGCGGCGAAGCGGCAAGCGTGCCTCATTGGGCGAGCGCGGATTACGACAGCATTTACGTGCTGCGTATTACGCGAACCGACGACAAGATCGACGCAGCCTTTAGCGTTGAACATGAGGGCCTGAACCATCGCTCAGTGACGTGTCCGGGCGCCTAGCCAGCACCCAAGCCAAGTAACGATCCAGGCGTGCCGGCTCAGATATTCAGGAACCCGAGAATCGACACACCGATCCCTGCCACACCCGCCATGCCGGCGACAACAAACAGCTTGCGACTGCCTGTGAGCGATGTAATGGCCGCTAGCGAAATAGCCACGTTGATCAATGCGAGCGCCTGACCGAACATGTGTTGCGGATGTTCCTTGCGTTCGGATTGCAGGTTGGCTTCTTCCACCTGCTTTTCCATATCGTGCGCCTTGGTCTGGATTTCTTTCTTTCGAAGCTCGTATTTGGCGATCTGGTCGCGGTAGTACGCCTGCTTCTCCGGACCGGACAATTCAGCGGCAAGCTCCATCAGATGCCCCTTGCTGGATTGCGCCTGATACAGATTCCATTCATCGCTGGTCTTGCTTTGCAACAGCACAGCGTCGTTCTTGAAGAGCAGGGACTGCGTTTGCAAGACCCCTTCTTCGTAGTGCAAGAGACCGGAGAGCGCCGCGAGAATGGCGGTGAATACAGCAACCCAGCGGGATAGCGGATCACCTGAATGCGCAGCATGCTCAACCGCATGTTCGTGAGGGGCACTTTCATTCGACATGGATCAGGTTTCCGACGTTAAGACTGGTTATTCGCGTGGCAGTGCGGGTTAGTGCCGGGTCCCGCAAGGCAAGGAGGAGTGCGCGGTCAAGGGATGTCCGGGATTATCGCGGCGCTTGGTGACGCGACAAAAATCGCTTGGGCGCCAAGGGCCGCTAAATAGGCTTATAGGTTCGCGACAAGGGTTATCTGAATGCCATCGCCGACTCCATGCATTTCAATATGCACGCTGAGCGGCTGGACATGCACACTAAGGATTAGAGGCTAAGGCGAGCAGCCGATCATGTTCGCGAAGGCGGACAAAACCGGCTGCCAAGCCATCATCGAATCACACGCTCACTTCGGTTGCTCGTCGTGATGCTCACCACCCCTGGCTGCTGGCGGATGCTGTTCAGGACGCGGTTCCGGACGCGCATGCGGGGGTTCCTCCCGATGCGCTTCCTGCTGGACAGGCGGACGAGCTGGCTGCGGCCTTTCCGCATGGGGAACCGGGGATATCGGAGCTGCCTGCGGCTCGACCGGACGCGCATGCTGCACTTCATGCTCTTCCGCACGAGGCGCGGCTTGCGGCACGGCGTGCTGTCGCGGAGCCTCTGGCGCATGCATGGCTTGCTCTTGTCGTGGTTCCTGCCGTGGTTCCTGCCGTGGCACTTGCGGCTCGTTCTGAACCGGACGCTCGGCATGGACTGCTGCGGGCTCGTGCTTTTCTCCGAGCGGCCGTGGCACTCCATTTTCAGTGGCTAAAGGCGCACGCTGCGGCATGGGTTCCGCGGGATGCGCACCCTGCGGCGGCCGCACTTCTTCGCGCGGACCATTCGCTGCCACGCTCCTGTCAGGCGCGCCTTGTGCTCCGGCAGGATGTGCCTGCTCCCGGTTCACCAGACGATAGCCTTGCGGCGATGGCGTCGCAGACGCACCCCGGGTCAACGGACGAACAAAGGCTGCCGGTACTGTCGTCCGCACGATCGGCTCACCCGCGCCGGCTACGCGCCCGCCGCTGCTGGCGAAGTGTTGTGCGAGCGTGTCCCTGTACGCTGCCGGAACAACCGGTGCGCGCGTAGCAACAACTTGCCGCTGCACGACCATCGCGGGAGCCCCGTTAGAAGCAGGCCGCAAGCCGCCCGTAAAGCTGCCGCGTACCGGTGCGATACCGGGCGTACCCGCCCCGACCTGCGCGCCGCCAATTTGTTGCGCCGTCAACCTGCGCGATGCTTGCGCCACTTGCTGGCCATGCACGAACGTGTCCGCCGGCACGGCCGTAATCGCACCGGGAACACGCTGATTGATGTAGGTGTTGTGAACGTTCGTGATGTTGTTGACGATGGTCGTGTTGTGCACATTCGTGATGTTCACGTTGTTGACCCGGTTGTAATAGCTCGGGCTATAACCCGAACCCGGATGCCACGGTTCGTGCGGACCCAATGCAAACCAGGCAACCCCTGCACCCACCGCGCCACCAACGGCCAGGTCGACGCCCCAGTGCGCGCCGCCTCCACCGCCTCCGCCACCCACGAATGCCACCAGCGCCGGCGCATACACCGGTTGCGTGACGACCACTGGCCCCGGCACCCACGCCCAGGCATTACCCAGATACGCCCATCGTCCATAGTGGAAAGGTGCGAAGCCCCAGGGGGCATCGTCTATCCAGGTCCAGCCCCATGGCGCAATCCACGTCCAATGGCCTTGGTGATAAGGCGCCCATTGCGCGGTTACCGCCACGGTCGGAACCCAGACTTCACCGTAGTTCGGGTCACTGCGCCATGTGCCGTTAGCATCCAGGTCCTCGTAACCCGGAATCTCTCGCGATACATATCGTGCGGAGGCCGAAGCATCTTCGGCGCGGTCGCGACCCGCTACCCATTGGTCGAAGGTATCGGGAGCGGGCGCTGATCCGGCTGCCTGTTGCTGAAGATTCACCCCCGTGAACGTGATCTGCTGGCCCGCAGTCATCTGCAGTGCACCACCGTCGCCATAGAGGTTGGCGGTGCCGCTTCGCAGCGTCACTGTGGTCGAGTTACCGTCAGGCGCAACGTCTACCCGAAATTCGCCGGGACTCACTGCCTGCATGGCGACGTTCGGTGTATCTATTTCGACGGTCTGCCCTGAGGGCAGTGCCCTCAGCCGCGTGGAGAGTGTCCCTTGCGTGACTTTCAACTGCAGGTTCTTGTCGTCTATATCGACAATGCTCAAGGCCGTCTGTTGACCCAGCCGCAGCGCAGTCGAGCCAACATGCAGCTCGCCTCGCGCGCCACTGTCTGCCCACAACTGATCGCCGGTGGTGAGAGGACGATTCAATTCGGCATACGACCAGTCGGTCGCACCGGCGGGTTCCATGGTCACGCTGCCGTCGAAGTAGTTAAGACGGGCGACGCGGCCTGGAGGATCAATGGCAGATGCTGTCAACGCTGTAGGTGACGGGACCGATTGAGCCCATCCCGGCATGGGGACCACCGCTAACAATGCAACGGCAGAAAGTACGGCTGCATGGGTTCGGCGCAAGCTTACCTTCATGGGGGCAATCTCCGGTAGATTTCAGTTTGTCAGGTTAGCTTCGACCTAAGACACGCACTGTCTAACGCAGGTTTGCCACCCGTGGATGACACACTTCACATTACATACATTCCGTTGCAAACGGTGACGTGACATTTACAAAGAACGCGTGCCGAACTTAAGGCGCCAAGACTATTAAGAACAGATCAGCCGGATTGCTAAAGCCCTTTATTGTTATTTGTAAGGGAAACATGCGCAACCGGTCGCTCGCTGGCCTAATGCTTATACAGCGTTAAACCTGCCATGCAAAATCCCGGTGAGTATTTGTTGTGTTCAGGTCCTTGGCGGATCTGGCCGCTAAGCAGAGCCGAAAAGGTTTGCGGGCGCACTCATTGTTTAGTGCGCGTCTTTAACTTCCCGCTTCTTCGAGTAGCGCGGTTAGACACGCGCTTTTATAATTCGACGAGTCAGCAACACCACTAACGCAGGCGCTACGGCGAAGCTTGCGAACAACCACGCAGAGGCCGATTGCGCGCCAGCCACACCACCGGGACTTAGCAGCCCCGCTGCATTGGCGATCAGTCCCGCGACGGCCGCACCTGTCGCCATGCCATAGAGCTGCACTGTGGTGATTGCGGCCGATGCAGTCCCGCCCTCTCCCGGCGGCGCCAATGTCAAAACGCGCGTCAACAAATGTGGCCAACAGAGTCCCACCCCGGCACCGACACCGGCTAGTGCAAGGCCGCATAGCAGCGTGCGCATGCCCACGGGCAACTCGGCGCCAAGCGGCATCAAGATGGATAAGATAAGTAAGCTTAGCGTGCTCAGTGCAGGACCAGCATGCAGCAAACGCGCTACCCCACGCCCCTCGTGACCTGAAGACAGCAATGAGCCAAGGCTCCATCCACCTGCCATGGCGGCTGCCAGATAACCCGCTGCTAGCGGCGTGTGGCCGTGCAGCGTTTGCAGGAAATAGGGCACGAAGATTTCCGTGGTCGTACCGACCAGCAACAACGCAACGCTCGCATAGACGGCGCCCAGCGCCGTGCCAAGAGCCGTCGCGCCCTTGGGCAACAACCGCACTGTCGTCCGCCGTTCCCACGCAATAGCCGCTGCGCCAAGCATCAATCCTGCCGCGATACCCACTGCTTGCCAGACAAGCGATGTCGATAAACTGCCTGCCGCGATCGCCATGACCGAGCTTGCCAGCAATGCGATCTGCGGGCCAGGAATGCGAGCCGCGCTGTCCGCGGGCGGCGCTTTCGCGTGAGGTTTCAAACGCGTCGCTACCAGCAGCGCTTGCAGAACGCATAGCGGCAACAGCGTCCAGAAGGCCCATCGCCAATGTCCTGCTTCGGCAAACAAGCCCCCCAACGCAGGTCCGCAAAGCGTCGCCACGCCCCACATTCCCGATACCAGTGCCACGGCGCGCGGCCACAGCGGCGGCGCAAACACGACCCGGATCAGCGCATAGCTCAAGGCGCCGATCGTACCGCCGCCCAGCCCTTGCACGCTGCGTCCGGCCAGCATCCAGGGCATGGCCGTAGCCGCGGCGCACATAGCCGACCCCAGCGCGAATATGACCAGCGCCGCGAGATACGCGCCGCGCGGACCTAACGCTGCCAGAACCCGCACGGACAACGCAGCACCGATGATGGAGGCCACCTCGAACAAGGTTGTGTTCCAGGCATAAAAGTCGAGTCCACCGATGTCCTGCACCACCGATGGCAACACGGTCGAGACAACATGCACGTTGACCGCGTAAAGCGCTACGCCACCGGTCAGGGCCAACGCAAGGACACCGTTCGCGCCTCGCAGCAAGTCGCTCCAGGCAGCTGTGCCCGGCTGAACTGCGGCCGGTTGATCAGTGGTGCGGGTGGTATCGGCAACAGGCATGGGCTTTCCTTGAACTCGACAGCAAGGCCTCTTCGGCCTAATATCAAAACATTGGCTTGCATATTAGGTGGGTGCAGCAATTTACACAAGGATTAACTTGGATAACTCAAGCGTACAGTCGACCGCGGACCGCATCCTGTTTTTCATCAAGACGAAGGGTCCCGCGTCTACCGCGACCCTTGCGCAAGCTTTCGACATGACCCCCGAGGCCGCCCGCCAGCAGGTGCAGAAGCTTGCAGCAGCGGCCTTGATCGAAGGCCAGCAGGAGCCCATAGCGGGCGTGGGGAGGCCGCGTCAGAACTGGGCTCTGACGGAAGTTGGCAACCGCCGGTTCCCGGACACACATGCGCAACTGACCGTGCAGTTGATCGGGTCGATCCGGCAGATATTCGGCGAAGACGGCATGGACCGCCTGATCGCGCAGCGTGAGGTGGATTCGCGGGCGCTCTATGCTGCCGCGCGCGCCGGCAGGACGTTGCCGGAACGGCTGAAACGGCTTGCGGCGCTACGCACCGACGAGGGTTACATGGCGCGGGTGGAACGCGACGGCCATGACTGGTTGCTGATTGAAGACCACTGTCCGATCTGCGCCGCCGCACGCACCTGTCAGGGGTTTTGCCGCTCGGAATTGCGCTTGTTTCAGGAGGTGGCAGGAGACGACGCCACCGCCACGCGCGAGCAGCATCTTCTCGCCGGTGCGCACCGATGCGTTTATCGAATTGTCCCGAATCGATATGCTCAGGATCACTGATCTTTCGCATAACCGCGCCACCTGATACAGACGGCGCGCGTTTGCGCTTATTTGTTCATTTGTAGAGCACCTGTCGCTTCAGGTCCTTGGAGATAGCACCCGCAATACCGGCCCACTCTGCCAGCTTGGCGCCGCTTCAGCCACGGACCTGGTATGCATCGGCTCAATCTATGATGTGCAAGCTTTGCTCAATGTTTGCTTGATTTTTTGCCTAACGCTCAGGGAACCGCATGAGACCAGCGCTTCTATTTGCCTTTCTATGCAGCGTCGCATTCGGCCTGACAATCCCTCACAACGTCAGTGCTCAAGCCATCAACGCGCCAGCGAGAATCTCCGCGCTTATCCCTGATATGCGAAGCCCGGCCGAACCCCGTGGATCAATAGTCGTGACCGGCTACGATCCAGACCGCATGACTGGCCCAGGCAAGCCGGTCCGGGCCACGCCGGACCAGCAGTTCGACATTCAAACGACATCCGGCAACGGCACCATTCCCGTATATTCGACCATTCCGCTGAATGCCAACGCTGCGGCTATAACGCGCGTTGTCATCGTCGTGCATGGCGAAAGCCGTAACGCGAAATCGAACTGGTCCTCGACCATTGAAGCAGCGAGGATGGCTGCGGTGAGCGGAACAACCTTGATCGTCGGCCCTCAGTTCCTGGTACCGCAAGACATTGCTGCCCAAGGGCTACCTGCCACTGCGTTGCGCTGGAAGTTGCATGACTGGTCGCGCGGCTGGCCGGCGGTATCGCCCGTCCCTGTCAGCGGATTCGAGGTACTTGATCATCTACTCGACCACTTTGCGGACCGGACGCGGTACCCGGACTTGCGCACCGTTGTACTCGCTGGCCACTCGGCGGGCGCGCAACTCGTGCAACGATACGCAGCCGTTGGACACGGCGAACAAGCATTGACCGCACTAGGAATACACACCCGTTATGTGGTGGTGGAGCCTAGTAGTTTTCTCTATTTCGACGACCTACGGCCAACCGCTGCAGGGGGCTTCAAAGTGGTGGGTAAGGATATCTGTCCCGGCGCCACGCTGTGGCGTTATAGCCTGGATAACGCACCGCCTTACGTAAGCGGTCAATCCGCGCAAGCTATTGAGGCGGCGTACGCAGCGCGCGACGTCGTCTACCTTGCAGGAACCGCGGACAACGACCCGGAACACGGCGAACTGGACCGCTCTTGCGGGGGTGAACTGCAAGGATCCAACCGCCTTGGCCGCAGCGTTTCCTATATGAACTACATGCGCATGCGGCACCCAACGAATTTGCATCAAAGTCTTGTGCTGGTGCCGGGCGCAGATCACGATTCGAAACACGTTCTGGCAAATAGCTGCAGCTTGCCGGTGCTCTTTTCCGACAGCCACGAATTCCCGTGTGCATCCAGTCCCTGACGGGAATCGCTAGCGGGATGAAGGCTAGGCGATGAAACGCTAGCTCGGCACCGCTCAAGCGCGGGTTACGCCGCGTTGACGTGCGTTCAAAAGTCCTTATGCTGACTTCAGCGCCCAGCCTCGGGAAGGCAACCATGAAGAACACCCTTGAATCTACGAGTGCCGACAATATTCGCCGGCACCAATCGACCCTGATCGCGGAAATCGCGATCGCGTTCCCTGTGACCATCGCTTCGTGGCTTGGCACCTACTACTTCATGCCAGCGCTTGGCGGGATGGAGGAGCCGCTCGCCCGATTCGTGATCGCCCTGAAATGCTGCTGCATGGCGATCCTTTTCTGCTTCCTCACGGGCATTGAAGCGGTCGCACATGAACGCTTGCGCTCGCCAGCAATCGATCCATTGTCGGGCTATGAAACGCGCCGCTTGACGATCAACTTGCGCTATCTGCAGAACACGCTCGAACAACTGGTCCTGTTTGTTCCCGGACTTTTCGCGTTGGCATTCTACTGCGCCGATGGACACTCAATGCGCGCAGTTATCGCAACCACCGTGGTCTGGATCGTTACACGTTTCGCTTTCTGGATCGGATACCACTATGGGTCACAGCATCGCGCAATAGGCGCCCCCGGCATGATGCAGAGCATGCTGGTCCTCCTGTATGTGTGCGCGAGGATTGGCTATGACGCTGCCGGCCCTGCCGGCGCTATTGTTCCGCTGATCGTCTTTGCTTGCGTGGAAGCTGTGCTTGTGCGGGTAACAAAACCGGTTGGTGCTTGAGCAAGTGCAGCGGTAACTTAGGTAAAGCCACGCTCGAGGAGCTCGTGCAACGGCTTGCCATCAGACAGTGCGAGCGAGATCATGATCGCCAACTCGCCCTCACCCATCGTTAGAAGGAACGGCCAGATGTTTTCACATGTTCACGTAGGCGTCACCGACTTCCCTCGTGCTTTCCGTTTCTACTCGCCGATCATGGAAGTGCTAAGGCTGCCATTAAAATTCCGCGACGATGACAAACCCTGGGCCGGATGGGTCGCGGCCGACGCGCCACGCCCGGTGTTCCTGATTGGTCCACCAGTCGATGGAAACACTGCCAACCCCGGCAACGGACAGATGATTGCCCTTCTTGCACACGACCGCGACACCGTCGATCGCTGCCACGCCATCGCACTGGCGAACGGAGGCACGTGCAACGGGCCGCCGGGCTTGCGACCGCACTATCACCCGCATTACTACGGTGCTTACTTTCGTGACCCGGACGGAAACAAGATCTGCGTGTGCTGCCACGACCCTGCTTAAGCGGGATATTGATTCGCGCGAGTTGTGTAGGGGATCGTTCAGCAAATGTCAGATAGGCTCAGGCCACCGATAACCCAGCACCGACGCTAACGGATAGTCAAGCTCACGTACTTCCCCAAGCTGATTACCGCCGAAGAGATAAATGGCTTCTGCATCGTGGCGTAGATAAAAGCCGACGTGCCCCTTCCAGCTAGCGGGATCGTCACGGGACAAGATAACGACGCAACCATAAGCGGGGCCGTGCAGTATTCGGCCCCACTCGAGCCAGGAACGCGCCAGCGCGGATCCTGTGCCACGCTGGCCGGTATTAGCAAGACACCAGTTCAGGAACGACGAGCACCATGAGATTTTGTCGTCGTAGCCCACCAGATTGGTGTGCGCGTTGTATTCGCCAATACGCGGATTGCTCTCTCCTGGCCCAAACCGCCGGACCCCACGCTCAGCGAACGCAAGGGACAACCATGCGGGTTCATCTATTTCACTAGTCATACCTACGATCATTCTCCGCCGTATGCCGGACTCAAGGGATTACTGCAATGCGTTCTTCCTGAACCGGCCCATTCGCGTTCTAACTACCTCTCTGCGACACATTCTGCCGCATCGATCCGCCGCCCACGCTTTGCCCCGCGTCACGGGCGACTTTGAAGTAGCCCCATACGGAGAGCAACGTCAACAAGCCGGCGAACAGAAACGCGAGCCGGAAATCGTCGAGCGTGAAATGCATGTCTCCCGCACTAGCCGTCTCGCCGTTAAGCAGCGCGGCGGCCCGCAAGGCGACGGCGCCATAGGCAATGCCCAGCCCAATTGTCATTTGTGCAGCCGCACTCCATAGCGTGCTCGCGGCGCTCATTTGCGGGGCACCGACGTCTGCGTAAGCGAGGGTCGCCAACAACGAAAATTGCATGGAACGCGCCACGCCATAGACGAATACCACGATCAGGACCCACGCAAGCGGTGACAAAGGCGTGAGGAGGCCGCATATGATCGTAAAGATGCCCGCTGTCGCCACGGCGACTATCGAGACATATCTGAAGCCGAAACGCCGCAGAATCCGTGTGGTCAGCGCTTTCATTCCGAGGTTGCCAAGCGCACTGGCAAGCAGCAACAAGCCCGACTTGAATGCAGAAAGACCAAAACCGATCTGGAACAGCAACGGCATTAAATACGGCACGGCGCCAATGCCGATGCGCGTAAACGAACCGGTCAGGACGGTTACCGAATAGGTGGGGATTTTCAGCGTCGAAAAGTCGATCAGCGGATGCGGATGACCCGCTGCATAGCGCACCGCGGCAAAGCCAAGCAGGAGGCCGGCCAGGACTATGCCCCCGGCAATCCATGGATTGCTGTCGGGCTGGCTGGCCAGTTCGGCGCCGTAAAGAATGGCGGTCAAGGCTGCGCCGCTAAGCACCAGGCCCACGCCATCCAAAGGCTTGCGCTCGGCGCCGCGCAGGTTTGGCACAAGCATCGCGACGGCTACCAGCGCACAGATTCCGAACGGCACGTTCAAGAGGAAAATCCAGCGCCATGACGCGTATGTGGTGATGAAACCCCCAATGGGTGGGCCGACAACCGGCGCGGCAATAGCAGGCCAGGTGATGGTGGAGATAGCTTGCATGAGCCGGCTTTTCTCTGTACTGCGGACCACGATCAGTCGCCCTACCGGGACCATCATTGCGCCGCCCGCGCCCTGTAGTAAACGCGCTGCCGTAAACTCCGTGACCGAGTTCGATAAGCCGCATAACACCGAGGCAATCACGAACACGACGATCGCGCTAAAGAACACCGTGCGTGAACCCACGCGATCAGCCACCCAACCGCTTACCGGAATGAAAATCGCCAGTGCGAGCATGTAGGCGGTCATCCCGATACTTAGCGCATTAGGGCCGACGCCGAACGAATGGGCCATCTGCGGCAACGCGGTCGCGATGACGGTGGTATCCAGATACTCCATGAAGAACGTTCCCGCGACTATGTAAGGCAGCCAGCGAGCAGCAGAGGAAGTTGGCAACGAACTGTTGCTCATCGATATTCCCAGGTTGAGCGGCGACGTCGCTTTGGGCGACACGCGAAAAGTTGAGATTGGCGCTAGTGCAGCGCCGATAGATCTAGCGATTACCTATGGCCTGCGCAAGATTCGCGGTCGATTACCTATTAACCCGCTTGTCATTATCGCGTAACAACTAACTCCGTGTCATGGGTCATGCACCTTGATCAACTAGCCGGCATCAAACCGAATTGACGCTTGCATGATCGAAAGCCTGGCGGTGCGCCTTCGTAATTTCATGTCGCACCGCACGATTGCCGCGTCTTGACAGAGAGGGCCGGCATGAAGAATTATGTGTCCATAAATTGAATAATTAATCCACAATATGGACAAGGAGCTAGCTCATGGCAGAGGCTAAACCCGCGGCAGACGCAATGACGCCGTATCAGCTTCCATTCCCTAAAGAGGCGGCTAAGGAGATCGTGGTTGAATCGGCGATCCCCAAGGACGAACGCCTTTGGGTCCCTCAAGCCGAGAACGTCTGGTTCCGCCCCCTGTGCCTCAATGTTTCATCCGGGTACTGGATGAATCTGCTGCGCGTGCGCAAATCCGGCGTGCTAAGCCGGCACCGGCATCCGCAAGCGGTGCACGGCATGGTGCTCAAGGGTCGCTGGCGTTATTTGGAACATGATTGGGAAGCCACCGAGGGGAGCTATGTTTTCGAGCCACCGGGTGAAACGCACACACTCTATGTGCCTGAAGACGTGGAAGAGATGATCACCTACTTCCAGGTTAATGGCGTGATGTTCTATTGCGATCCGTATGGCAACTACACCGGCTACGAAGACGTTTTCACCAAGGTCGACATGTGCCGCAAGCACTTTTCTTCGGTAGGGCTGGGAGAAGATTTCGTCGACCAGTTCATCCGTTAAACCGGTGCAAGACCTACTCCCCGAAGTACCTTCCACGCAGACTCTCAACGAGCACCGGAGGAGACACCATGTTGCAGAAGTCACCGCGCCTCAAGCGCATCCAGGTGGTCGCAATCACGTTCCTGACACTGGCCGGGATTGTTAATTACCTCGACCGGAGCACACTTTCCATAGCGAATCATTCGGTTAGCCAGGAACTTGGATTGTCCGCATCGCAGATGGGCTTGCTGCTGTCAGCCTTCTCATTCGCCTATGCGTTTTCGCAGTTACCCATCGGCATTCTGCTTGATCGCTTCGGCGCGCGTTTGATGCTAGGTCTGGGCATGTTCCTGTGGTCGGCCGCGCAATTGTGCGGTGGTCTTGTGACAAGCCTCTCGCAGTTCCTGGTCGCGCGCGTTGCGCTTGGTCTTGGCGAGGCGCCGAATTTTCCCGCCGGTGCAAAGGTGGTCAGCGAATGGTTCGGCGTGCATGAGCGCGGCCGCCCAACAGGCATCTTCATCACGTCATCGACCATCGGACCCGCTCTTGCACCGCCCGTCCTGACGGTGCTCCTGCTGGCCTTCGGCTGGCGCACCATGTTCATCGTCATGGGCGTGCTTGGCATTGCGGTGTCGATTGGCTGGTACCTCGTGTACCGTGATCGCCGCAACATCTCCCTCGATTCTGAGGAGGTCGCATTCTTGACCGAAGGAGAACCGGAGCAGCGCGCCGAACGCCGCATGACGATGCGTGAATGGCGAGGGTTGTTCCGCAAATCGACCACATGGGGCATGATCTTCGGCAACATGGGCGTGATCTACATGGTATGGCTTTATCTCACCTGGCTGCCCGCGTACCTCGAGCATGAACGTCACGTAACCATTGCGCATACGGGCTGGCTCGTGTCAGTTCCCTACCTCTTCGGCACGCTTGGGATGCTGTCCAGCGGTTTCGTAGCCGATGGCCTGATGGCGCGCGGCATGGCGCCCATGAGAAGCCGTAAGTGGCCGATCTGCGTCGGCTTGCTGGGCGCTGCGCTCTTCACGGTACCGGCGGCGTTCACCCCGAACCTGACGCTTGCAATGATCTATCTTTCTGCCGCCATGTACTTCGTTAACATGGCGAGTGGCGCGTGCTGGGCACTGGCGACCGTCGCCGCGCCTCGTCACATGGTGGCATCGCTAGGCAGCATTCAAAACTTCGGCGGCTATTTCGGCGGTTCATTTGCCCCGTTCATTACCGGTATCGTCGTGGATAAAACGCACTCCTTCATCAACGCGTTCCTGATCAGCGCGGGCATCGCATTCGCCGCGGCGCTGGTTTATATATTCGTAGTACGGACGAAAATAGAAGATACCGAAACCGTCGTTGCAACCATTCCTTTATCCGACCTTCCTTGACGGCCATGACTTTCCAGACTGATCTTTTCAAGGGCAAGACCGCCGTTGTTACCGGGGGCACGCAAGGCATTGGTGCGGGCATCGCTCAGTGCTTCGCCGCGCTCGGCGCGCGTGTCCTCGCTGCGGGCATCGGACCGACCGATGCTCAACGTAAGGCACTGGGCCCCGCAATAGAAGTCGTCGAGCTAGACGTCAGCGACGACGCGAGCGTAGCATCGCTGATGGCGCGGGCCGACGCCATCGACATGCTCGTCAATTGCGCGGGCATGATCCGGCGTGGCGATGAACTGGCTATTGACGTATTCGAGCGCGTGATCGCTGTCAATCTTGGCGGCACAATGCGTGTCTGCGCCGCGGCACGCGAACGGTTGAAGGCTAGCGAGGGATCAATTGTCAATACGGCGTCGATGCTGAGCTTTTTCGGCGGCGGTCTTGTTCCCGCTTACAGTGCAAGCAAGGGCGGTGTGGTGCAGTTGACCAAGTCGCTGGCCATCGCTTATGCAGCCGATAACATTCGCGTCAACGCGGTCGCGCCGGGCTGGATTGCTACGCCGCTTACGCAGGCTCTGCAGGATAGCGACGATCGTTCGCAAGCGATCCTTGATCGAACGCCAATGAAACGATGGGGCCAGCCGAATGATGTCGCGCAGGTCGTGGCGTTCCTTTGCTCGCCAGCAGCGGCGTTCATGACGGGGGCGGTGGTCCCGGTTGATGGGGGTTATTTGGTTGTTTAGACGGTTTTCGTTCGCACTTGAGGTAGGGGCGCAGGAACCTGGCCAACCCGGCATCAACCCCGATCACTAACACTGAAACCAGCACCTCAAAACGCCATGCCAAAACCACTTAAGCCCGCTATTGGCCACGGCAACGCCCAGCCCCAGCCAACCGGCACCGCCGCGTTCTCCAAGTTCCTCGTAATACTTCAGTGCATCGCAGACGCACCGGTACCCCCCGGCATCGCCCAGCTTACCGCTGCGTCGAACTATCCCCGACCAACGGTCTACCGCATTGTCGGAGCCTTGATCGCCGAAGGCTTGGTGGTCGAAACGCCACGCGGGGGCAGTTATTCGCTAGGTCCTCGTTTGTTATCCCTGGCCAGCCGGAGCTGGGAGCGCTCGGACCTGCGCGTGGCCGCCAGCGAGGCGCTGCAGACCTTGCGCGACCTTACCCAGGAAACCGTTCACCTGGCAGTGCGCAGCGGTTCCGAAATGGTTTACATCGAAAAGCTGGAAAGTCCGCATGCCGTGCGCATGGCGTCGCGAATAGGAACACGTGTCACGCTGTATTCAAGCTCCGTCGGCAAAGCCTATTTGTCTTCGCTCAAGCGTCCGGATCGCGACGCACTACTTGCCACCTTGAACTTCGAGCGCTTTACGCCGAATACGATCATCGAACGCACCGCACTCGATGCCGAGCTAGATTCGACCCGAGCGCGCGGTTATGCGGAAGATCGTGAAGAAAACGAGGAGCAGATTTTTTGCTACGGTAGCGCAATCCTGGGAGCAAATGGCGAACCGATCGCATGCGTCAGCATCAGCATTCCCCTATATAGGAAAAGCACGACGCCGATGAAAACCTACATCGCGCCATTGAAGGACGCTTGCCGCGCGATCACCGAAGGAGTCGACCCCGGATCGCGTTAAGTGCGAGGCGATCGAGTAAAGTCATTCATCGACTGGCACGATATCATCCAATCGAATCTCTCTCCTCAAACGGACACCCCATGATCACTTGCTACCTTCGTTACATTGTCAACTCGTCGAAACTCCAAGAATTCGAGGCCTACGGCAAGATGTGGATTCCGTTGGTCGAGAAATTCGGTGGCCAGCATCACGGCTATTTCCTGCCGTCGGAGGGTGCGAACAATGTTGCGCTAGCGCTGTTCTCGTTTCCGAGCCTGTCAACGTACGAAGGCTACCGTGAACAATCGCAGCTTGACCCGGAATGCCAGGCCGCATTCAAATATGCCGAAGAAACGCAATGCATCGTCAGCTACGAACGCAGCTTCTTTCGTCCCGTCTTTAGTTAACCGAGAACTGGTTAACCGAGAACGGAAAATTAAAAATGCCGGGAGGGCACCCCGGCATATCAAAGTCTCGCGCCAAGCGCACCGCGCTAAGTCGCGGCCTTCCGGCTCATCAAGCCAACGGCCGCGTTCATTCGCTTAGCAGCTCACTTAGCAATTCACTCAGAAGCGGGTACGCAAGCCAATGGTTGCAGCAACCTGGCTATTGGTCGACGAGGCGGTCAAGCCGTTGATGTCGGCCGTCAGGCCCGAATCACCCGTACCGTTCACGTGCTGATACACGCCTTGCAGATACACGTCAGTACGCTTGGACAGCGCGTACGCCGTCTGCAGGGTCACCTGGTTGTATCTCGGGCTTACCCCATCCAGGCTGGCATCGGTGAACGTGTAGGCGCCCGACAGCGTCCACGCAGGCGTGAAATTGTAGCGGCCGTTCACCTCATAGTTGGTGAAGCGCGCGCTGCCACCCGCCAGGGCAATGCCGTTTGTCGTACCGGAGGCGGATGCGCCAATACCCGTCAGGTTGTTCAACTGAGTCTGCGAGAACACGAAGCCGACATTTGCTGCGCCGAACGCGTAGTTGACGCCCCCGCCGTAGGTGCGTTGACGGCCCGCTGCGAACGTAGCGTCAGCGGTCACGGCGCCCGACGAGTTCAACGTGGAGCCCGCGCTGTTGAGCTGCATGTAGCTGGCCGCGGCGGACAAAGGACCATAGTTATATGACACGCCAAGGCTGTATGCCCGGTTGTCCGAGAAACCACCCGCGTCGTTCGAGAAGCCATACAGGCCGCCGAACTTGAAGCCGCCGTAGTTGACGCTCTGGTACTTGACCGAGTTGTTGATGCGGAACGAATTGTCGAGGTTATCGTTATCGAACGGGTGAGCGGCCTGCGTGCCGCCGAACTGCGTGCCCGTCAGTGCGAGCGGGGCGACATAGTCGACCATTGAATCGTACTGGCGGCCGAGGGTAATGGCGCCGGCCTGGTCACTCGACAAACCAACGAACGCCTGACGGCCGAACTCCAGGCCGTTCTGGCCCAACTTGCCATTGTCGATATTAAAACCGTTTTCTAACGTGAAGATGGCCTTGAGACCACCACCCAGGTCTTCGGAGCCACGCAGGCCCCAACGGCTGCCGTTGACCTGACCGCTGGTCGCCTGGACGTTTTTGCTGCCGCCCTGGTTGTTTGTGTAGGTGATGCCCGCGTCGATCAGGCCATAGAGGGTCACGCTGTTCTGAGCGTGTGCCGCTCCGGCGAAGGTGCCGAAGACACCGAGAGCAAGAAGGGATTTCTTCATTTCAAATTCTCCGAAAATACGATTGAGCGACGCGGTCTGCATGGCCCTTTGCCAAGGGCTGCAAACACCGCGATCCCGTCAGATAAACGTGCATCGCTGCGCGTACTGATCGACGTCGCCGTGCGTCGATCAGACGGGCACCATTAAACAGCAGCGTTTTGCGAGAGCTGTTGGAAGCGGACAACAGGCATGGTTACCAAGCGTTGCGCCTGGCCAAAACCGTAATGCAATGGTTTGTGTCCAACAGGGCGCTTAAGGGAATGCCGTGGGCCGGCAAAGCGTTCCCCGGAAAGGTATGCGCGGATGCTCCCGTGCAAGCTCCGGCAAGACGCAGGGTGTAAGCAATTGTCCGACGCGTACCTTGCGGTCATGAAGGGGAACATTCTGGAACAATTTGATGACACATAAAACGCGGCTAGGCGGCGCTCAATGCAAGGGGAGAAAACGGCATCGCTGCATTAATGCGCGCTGGCGTTCGTAGTGTTCGACAGCATAGTCGTTCTATAGTTAAACCATCATGAAGCGTAAACAAGTGATCGCCCTAAAGGCGTTGACGCCATCGCTCGATAGTTGAGCAGGTTGCGCTAATTCCTCACCAGGTATTTCACTGTGTCTCTCAGCACGAACTCTGTATTTGTCACGAGTGCCCCCTTAAGCTCCTTTCTCGCGTGAGAAAGATAGTGCGGCGCTTGCGGCAAAGCTGATCGGAGGCTTTAGCCACAAGCCTGACCGGCCAGTCCACATACCGCGCCTCTTCGCGCAGCCCCGGCGATCAACCGATGCACACCCTATTTCAAGTGAGAAATACGGTAATGAAGCGGTAACGCACCGCGTCATATAGCGAGCTACTTTAGTGACTCGTCTAGCGACTTGCACGCGAGGGCAGTCACCATGAAACACATTCTTTCTGCACAAGTTCTTGCAGCGGTTCTACGAGCCAGTTCAACGCCGTTGTTTTCGCAAATGCTCGTAGCGATGTCAGCGGGCCGGGAACGCGCAGCTTTTTTCCGTCATACAGGCGAAGACACGGCCGCCCTGCGGCGAAACAGCACCCGCTAACACCGGGGAATCTCCAACGTCCACTTGGGGATAAGGAACAGAAGTTTCCGCTCGTTTTTAGATCTGCGCGTAACCGAACCGCAAGGTAGCTAGCCTGTCACGAGGCCGCTGCCCGTCCTCTCAATACCTTACTCAATAAATAAGGATTACAAAATATGCCACTAGTGAAAGAAAAGATCAATACCCAGCGCAGCCCGGTTCGCGCAGAAGGGATAGAAAAGATAGAAAGGAATGACCTGCCCGAGTCCGTGCGGGTTGCTTCTATAGAACGTATCGAGCTGGAACCCGACGGTCAACATATGGTGGTGCATAGCGACCGGTCAACCCTGACGTTCCATTACTCGGTATTTCGCGAACTGCTCGCCGTGCTTCCCGCCGCGATCATGCAATCAGAGCGAATGCTTCAGCGAACGCCTCACATCAACTTTGCGATGGGCTGTGAAGGATGGGAGCTCGGCGCAATCGACAACGGCAAGAGTCTGGTCCTTACGTTCCGGCTTCAAGGCGGCGCCGACATTTCCTTTTGTCTTCCCCGGGAGCAAATCCCTCCCATGGTCGACGCGCTGATATCGGCGGCACGGCTGGTTCAAATTCCAGCGCACGCGAGCGGCCCCTTGCAATAACCGAATAACCGGCTAGTGCAACGAATTTCCTGAGCGGCCAGAAGACGCAAGTCCAGGCCAGCACGGCACCGATCACGTCCTATCACGTCTGATAAGACGCGCAAAAGCAGGGCAACTTATTCGGGCCGATATGCTCGTCAAGTACATCAAATGAAATTCAACTTCCGACCCTTCCGAATTTTCCGAACATCGCGCACCGCTCACTCAGCCGTTGCCATTGCATTGAACGTGTTCCTGGCTCCTTCCGTCTATGCAGCGACCAGCAGCTTTGTCATCAAGGACATACAGATCGAGGGCCTGAAGCGCATCGAGCCTAGCTCGGTCTTCGCCTACGTCCCGCTCAAACGAGGCGATGTCTTCTCGGACGACAAAGCGTCGGAAACCATTCGTGCCCTCTACGCAACCGGCTTCTTCGACGACGTCCAGGTCGAGACGCAAGGGAATGTGGTCATTGTGAAAGTACAGGAGCGCGCCGCGGTTTCGTCAATCGACTTTGCAGGAATTCACGAGTTCGACAAGGACAATCTCACCAAAGCATTGCACTCAGTCGGCCTGTCACAAGGCAGCACGTACGACAAAGCGCTCGTCAGCAAAGCCGAACAGGAACTGAAACGCCAATACCTGACACGCGGTTATTACGCCGCCGAGGTGACCACCACGGTCACGCCGATCGACCGCAACCGGGTATCCATTCTGTTCTCGGTAACCGAAGGTCCGAGCGCGAAGATTCGCCAGATCAACTTCATGGGCAATCAGGTTGCCAGCTCGTCGACGCTGCTCGACGAAATGCAGCTATCGACTCCAAACTGGTTCTCCTGGTACACGAAGAACGATCTCTACGCGAAAGATAAGCTAACGGGAGATCTGGAAAAGGTGCGCTCGTATTACCTGAACCGCGGCTATCTGGAGTTCAACATTGACTCCACGCAAGTGTCGATCTCGCCCGACAAGAAGGATATGTACCTGACCATCACTATTCACGAGGGCGAGCCGTACACCATTTCGAGCATCCGGCTGGGTGGCAACCTGCTTGATCGCAACGCCGAGCTGCAAAAACTTGTGTCGGTTCGCGCGGGCGAGCGTTTCTCGGCCGAAAAATTGCAAGCCACGACCCAGGGACTGGTAGACAAGCTGGGAGAGTATGGCTACGCGTTCGCACAGGTCAATGCCCAGCCGGAGATTGACCAGGTTCATCACACGGTTGCGTTGACATTGCAGGTCGATCCGGGGCGCCGCGTGTACGTGCGCCGCGTGAACATTGAGGGCAACACCCGGACGCGCGACGAAGTGATACGTCGTGAAATGCGCCAGATTGAAAGCTCCTGGTTCGACAGCAGCCGCCTGAAGCTCTCGAAGGAACGGATTGATCGGCTGGGCTACTTTACGAACACCGACGTCACCACCGTGCCGGTTCCGGACACCACCGACGAAGTCGACGTAAACGTGAAGGTGGAAGAGAAACCAACGGGCGCGATCACGCTGGGCGCAGGCTATGACTCAAGCGACAAGGTCGTTTTGTCCGCCGGGGTATCGCAGGACAACGTGTTCGGCTCTGGAACAACGCTCGCGTTAAACGTGAATACGGCGGCGACGTACCGGACCTTGTCGGTGACGCAAACCGATCCCTACTTTACGATCGATGGCATCAAGCGCATCACCGACATGTATTACAGGACCACCTACCCGCTTTACAACTTTAGCGACACAAGTTTTCGTATTACGTCGGTCGGCGCGGATATGAAGTTCGGCATACCGTTCTCCGAGTCGGACGTGGTCTATTTTGGCGCCGGCTTCGAGCAGGACCGGTTCAACACAGACTCGACCACCCCGCAAAGCTACCTGGACTATGTCGCCGAGTTCGGTCGCGTGGTGAACAACGTTCCGGTCACAGTGGGCTGGTCGCACGACGCACGCGACAGCGCGCTGATACCCAGCAAAGGCTATTTCCTCCAGGCCAACGGAGAGCTCGGAACACCGGCGGGAAATACCCAGTACTACAAATCAGATGTTCAGGCTCAATACTATTACACGCCCGCCCGGGGTTTCATTTTCGGCATGAACTTCCAGGCGGGCTACGGCCACGGCATAAGCGGCGACGCCTATCCAATCTTCAAGAATTACTATGCCGGCGGGATTGGCTCGGTGCGGGGCTACGAGTCCGGTTCGCTCGGACCGCGCGACGCTACGACCGGCGACCCTATCGGCGGGTCGAAAATGATCGTCGGCAATATAGAAATGACCTTCCCGTTGCCCGGCACGGGGTATGACCGGACCCTGCGCGTGTTTACTTTTGTCGACGGCGGCAACGTCTGGGGCAACGAGGGCGATAGCGTGGGCGCCAACGGCCTGCGGTACAGCTATGGTGCGGGACTTGAGTGGATCTCCCCGATCGGGCCGCTCAAGCTGGACTTCGGTTTGCCGATCGTGCGGCACGCGGGAGACCAATACCAGAAATTCCAATTCCAGATTGGCACATCGTTCTAACCCGTGCAGTCCGCAGAAACGCTCATCGGGCTCACGCCGCGCGTGCGCCATATCGCCGTTGCAGCGGCGATCGTCATGTCCCTCACACCGGCGCCCGTGCTCGCCCAGCTCAGTGGCGCCGCAGCACAGGCGGATCCAGTCGATCCGCCGTGGGGCCTTCGACTCGCGCCTGAAATGACCGAGCATCCGATGCCGGCAAACACCTCTCCGGCCGCATTTGGAATCGGCGATGCGGCAGACGGCGACGAAGACCGCGACATGTCGCTCAAGGGTCATGGAGAGCTTCGGCGCGCCGCTACTATTGTCAAAGGCGACGCCGTTCATTACGACATTGACCGCAACGTGGCCGACGCGTACGGTCACGTGCGCATAGTCGACAACTACGATGTCTTTGCCGGCCCTGAAGCCCATCTGCAGGTCGAGGCCAACGAGGGCACCATGAGCACGCCGACCTATCACTTCAACCTGACAGGCGGATCGGGAAGCGCCGACAGCATCGACCTGATCGATAACGAACGTTCAGTCGTGCATCACGGCACCTACACCGCGTGCCAGTGCGAAACTGACCCGGCCTGGTACCTCAAGGCGGCAAGTTTCGACATGGACCAGGGGTCGAACGAAGGCATCGCTCACAATGGCGTGCTGTTCTTCCAGGGCGTGCCCATCTTCGCCAGTCCGTGGTTGTCATTTCCGCTGTCGAGCGCTCGTCAGAGCGGCTTTCTGCCGCCTACTTTCTCGTTGAGTTCGACGAATGGATTCGACCTCACCGTGCCGTATTATTTCAATATTGCACCGAACTACGACCTGACGGTGACACCACGCTACATGTCCAAACGCGGCGCGATGCTGACAACGAATTATCGCTATTTGTCGCCTACGTATTCGGGGTCAGTGACTATTGCCTATTTGCCGGACGATGCGCTGACCAAGACCAACCGTTATTCGATCAACATCGTGCACAACCAGAATTTCGGCGGCGGGTTGGCTGCATATGTTAACTATTCGCAGGTGTCAGACGTCAACGTCACAACGGACCTGAATTCGAATACCGCATCGCTGGTCAACGGGGAGGACATCTTCCAGCAGGAGGCGGGGGCGACCTACAACAACGGTCCATGGTCTGTGCTGGCGCGAGTGCAGCGCTGGCAATCATTCAGCACCGCGCCGCCCTACAATCGTGCGCCGGAAGTGGACGTTAAATACAATCAGTACAACATGGGTGGATTCGATTTCGGCGCCGAGGCTGATGTCACGCGCTTCACCATCTCCACGGCAGACTCCACGGAGGGCAGCCGTTTCACGTTCAATCCTTACGTCAGTTATCCGCTGTCCGGTCCAGGATGGTTCATCACGCCAAAGGTTCAGTGGCACTACGTGGCCTACGACCTGTCCTCGATCGGAAGCACCGCGCCAACGGGCCAGCCGAAGAGCTTTTCGTTCAATGTTCCCACACTCAGCCTGGACTCGGGGCTTGTGTTCGAACGCAGCATTCGGCTGTTTGGAACGGACTATATCCAGACGCTGGAACCTCGGCTCTACTACGTCTATACGCCCTACCGGAACCAGACCTTTGCACCGGTCTTCGACACAGGCGAGGAGGACTTTGGACTGGCCCAGATCTTCACCGACAACACCTTCGTTGGCGGCGACCGGGTTGCCGACCTGAACCGTGTAACGGCCGCCATTACAACCCGGTTCATCAACCAGGCAACCGGTGATGAACGAGCCCGCTTCGTGGTCGCGCAGGAATACTATTTCACCAACCCGCAAGTGGTCCTGGAGCCGGGTGAATCCGTGACGGACGTGCGCGGAAGCGACGTCATTGTCGGGGCGTCCCTTAAGATAGGCCCGGGCTTTACGACCGAGCAGGCGGTGCAGTACGACGAGCAGCGCAACCAGCTGGACCAGGGTACCTCCGGCTTCACCTGGAAACCGGGAGATCGGCAAGTAGTCAGTCTTGCTTATCGGTATACCCGCGCTGATGAGGACCTGGATAACGAAGCGGAAAACCAGATCGTGGCGTCCGGTCAATGGCCGCTGAGCCGCAAGCTTTACGCGGTCGGGCAGGCCAATTACGACATGGTCGCCCATCGTCTGGTGGCGGGGTTGCTCGGCGTTCAGTACGACGCCGATTGCTGGTCGCTCAGTTTCGCGGTGCAAAAATATACGAATATAGCGACCTCAACGACCACGGCCAGCAGCGCTACTCGCGTCCTGTTGCAGCTTCAGCTCAAGGGACTGACGAAGATCGATAACGGGCTGTCCGAGCAATTTAAAGCAAGCATTCCCGGCTATACGCCATTGCCTTCACCGCCCGAGCCCGAGTCGCGGTTCTCGAATTACGAGTGACAACGCTGATAGCTCGCTTGTGCGTACACGCCCGCGCGGATCGAAGGGTTTAAAATTGTCGTTGGCATGCATAGTAAATCATGCCGCGATTGCTTATCCTGTTGCCAGTTTCCGAACGGCGCCGCACGGGGTTACCGAACAAGATGAATCCAGCAAGCAGGAGCACACGATGAACAAGGAAATACTGGGAGTGCATCACGCCGCAGCAGACGGCTACGCCACCACCACGACGGCGGACACCTACGTACGCGGCCGGCCCGATTACCCGCCAGAGATCGCTGACTGGTTACGTGATCAACTCGGGCTTCGCGCCGGAACAACCGTCGTGGATCTCGGTGCGGGCACCGGAAAATTTACGCCGCGGTTGATCAGCACGGGCGCCAGGGTGATCGCAGTCGAACCTGTCGCCGCGATGCTCAGCAAGTTGTCTGCGGCACTTCCGCAAGTGGAGACACACGCGGGTACCGCCGATTCGATCCCGCTTCCTGATGCATCGGTTGATGCGGTGGTGTGCGCGCAATCATTCCATTGGTTCTCGACGCACGCCGCGCTGGCGGACATTCTCCGGGTCCTGAAACCGGGCGGCAAGCTCGGTCTGATCTGGAATCTAAGGGATGCCAGTGTGCCGTGGGTCGCCCGGCTCGACGCGATCGTGAATCGAGTGGAAGGCGATACTCCCCGCTATTACACCGGCGCCTGGCGAGCCGCGTTTCCGCTCAAGGGATTTGGCCCGCTCAGTGAACACCATTTCAGCGTCGGTCATACCGGTTCGCCCGAGGACGTCATCCTGAACCGGGTGCGCTCCACCAGCTTCATTGCAGCGCTGGGCGCCGAGGAGCGCGAGAAGATCGATAGCGAGGTCAAGGCGCTGATCGCGGATGAACCGCTGCTCGCGAACAAGGACGTGGTCACGGTTCCTTACGAGACTGCGGCGTTTTATGTCGAGAAGCTCGCACGCTAAACGGCGATCAGGAATGGGGAGTGCTCCGTCGTAGCCGTGCCTTGCACGCGCACGGCACTTCTCTGTCACAGTGGAGGCCCGCAAGCCAGTTTCACTCACTGACGACTCGATCCCCATGACCCTTGGCAATAACGGCGTTTCCCCCGCACTCGAATGTCGCGGCTTGAGCAAGGCATACGGTGCTGGCCGCGTGTTATTGGCAAGCCTCGATTTCTCGCTTGATCCTGGGGAATTCGTTGCGATCATGGGTGACTCGGGCGTCGGCAAGTCAACGCTTCTGAACTTGATTGCGGGCCTCGATCAAGCCGACAGCGGCGAAGTGTTGATCGACGGCACAGCAATCTCCAGTCTCGACGACAACGCCGCCACTCGCCTCCGGCGGCAAAAGCTCGGCTTCGTGTTCCAGGCATTTCACGTCCTGCCGCATCTCACGCTGGTTCAGAATGTCGCGCTTCCGCTGCTGCTCAACAACATGCCGCCGGCCCGTGCACTCGACTTGCTGGAAGCCGTTGGCCTGGGTGGGCGTGGCGATGATTTCCCGCGACAACTATCGGGTGGAGAGCTGCAGCGCGTTGCCATCGCCCGTGCTCTCGTGCATCGGCCCACGTTGATCCTGGCTGACGAACCCACCGGCAACCTGGATCCCGAAACCGCGCAGGAGGTGCTCTCGTTGTTCCGTGCAGAGATCAAGGCGAACGGCGCTGCAGCAATCATGGTCACCCACTCCATGGCGGCGGCAGCCAGCGCGGACCGGATACTTATTTTGAGCGAGCACGGGCTGCATGCCGCGCAACCGGTGCAGTCCGTCGGTGAACGCCCGTGAGAGAGCTCGTGACGGAACCCTCCCGGCGGATTGCAGGCGGCCGGCTCCTCGCGCGCTGGCTGCTTGGTGCGGAGTGGCGCAGTCATCCGGCTCGTGCAATGGTGGCCATTGCGACCATTGCGCTGGGCGTGGCGCTCGGATATGCCGTGCAGCTCATCAACAGTGCCGCATTCAACGAGTTTTCCGCAGCCGCCAAGAGCCTTTCCGGCGAAGCCGACTTGCAGGTCCGCGGCGCTCAGCCCACCTTCGATGAACACTGGTACCCGCGTCTCGCAACAACACCGGGCGTAGCACTAGCCAGCCCCGTTCTGGATCTGGACGTGACCGTGCCCGGCCAGACCGCTGCGTTGAAAGTGCTTGGCATCGACGTCTTCAGGGCGAGCCGCATCACGCCGGAACTGATTGGCGTGCCGTCCACGCAGCGTCCTCTCGATACCCTTTCCGACGACGCCATCTTCCTCTCACCCGCAGCGCAGCAGTGGCTTCACGCAGCGCCCGGGGAGCACGTCGGACTGCTTAGCGGTACATCGACAGTGCGTCTCCGGGTGGCCGGCGGTTTGGTTCGGGCACGGCCTGGACAACGGGTCGCGGTGATGGATATCGCCGCCGCCCAGTGGCGTTTCGGACTTGAAGGGAAACTCTCGCGCATCGACTTGCAACTGCAACGCGGCGTCGACCGGGATCGCTTCAAACACGCGTTGCAGGAGCGGCTTGGCAATCAACTGGTGGTAGCCGAAACACGCGACGATGAAAACCGCACCGACCGCCTCTCTCGCGCTTACCGCATCAACATGAATGTGCTCGCGCTGGTGGCGCTTTTCACCGGCGCGTTCCTGGTGTTTTCGACGCAAGCGCTAGCGGTCGTTCGCCGCCGCGCGCAGTTCGCGATGCTTCGCGTACTGGGCTATACACGCGGCCAGCTTTTACGCCAGGTATTGATGGAAGGCGCGCTTCTCGGTGTGTTTGGCTCTGTGCTCGGCCTCGCGCTGGGGTACGCGCTGTCGAGCATCGCGCTGCGTTTCTTCGGTAGCGACCTGGGCGGCGGCTACTTCCCGGGTGTGCAACCTCATGTCAGGTTCGAACCCGTTGCAAGCGCCATATTTCTTGCGCTGGGTATCGGCGTGTCCGTGCTGGGCAGCCTCGTCCCGGCGCTGGAAGCGGCGCGCGCACGGCCCGCGGCCGCGCTCAAAGCGGGCAGCGAAGAAGGCGCGCTAGCGCGGCTGGCGACGCCGTGGCCGGCAGTGATCTGCCTCGTGGCCGCCGGCGTTCTGACGCTCTTGCCGCCGTTATTCGATGTCCCCATCCTTGGTTATCTAGCCGTCGCGCTGTTGCTGGTTGGCGGGATCGCGTTGATGCCGCGTTGCACGGCTATTGTGTTCACCGCGCTGAGCCAATGGCATACGAAACGCCGAACGCGCGCCGTCACGACGCTGGCGCTTGCCCGCCTCGCCAACGCACCTGGACAGGCATCGATCGCCATGGGCGGCGTTCTATCGAGTTTTGCGCTGATTGTTGCAATGGCCATCATGGTCGCGAGCTTCCGGGTGTCCGTCGATGAATGGTTGACTCATCTCCTGTCGGCCGACCTTTACGTCCGAGTCGCTGCCAATGGCGACACAGCGAGCCTGAGTTCCGGCGAACAAACGGCGATCGCCGCGACGCCCGGCGTCAGGCGTGCCGCGTTCACTCGCACATCGCACCTCACACTCGACCCTGCACGTCCCGCGGTGGCCGTGCTCGCGCGTGACATCGATGCAGCCGATCCCGGCGCCGCCATGCAGATGACCGGCCCCGTGCTTCCACCGTCCGCTCTGCGAGATGGCGAGACGCCCATATGGGTATCGGAAGCGATGGTCGACTTGTATCGATACACGCCGGGGCAAAGGCTCAAGTTATCGATCGGCGCACACGGCGGGACATTCGTCGTAGCCGGCGTATGGCGTGATTACGCTCGGCA
>NZ_JAQGMM010000316.1 GCF_028292365.1 Caballeronia sp.
GTGGAACGAATTTTTCGATCTGTTGCGCTCGGTCGATCTGCCCGCCGACTATATGGCGGAGCGACCGCTAAACCAGCCGCCTCAAGAGCAAGGCATTTCTGATGACGAGCCGACGGTAAATCGGGAAGCATGCACCCACCGATGATGCTGCACTTGCTCGACACCGCCGCCGCAAGGCAGCTCATCAAACGGACAGTCGAACGCCGTCGAGGCTGGGCTGACTGAAATCGTTCCGTCAATGATAGACCGGTCCAGCACGGCGCTGAAACGGTCTTTTGCTTGAATGCGACTACGAATTAATGCGTAAATCCGCGACTGTTAAAAATCTTGTAGTTCTCTCTATTTAACTTAGCCGCGATAATTCAAAACATCTCGTTATAGTTAGCGATCCTTTACATCAGTCAACACCTTGTCCCGTCCACTTCATTGGAGATGAAAGCGCTAGACCTGGGCCAAAAGCGTTTCGAGCGTTTCGGCCTGCGAGGAGAAATCTTTTGGCCGGCGCTTGCGAAAGGTTTCCAGATTGCTGAGCTTCCATCGCAATGCAGTTAGTTCAGCGGCGTGCTCACACTGCAATAAAGACAGTCGGGCTGCGCGCGCGCCAGTCCACCGAGGAATTGCTTGTGTGCTTCGCTCAACCTCGCGGGCAATTCACGCCGAAGCTGTGCGCGAGCATCCAGCAGAGTAGCCAAGGTGCACCCTACTTCGGTCATGCGCATGAAGGCTCGGTCGTACTCGGCAGCAATATCCTTGTTGTTGCCGAACAGTACTTCGTGAATTGGCCGATTGTGTCCGGCCAGATAGACCACGAAGCACTCCACCATGCCTTCGGTGATGCCGCCCGATTCGTAGAGCTGCCATACGTCGAACAGATCGCGCGGGTGCTGCCGGTCGAGCGCGGCCGCCAGCTTGCCCGCATAGAGTTCGTCCGGGGCAAGGATTGGCACCTCAAACTCGACGCCAAACCTGTCGCCCGTCCTGGCGCTCAGCGATCGCCGCTCGACGGGCAGGACCGTGCCACGGAACACGACGTTGACCTCAACCTTCACCTGACTGGTCTCGTTCTCGACAATCAGCTTGGTATCGCCCAAATCCCTGCTGCGGACAAGGCGTGTCTGCACGCCGAGCGTCTCGACGCGCGCTGAAATGGTGGCCAGTTCCTGGTTGATCGCACGCAGTGCGTCGTCGCGGGGAACCTGCCACGGCAGATACACCACGTCGATGTCGACCGACAGACGCGGCATGTCCTGCACGAAAAGATTGATGGCCGTGCCGCCCTTCATGGCAAAGATGTCGTTGGCCAACACTGCCGGTGCGACGGTGAGCAAAAGACGAACGGTGTCCGCGTAACTTTTATCCATGAGGTTTCAGGCTCAGTAGCGTGCCGTCGTCAAGCCGGCTCATCCAGCGCCGGTTACTGCCGGTGCGAACCTCGTGCTGTGTCAGTAAGAGATCGACGTCTACGACGTTCGTCTCGCGTGCCCAAGTGAGAAACAGGCGCACCGCCTTGACACTGGTACAGCAGGACAGCAGTTGCCCAAGGAGGTCTTTGCGTGGAGAGCGCAGGCCATCGAAAAGATTGCGTGCCTCTTCGAGACTTTGCTTCACGCCTGTCTCGTACAAAAGCTCAAGGACGGCGCGCTCGGGAACAGATACCTGCAGCCCCTCCGGCAGGCCCGGCGGCGTAGCCAGCGTCTTGTCCGCCAAAGCGGTATGCGGCCAGTCGAACAGGTGGGCATGGACATAACGAGCCGGGAAGCGCGAGGTGAACCACGTCGGCAGCGCAAAGCGGGGTTCGCCCCACAGGACCAGCGTGTCCCGGGTGCTCAGGTTGTGCCGCACACCTTGCATTGCCAATGCACTCTTTCCGCCAACGTGCAGACCCGGCACGCGCTGCTGAAGGAACAGGATCGCCTTGTGAACGCCAAAGTCGTCGTTGGGAAAGGCATAGACCCCCTGCGCCAGACGCACGAGCCAGCCCCCTTCGGCGTAGTGGGCAGCGAGCTGGGCCGAGACCCCGAATTGCCCGAGAGTGGCAAGGCCGAACGGGGTCCCGCGGGGCAATTCCGCCTGCAGTCGCTTGATTATCTGGTGTCGTGAATTTACATCCATACTATAAAAATATCACAAAATCTAATCATGGAAGCAACGCACGCAGAAGATGAGCATCAAAAATAGCCTCATAGTACATTTTTGACTCACGATCTAATCAATTGGCCGGTGCTCGACAGATCAGCTTGACGCCACTGCAGCAAGCTATCTGCGTTGCGGTCCATGCTGAAGCCCGCATCAGACGGAACAGATCCATAAGCTGACGACCCGCCGAAATTGAGGCAAACGGATATGACCACGCATGCGCAATGCGACACAAATACCGCCTCCTGAAGCGTCACCGAGTAGTCGGCGCGATAGGCGCCGCTGGCGTCAGCTTCTATGACCTCAAGGACTCCCGCTTCGCCGAAGCCTTTGAGAACCTTGGGGAGGGCAATCTGGCTGCCCCCATTGGGCACAATCCAATGCATATCCGAAGAACTCGCGCACCTTTCGCTCACCTTGATAGGAAGCGCATTCCGAGTAACGCTCAAACGGTACTCGGATTGCGCTCAACCCTCTGAACGTCGCTTACGATTACTCCGTCATCGGGCCATTAAAAAAACCGTCGCAGACAAAGTCTGCGACGGTTTTTTAGCTTGCTGCTTTGAATCAACCGGCTTTCCTCTATTAGCGAAAGCCGGTCTTCACATAATCAATGCACGGCGATCTGCACCCCCTGCTGAACCAGCAACTCGGTATGCGCACCCGAGTGTTCGTACACGTTGTACGTCACGCCGCCCACTTGCGTGGTGCCGTGTTGTTGCCATTCGCCTTCAGCCAGACCTGCGACGTGCGAATTCGACAAGTCGACAACGTCGCCTTCCTTGCCGTTCACCATCAACTGCTGCTTGCCGTCTTGCTGGAACAGGTCGGTTTCGCCCAGATTCAGCACGTCCACCAGCGAGAGCTTCAACGTATTGTGCTGGCCGCCAAGATCAATCACTTCGATACCCGAAATCTTCGCCGCCGCCGTCTTGCCGGTCAGCGAGGTCAAGTCGAGGATCTGGTGATCGCCCGTGAGGTGCAGCGTGTCCACAGCGCCGCCCTTCGCGCCTTCAATGTGCGCCGTGGCTTCCTTGAAGTAGGACGTAGGGTCTGCTTTCAAGTCAACTGTTTCGTTGCCGCCAGCGGCAGCTTTGAACGCGTCGTGCTCGCCGACCACGGTATGACTCGGGGGCGCGGCCGTGTCTTGAGTATGCAGTTGCTCCGTGGCCGCCACCGAACCGGCGTCGTCAGGGGCGGCAGCGCTATGGAGGACTGACTTGTAGACACCCGGGAGGGTGCCTTGGTTAAATGGTACCCATGTGTCATTCAAAGCGGTCAAATCGGAAATCTTGGAATGGGTCAACGGATGTGTGACGCCATCAGAACTGGTATAGCGGACATCAAAAGTTAGCATCCCGTAAAGATTGGGATTGATCGATAACTTTAGGATTCCAGGGGACACCTTTATTACGTTCGCCGGGCCCCCATAAAGTCTTCCAGCAGCGATATCATAATCCCCCGAAGCCATGAGCACGTTCCCCGACCATAGTCCCAATGACAGCCATCCGTCAAACGTTCCTACATCAATGTAAATAGCAGACTCGCTATTTACGGCCTTGATCATACCGAAAGTGGCGCTGTTTTCATTGAACGTGTACGAGTT
>NZ_JAQGMM010000338.1 GCF_028292365.1 Caballeronia sp.
GACGTGAGCGCGTGGGTCACGGGACAGCGACGCGAGCAATCCGTAACGCGCGTAGAGTTGCATGAAGAAGAGCACGACGCGCCGCGTGGCATTGCGAAGTTCAATCCGCTCGCGGACTGGACCGAAGACGATGTCTGGGCTTATTTGAAGGCCTTCGATGTCCCCGTCAATCCGCTGCACGCGCGCGGGTATCCGAGCATTGGCTGTGAGCCGTGCACGCGCGCCATCCGTCCGGGTGAAGACAGCCGGGCAGGACGCTGGTGGTGGGAATCGCGGGACACGAAGGAATGCGGATTGCACGTGACGAATATAAAGATCGTGGAAGACCGCAGTGCAGCGCCAAGTTCGGCGCTCTGAACGCATTGATATTGACGCATGACGCCACAAGCTGGGTGTCATGCAAAGCAACCAAGGAACGACGCATATGAGCAGCACGCTCGATTCAACAGTCAACGCCCCGCTCGCCAATCGCGGTGACCGGATGGACCATCTCGACTGGCTCGAAGCTGAGTCCATTCACATCTTGCGCGAACTCGTGGCCGAGTGCAGCAAGCCTGCGTTGCTGTTCTCGGGCGGCAAGGATTCGGTCGTCGTGCTGCATCTCGCGTTGAAGGCATTCGGCATTGGCTCGGGCCGCAAGACCGTACTGCCGTTCCCGCTGGTTCATATCGATACCGGTCATAACTTCAGTGAAGTCATCGACTTCCGCGATCGTCGTGCTGCTGAAATTGGCGCTGAGCTCGTGGTCGGTCATGTCGAAGATTCGATCAAGAAAGGCACCGTGCGCCTGCGTCGCGAAACGGATTCGCGTAACGCCGCGCAAGCGGTGACGTTGCTCGAAACTATCGAAGAATACGGTTACACGGCGTTGATCGGCGGCGCGCGTCGCGATGAAGAAAAGGCCCGCGCGAAAGAGCGCATCTTCTCTTTCCGCGATGAATTCGGCCAGTGGGATCCGAAAGCGCAACGCCCGGAATTGTGGAGCATCTATAACGCGCGCCTGCATAACGGCGAGCACTTGCGCGTGTTCCCGATTTCGAACTGGACCGAACTGGATATCTGGCAATACATCGGCCGCGAGAAGCTTGAGCTGCCGTCCATTTACTATGCCCACGATCGCGAGATCATCCGCCGCAATGGCTTGCTCGTGCCACTGACGCCGATCACGCCGCTGCAGGAAGGCGAAGTGTCGGAAATCGCGCAAGTACGTTTTCGTACGGTCGGCGACATCAGTTGCACCTGCCCCGTTGCGAGCGATGCCGACGATGTCGAGAAGATCATCGCGGAAACGGCCGTGACGGAAATCACGGAACGCGGCGCCACGCGCATGGACGATCAAGCGTCCGAAGCCGCGATGGAAACCCGCAAGAAACAAGGTTATTTCTAAGCATCACGCCGCAAACAAGGAACAGGGAAACATCATGAGCATTCATCAACCCGAAGACCTCGGCGTGTTGCGTTTCATCACCGCGGGCAGTGTGGACGACGGCAAGAGCACGCTGATCGGCCGCCTCCTGTTCGACAGCAAGGCGGTGTTGTCGGATCAGTTGTCGGCGTTGTCGCGCGCGAAGAATAAGCGCACCGTTGGCGATGAAATCGATTTGTCGCTGTTGACCGATGGTCTTGAAGCCGAGCGCGAGCAGGGCATTACGATCGACGTTGCGTACCGCTATTTCGCGACCGCGAAGCGCAAGTTCATCATTGCCGATACCCCCGGCCACGAGCAGTACACGCGCAACATGGTCACGGGCGCATCAACCGCCCATGCCGCGATCATTCTCGTCGACGCCACGCGTGTGACGTTGAAGGATGGCGTCGCGCAACTGTTGCCGCAGACGGTGCGTCATAGCGCGATCGTGAAGTTGCTTGGGCTGCAGCATGTGATCGTCGCGATCAACAAGATGGACCTGATCGACTTCAGCGAGTCGCGCTTCAACGAGATCCGCGACGCGTATGTTGAACTCGCGCGCCGGCTCGGGATTGCCGATGTGCGCTTCGTGCCGGTGTCGGCGCTCAAGGGCGACAACATCGTGACCGCCAGCGAGCGCATGCCCTGGTACGCGGGCGAGCCGCTGCTCGATCTGCTCGAAGCACTGCCGGTGGCGCAGCCTGTTGATCAGGCGCTGCGTTTTCCGGTGCAATGGGTCGCGCGCCAGGACGGGAGTCAGGCCGACGATTTCCGTGGCTACATGGGCCGGGTGGAGTCGGGTGAAGTGAAACTGGGCGATACCATCACGGTGCTGCCGGCGAACCGCGATGCAACCGTTGCCGAGATCATCGCGCCGGTTCCGGGCGGTGTGGCGCAAGTGGATCGTGCGTTCGCGGGCCAGACGGTGACCATTCGGCTGGCGGAAGATATCGATGTCTCGCGTGGTGATACGTTCGTGCCGCGCAACACGAGCGGCACGAAGGTCGAGCCGGCGAAGAAGCTGGACGCGGACCTGTGCTGGTTCGATGAAGAGCCGCTCTCGCCGCAGCGCAAGTACTTGCTGAAGCAGACCACGAACACGGTGTTCGCGCGGATTGGTGCGATCAAGGAAGTGCTCGACGTGCATACGCTGCTGCACGCTGTGGACCGCCATAACCTGACGATGAACGACATCGGCCGCGTGGCGCTGACGCTGCAAAAGCCGATCGTCTGCGATGCCTACGACACGCATCAGGGTACCGGCGCGTTTGTTCTTATCGATGAAGCGACGCATCACACGGTGGCGGCCGGGATGATTCGCTCGTATTCAGCCTGACTTACTAAGCGACCATTGATTATGGGTAAGGTGTATTTGATCGGCGCGGGGCCGGGAGCGGCGGACCTGATCACGGTTCGCGGTGCCCGGTTGCTGAGCCAGGCGCAAGTCGTGTTGCACGACGCGCTAATCGAGCCGGCCATGCTCGACTACGCGCCGGACGCGCGCAAGATCGCGGTCGGGAAACGTTGCGGACAGCGTTCGACGGCGCAGCATTTCATCAACAAGCAGATCGTCGATGCCGCGCTCGAGCACGATGTCGTCGTGCGTTTGAAGGGTGGCGATCCCATGCTGTTCGGCCGCGCCGACGAAGAAATGCGCGCGCTCGAAGCGGCGGGTATTGAGTACGAAGTGGTGCCGGGGATCACGGCCGCGCTGGCGAGCGCAGCAACGTTGAAGCGCTCGTTGACCTTGCGCGGAGTAGCGCGCAGTGTTGCTCTGGCGACCTACAGCCGTGCACCTGACAGCGATGAAATCCGCGAGCAGGCAAGCGCGGATTCGCTCGTGTTCTACATGGGCCGCGACAGCGCGCCTGAGATTGCGCAGCAGCTTATTGATGCAGGAAGGGCGGCGTCGACGCCGGTTGCTATCGTCGAGGCGTGCAGCACAGAACGTGAGCGATCGCTGACGCTGACGCTGGGTGCTATGGCGATTGGAGAAGCGCAAGATTGGCTCGATCCATCGCAGCCGAGTTTGCTGATGATTGGAGAGGCGTTTGCGGAGCGCTCGGTGTTGGTACCGGTCCAAAGCGTCGAAGGGGCGTTGCAGGTTGCCGCTTGATTCAAGCCGACGCTAACCCGGAGAAAACTCGCTGCTGGCTACGGGATCTCTGCTTGGTTTAGCTTGCTGTTCGCCTGATTGAAAAGCTCTCGTCGGTCACTGACCCATGGGGGCTTTTTCATATTCATTCGAGGTTGTCTGATTCTTTGGCAAATTGCGCTTATAACGCCCTGTTCAGCAGCGTTTAAAGAACTATGTCTTCTCCACCTCACGCAGACCAATGGCCTGCGGCTTCCGAAACGCCGAAGCGATCTTGTCACACTCGCGCTTGGGAACGCCGAATTCCTCGAAGTAGATCCGCCACTCCCTCACGACCGCCGATAATTGCTGGATGATTTCGACGGCCGCGTGCTTGAGCAGGCCGAATCGCCCCGCCGCTGAGAGTGCGTTATCGAGCGTCGCCAGCCGGCCCATTGCCGGGCCTACGCCAAGTACGAGGAACCGATCGGAGCCGACCTGCGGCTTCGGCACGACGTCGTAAAGGTCGCTCAGGCGCCAGCCCTTATTCGTTCCGTCCCACACAAACGCATGATTGCGCAGATGGTCATCGTCATTCGTCACGAGGATGTTGAATACCATTCGCTTGAACAATTCGACCTTGTCAGCCGCCACGAAACCCGTCGCACCGTGTTCACCGAGCAGGTCGGCCAGATCGGCGTAGTTGGCCGATGCGGTATCGCTTTCATGCATCTTGAGCATGGTCAGCGCGCTCACGACGTGCCGTTTGCCAAACTCTCCCCCGGATAGTGGCACACGGTCAAAGCGCTCGATCAGCATGACATCACGCCCATCGGCCAGGTGAACGGGCTTGGTCGCGGGAACGCGCATACCGCACTTGCGGGCGAGCTCAAGCGTTGCGCGCTCGACCACAGGAATGTTGAAACCATCCCGGGCGACGGGGAATTTGGCAACCCACTGCCGGCCATCGTCCAGCAGCACTGCTTTGGGCCGCGCACCTCCGAAAGTCGCACCGACGCTGAAGAGCAATTGCAATTTTTTCGGAACCGGCTTGCCGTCCTGGATCATCGCTGCGGCATCCAGCAGATAGGACAGCTCTTTGGCATCCGGCAACTTGCCTGGTTCGGCAGAGGCGGTGGGCGAGTTCCTGAAATCGAGCGCGCCCGTTCGATGCGGGCCGGCGTGAGCCAGATACTCGGTTTCAGGCAGGCCGTCGGGTGCAGCCCTCAACATATTTTCAATGACGCGTCGTCCCCAGGAGTCTGGGGCAGCGTCACGAATGGCGCCAAACAGCGCCAGTCCTGCCGGGGGCTGGAAAACTGCTTCTTTGGACTTCTTCGCTTCGTCCAAAGGCATGCTGACCGGGTCCACGGCGACGGCGTTGGCGCGTTGCAGATATTTGTTGCCGTAGACGAAGGTGGACCCGACCGGCCTGATGCCTTCCTCGAGTAGTTCGAGCTTGCCGGCAGGAACCGCCTCGGCCGCGCCTTCCAGGGCGATGAAGACGTATTTGCTCCATGTCGTTGTATTAAAAATCATACTCGCCTGTCTTCGAAGCGGGCTTGCGTGGGCGCACACGGGATTCCGTTTTACGCCGCGCTTCACCGATTACATCGTTTTGCGGATTCGCGAGCGGCTGGAGCAATCCGAGCAGGCCGGCCCGTTCGAATGCGTGCAGCCACGATGAGAAACTGACCGAAACATCGCCGTTTTCGATGCGTACCAGCGTGCTCGGGCTAATGTTGGCTCGTTCGGAAAAGTCCTTCCGGGTCATGTTGCGTGCAATCCGGGCGACTGCAACCGCGTGCCCAAGCCCCATAGCCTGTTGGCTGAGTTCCGGAGAGGAAAATTCTCGACTATTGCGTTTCATTTTGTCGTATCTGACATATAAAACCACTTAATTGGTCAGTATAGACAAAATATGCAGTTCGTCAATGTTCCAAAGTAGCGATTTTATCCATATCTGACCAATTAAGTGGTTTTATTGGTCAGATATGACTATTTTTGTCGCTTGAGAGATATTTCACTGGTGAGATATTCAGGCGTTCTGGGCAGAAACTTACCCCGTCGTCGGAACCGTAGATGCCAAGGCGTGAGTCGAAATTTTCGAACAAGACAATGCCCCGGAAGTCTGTGACTCGCGGGGCATCGTGCAATGCGTGAGGGTCCTAATGGGAGGGGTAGTCGACCTACTCAATCTGCCGAACGCAATACTCCGCGACCGCATCGAGCACTGAGTCGTCTTCGCCGACTGCTGTTGCGCAGTGAATGATCAGCGATGGAAACATCGCCCGGCATCGATCGAGCAGCTCAGGCAGGTCGCGCCGAATATGGCCGCCCTGACCGAAGAACACAGGCACGACGGTAACCGCATCACACCCATCGGCCGCGAGATGTTCGATAGCTGTGGGTAAATCAGGCGTCATCAGTTCAAGAAACGCCAGCGACACCGGTTCGCTGCGCTGCGCCCGCAGCTTCGTGGCGAGCCGTTCGAAAGGCTCGGCCCAGCGTGGATCGCGTGCTCCGTGGCCGAACAAGATCAAACCGTGCTTGCTCATCGAGTTCTCCGCTGTTTTCGAAGCCCCAAGCCCTAAAGCCCAAGCCCTAATGCCGGTCCACCCACCGCAACCCGATCAAGCCGACGACCAGATACGCCAGCGCCGGCGCTGCGGCCGTTAATGGCGCAGGCCAGGTATTCAGCGTACCAATGTGCGAGAACAGCGTGTTGATCAGCTGGAAGCTCATGCCGATCATGATGCCGCCGAACACCTTCACACCCACCACGCCGGCGCGTGTATGCAGGTATGCGAACGGCAGCGACAGCACCAGCATCACGAGCACCGCGAGCGGGTACAAGATTTTGCGCCAGAACGCGATCTGATAACGCTGCGTGTCCTGATGATTTTCCGTCAAATGCTGGATGTACCTGAACAGGCTGAACATCGACATCCGGTCCGGCGACACCAGCAGCACCGACAGAATCTGCGGCGTAAGTTCAGAGCGCAGCGAATACTCGGGCAGGGTAATCTGTTTCGCGCGATACACAGGATTAAGCGCGTCACCAGGATTCACGGCTTGCGGCGGCGCGTCGATCAATTCGGTATCCGTCACATCGGTGAGCTTCCAGTGGCCCGGCGGCTGGAACACGCCGCTCTTCGCAATCCGCACGTTTGTCAGCCGGAACAGCGAATCGAATTCGTAGATGCGCACGTTCGCAATGGTCGTATCCGGATTCAGCGTGCCCACGTTCACAAAGCGCGTGACCTGTTCGCCGTCCGCGCGCGCGGTCAGCGTGTCTTTCACCCAGACGCCCGATTCGAAGTTCATCGATACCGATGACCCCAGCGCCTCGAGCCGCACTTTCTCGGAGAGCTGGTCGGAGTAGGGGCCGACCACTTCGCCGATCACATAGGTGAGGAACACCATGGGTATGCCGATCTTGAGCAGCGAGCGCAGCGCCTTGCCCGTGGACAATCCGGACACGCGGAAAATAGTGAACTCGGACGCGGCGGCCATTTGCGCGAACACGTAGATGGCCGCGATCAACGCGGCAACCGGGATGATCTCGTAGAAGCGCGAGGGCGTCTGCAAGGCCACCCGCAGCACCGCGAGCCCGAACTTGTAGTTGCCGTGGCCAACTGTGTTCAGCTCGTTGATCAGGTCAAAGAAGAAGAACAGGCCAGAGAATGCAAACAGGATGAAGATGAACGCGAGATAGATCTGACGCGCGAAATACCGTTCGTAAATGCGCATTGCGTCAGGCCCCTTTCGAGCGGGTGAACGCCGACAGTTTGAACAGCGGGCGGTTGCGTATGCGCAGCCAGAAGATGAACGCGACCATGATCGAGACGAGTATGTGCAGTCCTACGAGCCCGACAAAGAACGACACCCGGCCTTGCTCGATCCACGACTGCACCACGTTCAGCAGGTTGGAATAGGTCAGATAGATCAGCACTGCCATCACGAGATTGATTGTGCGACTGCGTCGCGGATTCTGATAAGACAGTGGGATGGCAAGCAGCATCAGGTTGATTGCGATCAGCGGCAGACCCGCGCGCCACGCAATTTCGGCAAGGTTGTCGCGGGTGGGATTGGCCAGCAATTCATTCGTGTACATACCGGTCGTGGTTGGCGTGTTCACGAATTGCTGGCTCTGGATTTTCACGCCGTAGCGCTCGAATTCCATGATCCGGAAGTTTGGCTGGCCCGGAACGCCGTCGTAACGGCGGCCGTTTTCCAGCACCACGAAACGATCGCCATTGGCGTGCGTTTCAGTATGACCATTCTTCGATACCACCACGTTGACCTTGCCGCCTTCCGTGCTCGTCACGAAAACGTTCTGCACGTGCCCCTGATCCGGCGACATTTTTTCGATAAAGAACACGCGGTGGCTGGTCTGCGATTCGCGGAACTGGCCGGGTGCGAGCAGCGAGACTTCGTCGCGCTGCTGGAACCGCGCCTTGATCAGCTTGCTTTGCAAATTCGACCAGGGCCAGACTACGAACGCGAAAAATACAATGGCGATGATGATAGGCGTGGAGAAGATCGCAACCGGTTTGATCAGCGCCGTTTGACTGACTCCCGACGCGAGCCACACGACCATTTCGGAGTCGCGATACCAGCGCGTCAGCACGAACAGGATGGACACGAACAGGGTCACGATCATGATCACGGCGAGATAACCGATGACGGTAAGACCGATCAGCACCACGACGTCGCGCGGATCGACTTGCCCCGAAGCGGCAAAGCCGACGATGCGAATCATCATCGTGGTCAGCATGATCGTGAGCAGCACCATGAATACGGCGCCAGCCGTATACGCGAGTTCACGCTGAAGGGAGCGTTCGAAGATCATTGATTGTCAGGTGGAAACCGGCGACGACGAGGCGGTTGGATTATGTGCGGTCCGCGTTTGGATCCGCGTCTGGACCACACGCCATGACAAACGTGCCGAATGAAGGTATCAAACGAACGTGTCGAACGAGTCATGAGCGGGACATTCAATCCGGGTATTGCTGCTCGCGACCGCCTCGGAAAAAAATAGCGGATAATTGCGGCTTTCATCCTTCAGCCCAGATTTTATCCGAGGATAAGCGCGATGGACTTTAGCATAAAAGCCTGTGATTGGAGCAAAGGCTCGGCAAATGGTTTCCTTAACGGGAAGGCCGATGTAGTGGTGCTCGGAGTGTTCGAAGCGCAGACGTTGACGGGTGCCGCCCGCGAGATGGATTTGGTGACCAAGGGACTGCTCACGCGCACGGTGAAAGCCGGCGACATGAGCGGCAAGGCCGGTTCCACGCTGATGTTGACCGAAGTGACGGGCATTGGCGCGTCGCGGATTTTGCTGGTCGGCCTCGGCAAGCAGGACGGTTTTAATCAAAAGGCTTACACGGAAGCCGCGCGCGCCGCATGGCGAGCGCTGCTTGCCACGAAGATCGCGAACGTGGCCTTCACGCTCGCCCAACTGCCGGTGCCGGAGCGCACCAGCGACTGGGGTGTGCGCTGCGCCATCCTCGCGCTGCGCGAGTTGACCTACAAGTTCACGCAGATGAAAAGCAAGCCGGAAAATGGCGATCGCGCGTTGAAGAAAGTGGTGTTCAGCATCGACGCCGCCGACGAAAAAGCAGCGAAGCTTGCGGTGAAACACGCCACGGCGCTCGCGAACGGCATGGACCTGACGCGCGATCTCGGCAACTTGCCGCCGAACGTCTGCACGCCCACGTATCTCGGCCATACCGCGAAAAAGCTGGGCAAGGAATTCAAGCTGAAGGTCGAAGTGCTCGGCCAGAAGCAGATCGAAGCGCTCGGCATGGGTTCGTTCCTGTCGGTCGCGAAAGGCTCGGTTGAACCGCCTGCGTTCATCGTGATGCATCACCAGGGCGCGGGCGCGAAAGCGGCTCCCGTCGTGCTGGTCGGCAAGGGCATCACGTTCGACACCGGTGGCATCTCCATCAAGCCGGGTGAAGGCATGGACGAGATGAAGTACGACATGCTCGGCGCCGGCTCCGTGTTCGGCACCATGCGTGCGATCGCGGAAATGGGGCTGAAGCTCAACGTGATCGGCGTGGTGCCGACCTGCGAGAACATGCCGGCCGGCAACGCGGTGAAGCCGGGCGACATCGTCACGTCCATGTCGGGCACGACTATCGAAGTGCTGAATACGGACGCGGAAGGCCGCCTGATTCTGTGCGACGCGCTGACCTACGTGGAACGCTTCAAACCCGCGGCAGTCATCGATATCGCCACGCTCACGGGCGCGTGCGTGGTCGCGCTTGGCCATCACAACACGGGTTTGTTCTCGAAGGACGACGCGTTGGCGGGCGAGTTGCTGGACGCATCGAAAGAAGCCATCGATCCGACGTGGCGCATGCCGCTTGACGACGAGTACCAGGATCTGCTGAAGTCGAATTTCGCCGATGTCGCGAACATCGGCGGACGGCCGGGCGGCGCGATTACCGCGGCCTGTTTCCTGTCGCGATTCGCGCAGAACTATCCGTGGGCTCACCTCGACATCGCGGGAACGGCGTGGAAAAGCGGTGCGGCAAAGGGCGCAACCGGTCGTCCTGTGCCCTTGCTCACGCAGTTCCTGGTCGATCGCGCGGGCCAATGAGCGTGATTGAACGAAGCGTGAGCGGGGAGGCGCGGGCATGACGCGTATCGATTTCCATTCGAATGTGGGGGATTCGATCGCGTATGCCTGTCGCCTCGTGCGCAAGGCTTATATGAGCGGCCAGCCGTTGATCGTGCTGGCCGAACCCGAGCGGTTGAAACGGTTCGACGAGCAATTATGGACGTTCCAGCCGCTCGAGTTCGTGCCGCATTGCAGGGCGGACAGCGCGCTGGCGTTTGACACGCCGGTGTTGCTGACGGAGTCGCTGGAATCGCTGGGGCAGGATTTGAAGCAGCAGATCCTGCTGAACCTCGGCGCAACAGTACCGCAGCAGTTCGCGCGGTTTGAGCGCCTGCTGGAAGTGGTCGGCAATGAGGAGCATGAACTCGTGGCCGGACGCGACCGGTATAGGTTCTACCGCGATCGGGGCTACGTGCTCAACAACTACAAGCAGGGCGGCTGAGCACATCGCTCAGTCGCTGCCTCAGTCGCTGTGAGCAGCGGCCACGCGGTATGATCCCAAAAACGCCCGCCGTTAGCCCGCAGCCGGCCTGCCATCAGGTTGCCATCTGGGTTGCCATTTGGGTTGCCACCCGGTTGCCAACAGCCTGCCATCAAGAGACGGAGTCCACTCGTGCCCATCACCACCGCGCCCGATACGGCTGAAACACCCGAAAATTTCGATTCCTCCATTCCCGTGCTGACTGATGTCATCGCGTCGGGCCGGCCGGACCGAGCCCGTGTTGCACCGCGGGCGCCGGAACCGGTGTTGTCACCGGCGGCTGTGTCATCGCATGAGGAGCTTGCGCACGGCGCGGATCGCGACGCCGATGTGATCGCAGACAGGCTGCGAGGGCGTTTCACGCACTTTTTGACAGGCGATGGCCGGACGTTGATCGAAGAACGTTGCAGGGAGTCGTTGCAGGAGCATTCCACCTGGCTTGTGAGCCAGATTACGCGGGAGGTCGCGTTGGCGCTGGAAACCGAGTTGACGCAATGGGTGCGCGAAGCGGTAGCGGACGAGCTGGAGCGGCGAGGGCGCCAGTAAGAAGGGGTTTTTGGCTGCGGAAGCCGAGTCCGACCCGGCGCATCAGCAATCCAGCATTTAATCTGGCCTTGTAAATCCGGCCTTAATTCCCGCCTTGGATCCTGCCGACGCCGGCGGGACCTGAAACAGTCCCCACCGGCGCCAAGCGAAAAACAACCAGCAATTAGCCCGTTACCGCGCCTTTGTTTGCCGGCAACGCGAGCGCAGCATACTTGGCCAGCACGCCACGCGTGTACCGCGGCGCAGGTTGCGTCCACTCCCCGCGACGGCGCTCGATCTCGGCGTCATCCACGTTCAGTTGCAACAGCAGCTTGTGGGCGTCGATGGTGATCGAATCCCCTTCCTTGATGAACGCAATCGTGCCGCCCGCATAGGCTTCCGGCGCGACGTGGCCCACGACCATGCCCCACGTACCGCCTGAGAAGCGGCCATCGGTAATCAGGCCGACCGATTCACCCAGCCCCTGGCCGATAATCGCTGAAGTAGGCGCCAGCATTTCCGGCATGCCCGGACCACCCTTCGGGCCGAGATAACGCAATACCACGATATCCCCCGCCTTGATCTGCCCCGCGACAATCGCGGTCATCGCGCTTTGCTCGTCTTCGAACACGCGAGCCGGGCCGGTAATGACCGGG